>JASHOI010000168.1 GCA_030041195.1 Streptosporangiaceae bacterium | reverse complement strand
GAGCCTTGAGGTCAAACCCGGGCGGGTGTTCACCGACTCGGGCGAGCTTCTCGATGCGGCGCTCGATCAGTTCGGACTGCCCAGGCAATACGCCGCCGTCATGCGCGGCCACGGGGACGCGCTGAACATCCTGCGCACCTCCAACCGGCTGTGGACCTACTTCAGCCCCGCCATCGAAATCGCCCCCGGCGAACGCACCGGCCGGTTCAGGGTCGGCGGCGACCAGCCGGTCATGGACGCCGATGGACGCAGCCGCGTCTCCGCCGAGGACGCGGCCATCGCCCTGATCGACGAGACAGAACTGCCGCGCTTCGTGCAGCGCCGTTTCACCATCGGATATTGAACCGGCAGCGCCCAGCGACGGTCGCGGACTTCAAGCTCTAACAAGGTAAGCGGCGCAACCTGCATGGGACGGGGCATGGGCGCACGCTGCCGACGGGCGTGACCGCCGAGATGGCGCTGCGCCCCCCAGCGCCGCCTCCTGAGCGCCAGCCGATGCCGGGGCCGCGATCCGCACGCCGTGCAGCCGACTACGCCCGCCATCTTGAAAGAAAGGTGACCCGCGGGTTGATGGCGCCGATCTGCTGTTTGAGTTCGGCTTTGCGGTCGGGGGACTGCTCCGCCGAGCGTGACCAGGTCGATGCGGGTGACGGCGAACCGGGCGGTGATGTCGCGATCAGGATTCGATGGCTTGGCGGAACAGCAGAACGGTGCCGCGCCCGGGTACGGTTCTCTGTTGATGGTAAGCGCCGGCGGCCGGTTCGTAGAGACCAGGCGCGCCATGGCCCACTGGCGGCGGCCACGCCGACAACACCTGGCACAAGCGACTCGGCGAGTTCGCCCGACCCGCCGTGCTCATCCTGGATTCTTCCCGGGGCCGGGACTATCCCGACCGTCAACGGCACGGACTGGAAAGGTGCCTGCCGGGGGCGGATGATCGCGCGGATCCTGGTGATCCGGGGTCCGGATAATCCGGCGCGGCTGACAATCCTCTGACACAGGGGCATGCCGCTCGGTGGAAGGAGGAACGCTGCGGGGGCGGCTGTTCATAGAGGCTTGTATGTGACCGATCAGCTGGTCGCGGGGGAACTCGGCCAGGTGCTCGGCGATGAGCCCGCTGGCGCGGACGGTGTCGCCTTCGATCGCCAGCTGGACGATCTGGGCTTGCTGCCGCTCGTTGCGTGGTCGCCGCTGCGCTGCCGTGACCGCCTCGCGTGTGAGACGTTGCGCGGCTGCTGCGTCACCTCTGACCCACGCCTGCCAGGCCATGGCGGCCAGTTGGGCGGCTGGAGAGGCATCGTCTTCTGTCATGCGGCAAGCGTTGCGGCAGCCGCTGTGACCTAGCTGTCAACTCGCTGTCAGCGTCACTAGCATGCGAGTGATGGAGCTCCGGGTCCTTGGACCGTTCGAGATCGTCGCTGACGATGGCCAGCTGGTGGAGGTCGGCGGGTTTTTGCCGCAGGCCTTGCTGGTTGCGCTGGCACTGGCGGACGGACATCCGGTGCCGGCCGACGAGCTGCTGGATCAGGTGTGGCCGAGTGCGGGTCCGAGCGACCGGAATCGCCTGCAGGTGCATATTTCGCGTCTGCGCAAGGTGCTGGGGCGCGACCGCATCGTCACACAGGCAGGTGGGTACTGCCTCAAGCTGCCTGCTGAGGCGCTGGATGCTGCCCGGTTCGGCGAGCTGGCCGCAGCCGGGCGCGCTGCCCTGCAGCGTCGGGACGCGGCTGTGGCGGCGCGGCTGCTGCGCCAGGCACTGGGCCTGTGGCGCGGCAGGCCGCTGGCTGAGTTCGCGGATGCTGAATTCGCCGCTCCGGTCGTCACCCGGCTGCAGGAGTGGCGGCTGAGCGCGGCCGAGGACCGGATCGAGGCCGAGATGATGCTCGGCCGCCATGGCAGCCTGACCGGCGAGCTCGAGGCCCTGGTGCGCGAGTATCCGCTGCGCGAGCGGCTGTGGGGCCAGCTGATCGTGGCCTTGTACCGGTCCGGCCGCCAGGGCGACGCGCTGTCGGCGTACCGGCGAGCGCGGACCGTGCTGGCCGACGAGCTGGGCATCGACCCAGGACTCGCGCTGCGCAAGCTTGAGGCCGCGGTGCTGAGCCAGGATCCGGCGCTCGATGCGCCAGCTGTCTTGCCCGATGGCTCCGACGCGCACCAGCCCGGCAACCTCCCGGCAGCGCTGTCGCCCCTCATCGGGCGTGCCGCAGAGCTGAGCGCCATCGCCGACCTGCTGCGGGCCAGCCGCCTGGTGACCGTGACCGGCACGGGTGGGGTCGGGAAGACCAGACTGGCCATCGAGGCGGCCCGCGGCGTGGCCGGTGCTTACCGCGATGGAGCATGGCTGGTCGAACTCGCCCCGGCCGGGGACGACACGGCCGTGGCCGACGTGGCCGGCGCAGCGCTGGGCGTGACGCCGGGGGCCGGGAAGGGCGCCGGAATGCTGGAGCGGCTCGGCGAGTTCCTGGCCCGCCGCCATGCGGTGCTGGTCCTGGACAACTGCGAGCACGTCATCGCGGGCGCCGCCCAGGTCGCGGCGTACCTGCTGGCCCGGTGCCCGGAACTGCGGATCCTGGCCACCAGCCGGGAAAGCCTGGCCGTCGGGGGCGAGTCACTGTGGCCGCTCGAGCCACTGGCCATCGAAGCCGCCAGCGAACTGTTCCTGGTCCGCGCCACCGCGATCGTGCCCGGCCTTCCAGCCGACGATGACGCGATGGCGGCCATCACCGAGATCTGCGCCCGCCTCGACGGTCTTCCGCTGGCCATCGAGCTAGCCGCCGCGCGGATCCGGGCGCTGGCCCCGAGCGACATCCTGGACCGGCTCGGCGACCAGTTCCGGCTGCTGACCGGCGGGTCGAGGACCTTGCTGCCCCGGCATCAGACGCTGCGGGCGGTGATTGACTGGAGCTACGACCTGCTCTTCGACGACGAACGCCGGGTGTTCGAGCGGATGTCAGCGTTCGCCGGACCGTGTCCGCTGGAGGCGGCCGAACAGGTATGCGCGGGCCCGGACATCGCACCGGATGACGTGGCCGACCTGCTGGCCCGCCTGGTCGGCAAGTCGCTGATCACTGCTGTCCGGACCGGCCGCGGGGTCAGGTTCCGGATGCTGCAGACGCTTGCCGAGTACGGCCACGAGCGGCTGGCTGCACGCGGTGAGCTGGCCGTTGTCCGTGCCCGGCACACTGGCTGGGCGGCATCGGTCGCTGACGTTGCCGATAGCGCGCACGAGCCGGCGTGGTTCGCGAGCGTGCGTGAGTTCGCCAGCGACGTCCGGCAGGCCATGGTGTCGGCGCTCGATGATGGCGACTCCGGCATGTCGCTGGCCATCGTCTGCGGGATCGGCTGGTTCCTGGCCATGGCTGGCGCGATCGGATCGGCTGAGGACTGCTGGCGGTGGTTCACCGCGAGCCTGGCCCTCCCGCAGCCGGATACCGGGCGGCGGGTCCGGGGACTGGCCCTGGCCGAGCTGTTCGCGCTAGCGCAAGGCCGCGGCGATGCGCTGTCCTATGGTGAACGGGCCGTCGAGCTCAGCCAGATTGTCGGCGATCGGCCAGCGCGGACATTTGCCCTCTGGCTGCACGGCTCCGCGCTCACCGGCGTCTTCGGCGAGCACGAGCGGGCCATCGGCCTGCTGGAGGAGGCCGGCGCGCTGCTGGACGCCGAGGCCGACGACTGGAGCCTAGGGATGGCGGCACTGACCAGGGGCGTCGCCGCCCTCGCGCGCGACGACCTTGAGCAGTCGCAGGTACTGCTGCACGGCGCCGCGGACCGGTTCGCCCAGACCGGCTATGCCCTGCCCAGAGGCGCCACGCTGCGGCACCTCGCCGACCTGGCGGTGGTGCGCGGCCGCTACGGCGACGCGATCTCCGCCTTGGAGGAGATGCTGTCCGTCCTGCCTGCCAGGGACCACCCCGCAGCGATCGTCCGCCTGGCGCAGCTCGGCTGCCTGTGCGCATTCCAGGGCCGGCCAGGTCAATCCGGCGACTGGCACGCCCGCGCCGAGGCAGCGGCGCAGGAGCAGCAGCATCTGGATCTGCTCGTGTTCGCGTGGAATGCGCGGGGCCTGAGCCTGCGCCGTCTCGGGCGGCTCAGCGAGGCCGAGCGGTATCACCTGCGGGCGCTGGAGCTGTGCCGCGATCACGCGATCCCCGAGGGCCTGGCAATGGCGCACGCGTCCCTGGGCGACCTCGCCGAAGTCCGCGATGATGCCGACGCAGCGCAGCGGCACCACCGCGCCAGCCTGCATGCCGCCTGCGACGTCGCCGACCGGCAGGCGCAGGCCACGGCACTCGATGGGCTCGCCGGCGCGGCCGCCTTGCGGGACGACGCTTATGCCGCGGGCCGGCTGCACGGTGCCGCCAGCGCATTTCGTGCGGGGACCGTCGGCACTGTGATGGGCCAGGGCACCGCCGTGCGAGAGACCATCGTCGGCCGCCTGCTGACCGCGGAACGAGCCGATGTCTCCCGGCGGGACATGCGTGTCAGCGACCGTGCCGCTCGCGACGCAGGGTACGCCGAGGGTGTGCGTGACCCGCTGGCCGTGCTCAGCACCGCCCGCGCCTGAGCACAGCGCTCTTTCCCGCTCGGCCGGTCATCCCGGTCGCGGCCAGCCTGCAGCGGCAGTGTCATGACAGCCCACCGCAAGTGCCTTGCAAGGCCGACCTGCCAGCGTGGCCTCATCCGAGCCAGACAGGAGAAGATCCTGGCTCACCTGGAGGTCGACATGCGAGAGTCCGCAGAACGAGAGAAGGTCCGGTTTGCCAGCGGCGGCACCGAGTGCACCGCCTGGCACTATCCAGGAACCAGCGGCGCGTGCGTCGTCATGGCCGGCGGGTTCGGAGTGACCAAGGAGCCTGCCACTGACCTGTTCGCCAGGCGATTCCGTGACGCGGGATTCGCCGTCCTGGCGTTCGACTACCGCCATCTGGGGGAAAGCGGCGGCATGCCGCGTCAGGTCGTGCGCATCGGCGAGGAACTCGCCGACTGGCAGGCCGCGATCGGACACGCCGCGGCCCTGCCAGGGATCGACCCGGCCCGGATCGCGATCTGGGGGTTCTCCCTTGCAGGCGGTCACGTCTTCCGCGTCGCCGCGCGCAACCCTCAGCTCGCCGCAGCGATCGCGCAGACACCGAACGCCGACGGGCTAGCCGCCGCCCGCAAGGCGGCGCGGCACACCACCCCAGTGGCGATGCTGCGCCTGACTGGCATTGGCATCCTGGACGGGCTTGGCGGTCTGGCCGGTGCCCGGCCGCGGCTGGTGCCGCTCACCGGCGCGCCGGGCAGCGTCGCTGTCCTCGCCACGCCCGACAGCCGCCAAGCCCTTCGCGCGCTCAACCCAGGCAACAAGTACCCGGGCTGGCGGCCCGAGGTCGCCGCGCGCTCGGCGCTGCGCGTCGGACTGTACCGGCCTGGCCGCGCCGCGCCCCAGGTGCGGTGCCCGCTGCTGGTGCTGGTCTGCGACCAGGACCAGTCCGCGCTGGCCGGGCCCGCGGCCCGCGCGGCACAGCGAGCGCCGCACGGAGAGCTGGTCCGGATGCGCGGCGGCCATTACCAGCCGTTCCTGGAGGGCCACGAGCAGGCCGTCGATGCCGAGCTGTCGTTCCTGCGCCAGCACCTGCTTGACCGGTCGCGGACGTACCATCACGCCCCGGCGGATCCTGCACCGGCCGGAGGCGAGGCGGCATGAGCGAGATCGAGCTGTGCGCCGGCACAATCGACTACCGGGACACCGGCGGCCACGGGCCGGTGCTGGTGCTCTTGCATGGGCTGATGATGGATGCCTCGCTATGGGACGGGCCGATCGCTGACCTATCCTCCGATCACCGCTGCGTGGCGCCAACGCTGCCGCTGGGCGCACACCGCCATCCGATGGGCGCCGGCGCTGACCTGTCGCTACCGGGCATAGCCCGGCTGGTCACAGAGTTCCTGGACCGACTCGATCTGACCGAAGTCACCCTCGTCGGCAGCGACACCGGCGGGGCGCTGGTCCAGCTGATCATGTGCGCCGGCAACGCGCGCGTGGAACGGGCAGTAATCATCTCCTGCGATGCGTTCGACAACTTTCCGCCCGGGCTGACCGGCAAGGCGCTCGTGCTCGCCGGCAAGCTCCCGCCGCCGCTATTCGGGCTGTTCATGCAGCAGATGCGGCTACGGCCGGCCCGGCGGCTGCCGATCGCATTCGGGTGGCTGACCAAGCGAGGAGACGCTGCCACGCGCCGGTGGATCCGGCCGGTCCTGACCCAGCCGGGAATCCGCCGCGACATCGTACGCACGCTGCGGGCGGTCGCGGCCGACAGCGACCTCCTGGTCAAGGCGGCCGACCACCTTCCCGGCTTCCAGCATCCCGCCCTGGTGGTCTGGGCAACAGGCGACCGCGTGATGCCCGCCGAGCACGGGCGGCGCCTCGCCCGGCTCCTGCCGCAAGGGCGGCTGGTCGAGGTGGAAGACAGCTACACCCTCATACCCCTGGACCAGCCGGCCCGGCTCGCCCAGATCATCTGCCAGTTCACCGCTCGTCCATCACAGCCCGGCGATGTCCGGGCATCAAACCAGCTCGCTACCGCTGCCGGGCCGGCCTGCCGTAAAGGCCGGGCTGAACCGAACAACACCTGCCGCCAACCGGAAGCCGGAGACTCGCCATGACCAGCGGGAACGTAGCCGAGCGCACCGCCGGTGGAATCGACTTCATCATGATGTACGCAACCCACGACGCCTTCCGGCACGACCTGAGCCGGCTCGCGGCGGCGGTGGAAGCCCGCATAGGCGGCGCCCCTCAGGTCCGCGCGGGCTGGGACAACTTCAAGACCCAGCTCCTGATCCACCACAGCGTCGAGGACAGCCACCTATGGCCTCGGCTGCGGCGCGCCGTGGCCGGCAGGCCGGCTGACCTTGGCCTGCTGGACCAGATGGAATCCGAGCACGCCCAGATCGACCCGGTCCTGGCCGCCGTCGATGACACGTTGGCAGGCAACGGCGGCAACGCGGTGAGGGCGGTCCGGGACCTGTCGGCCGCACTCATCGAGCACCTGGCGCACGAGGAGCAGGCTGCGCTTCCGCTGATCCAGTCCGTGCTGACACCCGCGGACTGGCGTGCCTTCGCTGGCCAGATGCGCCGCCGCCAGGGCATCAGAGGCGCCGCCGTCTATGTTCCGTGGATCCTTGACGGCACTGCGCCCGCTCGCCAGCACGACTTCCTGGCCGCGCTGCCCGGCCCGGTCCGGCTGATCAACCGGCTGCTGTGGCGGCCGCGCTACCAGCGCCGCAATCTATGGCAGCCCTAATCCCAGCCAAAGCCCGCCGGCAACACCGGGAGCGCAGCTAAGCCCGGCCGAGCCCGATCGGCCCGGCGGATCGAACCTGAAGAACTGATGCCGCGATCAGATCTGCCAGCACGCGGCGCGCTAACGCCGGCAGTCAGAACGCTCAATCGGAGGAAGTCATGAAACTCACCATCATCGCGGCGACCGGCGCCGTCGGCCGCCAGCTACTCACCCAGGCCGAGCAGGCCGGCCACGACGTGACGGTCGTGGTGCGTAACCCCGCCAGGCTCCCGGCTGGCACCACCGCGCGGGTCATCACCACCGACCTGGCCCGTCCCGATCCCGCCGCGCTGACACCGGCCATCGACGGAGCCGACGCGGTGCTGTCCTGCCTCGGCCCGAACAGCAACGCCGAGGCCGGGATCAACGCGCCCGCCACCCGGGCCATCACCACCGCCATGCGTGGCTCCGGGGTACGCCGCATCGTCGTGATCAGTGCCGCCCCGGTCGGCACGGTGGCCTCCCCCGGGCGGCCGAACCCGCCGCGCCACGACCCCGGCGACGGGTTCTTCATGCGCCACATCGGCGCGCCGCTGATCAAACGGTTCATCCCCAAGGTCTACACCGACCTCGCGCTGATGGAGGACGTGCTGCGTGACTCCGGTCTGGACTGGACGGCAGTCCGCCCGCCGAAGCTCACGAACAAGCCGCTGACCGGCACATACCGCACCGCCCGCGGCCGTAACGTCAAAGGCGGGGCGTACGTCTCCCGCGCCGACGTCGCGCACTGCATGCTGACGGTGCTGACCCAGCCGGACTCCATCGGCCAGACCATTGGCATCGCCGCCTGATGCCCCGTCATAGCGAGATTGGGCGGATCCTGGTTGTGAATACGCGCGCGGAGGCCGGAGCACCTCTGGAGAAGGGACACCGCTTTGGGCAACATCCTCGCCGCGCCCGTTCGCCGCTACATGATCGAGGAAGCCGGGCCGCTAATGATTTTGGCCAGGAATTTCACGATCTGCCGGGCGGAGTGGCGCTCGGGATCAAGGTCAGGGTTGTAGACGCCGAGACTCCAGCCGCGGCACCCGCCGACTCGCAGAGCCGATGACACCACGGCGGAGAGCTCCGCCCAGGAGAGACCTCCTGGCATTGTGGCATCGTGCGCGGCACCGCAGGCGCTGAACTCATCCCCGGCCAGGACATCCAGGTCGGTATGCAGCCACCAGCGCGAAGCCCGGGACACGACCTGCTCCGCCGCCTTCGCCCCGGCAGCTTCCGGATCGGCGTGCACGTCGTCAGCTGTGAGCAGCCGCACCTGGTCGGCGATGGTGGTGATCCCGCTCTCGCGGCGGTACTCGCCGTCGCGCATCCCGAGCATGACGATCGCCTCCGGCCGCAGCACACCGGCCCGGCTGCGCAGCGGCTCGGGCGCCTGTTTGCCGGTCAGTCCCAGCAGAAGGGCGATCTCCATATTCGCGGCCTCGCCGGTCGTGGAAGCTTCCATGGCGGTGGCGTCTTCGTGGCCGTCGATGAATACCAGGCCGGCTGGCCCGGCGACATCGGCCAGCGCGGGCACCGTGGCGAGCAGCACCGCGCAGTCAGCGCCGTAAACCAGCGGGAAGCGCCCGCTGGCCAGGGACGCCTGCACCCGGTCATGGAGTGCGGCCACCATTTCCAGAAAGGCGCGCTCGTTCAGGAAGCCAAAACGGCCGCGCTCCGGAACCGGTGGTGAGACCACAACATCGGGAGTCGGGACCGAGTGTTCTCCCAGGGCCGCCAGCAAGCTTGCCTCACGCAGCGCTGCAGGTGCGTGCGCTTGCCCAGCCGCCCGGCCGGAGCCATCGAAGCGCACGCCAATCAGGTCAACATCGTCTGCCGGGAGTGATGCCTTACCAACTCGTCGCTCAACGATTTGACTCGCCTCCCCAAAAGATGTGCAGGATACTTCTTTATTTTCGTTAATCCGCCAAGGCGATCTTGGCGCGAGCCTGCCGCTTCTGGACTGCATGATCGCGGTCCAGGCCAAGATCCGGTCCAGAGGCCGGACCGGCAGGGTAACGGATGCCGCCAGGCGGCAGGCTCAGTCCCTGCCCGCAGCCGGGTCTACGTCCTCGAACATCGGTCTGGCGTTGGGTCTTGGCATGGCAGTCACCTCGATGGCTGGCAATTCAGGCTGTGCGTCGTGCGTGCATTTCTTCGTCTACGTTCCAGGTGGCGCCGCCGTCGCTGGAGGATTGGCCTATCCAGGTAAACGAGTCCGGGCGGATGTCGGTGAACCGCCACCGCAGCTGGGGCTGGTCTTCGTCGCTGAGCAGTACGATGCCGCCTTGTTCGGGCCGGCCGATGAACCGCCGGACCCGGTGGTTGACTGGCTCGATCCAGGTGGAACGCCACGCGTCGATGACGGGGTCGTAGAAGCGGATGGTCGTTCCGTAGAAGGCCAGCGGTGGTTCGCCCTCGCCCGGCTGTCCTCGCCCGGGGACGATCCAGATGTCCTGGATGGCGCGGCCGCCAAGCACCCAGCCGAAGTGCAGCTCACCCGTGGCCTGGTGCGATGATGCGCCGGTCCAGTGGATGGCCCATGAGCCGACGAAGCGGCCGAAGAGCATGAGCTTGTCCTGGTGTTCTGATGCTGGTTTGCTGACGTGCAGAGCCTCGATGAGGCCAGCGCCGGCTGCCGCGCCGGCCGGGATCACGGGGGTGGTGGTCATGGCGCCCTCCTGTCAGGTGGCGGGGCCGATCCGGGCCCTGGCCATCTCGGTGTAGATGGTGTAGATGAGGTGGGGTTCGGCCAAACCGCTCAGCATCTCGAGCAGGCTGCGGTTGCCGGTCTGCACCCACTCCCCTTTGCCGGTCGGCCCTGCTCGATCAGCTCACCTCCGACGTGGCCAGAGACACCTTTAACCAAGATCATCTCTAGCCTTTCGATAGGTTGAGTCCGGGGCTGCCCCGCGCCCGATAGCGTGAGCCCTGATAGCGGTAAAAGGCAGCCATGCACAGCGCGGCCGCGAGCAGGCCGGGTGGGATCAGTACCGCGAAGTGTTCCGTGCCCAGGAGCACAGCGCAGGCAAGAACGATGCCAGCACCAGCGATGACGCTGTTGATGGCAGCGATCATGCTCGCTGTGCTGAACAAGCCCACGGCTGGGCTTCGTTTGACCGCGAGTGATTCCAGTGCCTGGCTCGTTCGGTCTGCGCCCGGGCGTCCCCAGGCGGTGAAAAGGTGGGCGTTGCGCGGATCTAGCTCACGGTAGTGCTCGCGGATGCGCGCGATCCCCTCCAGGTACTGCAGGTTCTGCACGCCGGTGTCGACCAGCCGGACTATGGTGAAGACCCCGAGCAGCACGAGCACGGGGATCACGCTCGCGGCGAACGGCACGAACAGGCGCGGCGACTGCGCGGCGAACCCCGTCGCCACCAGTGAGCTGGACAACACAGACAGGTAGAGCGAGGCCCGGCCGGCCGACTCAGTGACCGTGGTTGAGGCGGCTGACTGCAGCACGAAATGCTCGGTCACCAGCGCCGACATGAACGCTGCGCGCGGCTGCTGCTCGTCGATCCCCGCAGACTCGCTGGTCGTCATGGCACCTTCCATCTCACTTGGCTGCTCTGAGCCCGGTATCGCCTTCGGGACAGGTATGGCGCCGCGTCCCGAAGGGGACGAAAGGCATCACGGCACTGGGCTGAGGCCGGCGGT
Source organism: Streptosporangiaceae bacterium (assembly GCA_030041195.1). The sequence continues at coordinate 267 of JASHOI010000168.1, read as the reverse complement.
GGTGAGCAGGTAGGCGTCCCGGTCGCCGCCGGAGCCGGTGACGATGCCGGTGATCGCGGTGCCCACGTCGTTGGGGGTGAGGATCGGGCCGAAGCCTTCGAGGAAGGCGGGGATATCCATGCCCTGCCTGGCGGCGTAGGCCGCGACTCCCGCCGCGCCCAGGTCTGTCTGCGGGGTGAGCATTGGCAGCACGCAGGTGAACCGGATGCCGAGCTCGTTGCGGGCGGACTCTGCGGCGGCATAGGAGGTGATGAAGCGGATGGTGGC
>JASHOI010000167.1 GCA_030041195.1 Streptosporangiaceae bacterium | reverse complement strand
ACAATCCTGCCCCGGCCGCACCCCCGCGCTGGACACACCCAGCCCACCCGCGCCACCCTGAAACGGTCACGGGCCCGGCCGGCGCACGGGCAGCACACCCACCGCCACACACGCCGGCCCGTGACCACCCGCACCAGGCCAGCAGCCCCACGTTTCGCGGGCACCCCACGCCGCCAAAACCCATCAACTTGGTTGATTAATACCGCTATACGGTACTCAGCCACCACGATCATGGAATGCGGCCGCGTTTGACGCCTGCCTCTGTCAGGTCAGGTCAGGTCAGGTCACACAGCGTATCCAGGCCGGTGAGCTGCAGAACTCTGCGCACCACCGGCGGGGGGCGGTGGATGACGGGCCGGCTGCTCCCGGGCAGCGACCGCCCGGTAGCGACGATGAGGCGCACCGAGGCGCCGTCGGCGAAGCCGACCTCGGCCATGTCGACGACGAGCCGCCGCGGCTGCTGCGCCATGGTCTCGGCGAGACGCCTGGCCAGCCAGCACCGGTTCACGATGTCGAGGTCGCCGCTGAGGACGACGATGATCGCGTCGCCGTCGGACGCTGTAGCTGTGAAACCCGCCCGCCGCGGACCCGGCGTGCCGTCCGGTGCCGGGTCCGCTGGCGCGCGGTTACCAGTAGTGACGGCGGCCGCCCACGGCGTGGCCGACCGCGCCGAACAGGGCGAGGATGAGGCCGACCACGATCGCCAGGATGCCGAGCGTCCAGACAATCGCGATCTTGAGCAGGAAACCGATGATGAGCAGGACTATGCCGAGGATGATCATGGAAACTCCCGTTCAGCAGCAACGTCTCTCGGAGTCCGGCCGACTGCTGTCAGGGGGCGCCATTCGCTGGATCGGCGAACGCGCGGGGACAAGCATCGACGTAACGATGGGCCGCGGGCTTCTGGGCGGCTTTCGTGACGGCCATTCCAGTATTAGTCGGCCCGCGCCGAGGATGCAAAATCCGCGGGGACCCCTCCCCAGGCACCGCCCAGCGGCCGTTTCGCTGGCCCGCGGGCGCCGCTCCTGGCCTTTCCCTAACGTGCCCGGACCTCGCCCTCGCTCGCCGGGCGTGACGCGGTCTCCACGACGTCGGCGCAGACCGCGGCCAGCTTGCGGCGCTCGGCCCTGGCCTGCGCTCTGAGCTGCTCGTATGCCGCCCGCGCCGAGATTCCCTGGGTGCCGATGAGCACCCCTTTGGCCTGCTCGATCACCTGCCTGGAGTTCAGCGCCCCCTCTAGCTGCGCGGCGATCTCGGACTGTTCTTCGCCCATCATCATGCTGGCGATCAGCAGTGCGGCGAGGTCGGTGAAGGCCAGCAGCGCCAGCTCACCCTCGGGCGACCAGGGGCGGCTCTGCTCGGAGAGCACGGCGACCACGCCGACCGCGTACTGGTTATACGGGATCGGGCTGGCCAGCACCGCGCGGACCTGTCTCGCGACAGCGGCGTCGCGGAACAGCGGCCACCTGTGGTCGTCGGCCAGATCCTCGACACCGACGAGTTCCTTGGTCTCGAACGCGTCGATACACGGCCCTTCCTGGTGCTCGATCTGAAGTTCCTCCAGGTGTGTAAGCCTCGGATCCGACGCGGCCACGCTGCGCAGGTGCTGCCCGGAGTCGGCGAGCATCAGGCCCGCGCCGTCGACGTGGAACATCGAGTGCGTGGTGTGCACGATCTCGCGGATCGCGTCCTCGACCTTCATCTCGCCGAAGCGCAGCTTGCCCAGTTCCACCAGAGCGTGGCGAACGTCGTGCAGGGAAACATCCATGGGCCCTCACCTCACCTGGCGGGTAACTGCCCGGTCAGGAGTTGAGGTAACGCACTACCGCCGTGACCCTGCGATGGGTCTGCTCGTCGTCGGGTGGAAGGTCCAGCTTCATGAAGATGCTGGCGACGCGCTTCTCGACGGCGCCCATCGACACCACGAGCGCCTCGGCGATCGCCGAGTTCGACCGCCCTTCGGCCATGAGGCCGAGCACCTCGCGCTCGCGGGGGGTGAGCCCGCCGAGCGGATCTGCCCGGCGGCTGCGGGCGAGCAACTGACGGACGACCTCGGGGTCGAGCGCGGTTCCGCCCGAGGCGACGCGGTGCAGTGCCTCGATGAACTCGGCGACGTCGGCGACGCGGTCCTTGAGCAGATAGCCGATCCCCCGGGTGTCCCCGGCCAGCAGCTCGGTCGCGTAGCGCTCCTCGACGAACTGGGAGAGCACCAGCAGCGCCACGTCCGGCCAGCGCTGCCGGATCTCGATCGCCGCCCGCAGCCCCTCGTCGCGGTGGCCCGGCGGCATCCGGACGTCGATGACCGCCAGGTCGGGCTTGTGCGTCTCGACCGCGGCCAGCAGCGCGTCGGCGTCGCCGACGCCGGCCACCACCTCGATGTCACCCTCGGCCAGCAGCCGCGCGATCCCCTCGCGCAGCAGCACGCTGTCATCGGCGATCACCGCGCGCACGGGATCACCGCCTCGACGTGCGTCGGGCCGCCGGCGGGCTGGCGGACATGCATGCGCTCATCGCCAAGAGACTATCGAGAGCCAGGCCGTGCGGCTGCCTAGCGTGCACGGTGGTCGCCGTGACGCTGGAGACCGTCGAGGAACAGGCTGATGGTGAAGTCGAAGCGATCGTGGCCTGCTCCCGAGGTGAGCTCCGCTGCGTAGCGCTTGGTCTGCGGGAAGGTGTCGGGCAGCTCCGCGAACCGGCGCAGTAGTTCGTCGCGGCCGACGGCCCAGCCGTCGCCGTGCCGGGTGACTTGGTTGTCCCGCAGCGAGATCTCGAGGCAGTAGGCGTTGACGTAGAGCGTCAGTGCGTCGATCGCCCACGCGGCCGTCTGCGGATCGACACCTCCGGCGAGCACGATCGCGAACATTCCCTCGTTGACTCGCATCGTCTCAAGGTTCGTCGGCACGATGGCGAGCGCCGCCCGGGAGATGCCGGGGTAACGCGAATACTGATCGCGCATCTGGGCGTAGACGCTGGTGATCTGCTGGCGCCAGGTACCGGGGTCTGGTTCGGGAAGCTCGATCTGAGCGTAGAGGCGGCCGAGGAGCAACTCGTCCAGGTCGTCCTTGTTGACCACGTGGGCGTAGAGGGACGCGGGGCCGGTTTCGAGCGCAGTGGCCACCCGGCGCATGGTCAGGGCCTCGTAGCCCTCGCTTGCCACGATGTCGAAGGCGGCGTCGATGATGGCCTCGACCGTGATCGGCTGCTTCCGCCCGCCGGACGGTCCGCGGCGCTTCGCAGGCGTGTTCGTGTCGCTGCTGAACTGCAGATGCCGGGCGGCGCGCCGTCGCTGTGGACCCTGTGGAGCCGATGCCATGAGGGCAGTCTAGCAAGGCCTGGAACGTCCTTCTGATTGTGCGGATCGATGTTCGGATTGACAGGATCACTGTTCGTATGAAGAATGGTGTTCGTGACTACTAGAACTAGCAAGATCCAGTCCCACCAGAGCCGCACCGAGCCGCTCGATCCCGCGCTGGTCAAGCTCGCGCTGGTGATCGTCGTGGGCTCGCTCGCGGCGATCCTCGACCTGACGATCGTTAACGTCGCGATCGACACCCTGCAGCGCCGGCTGCACACCAGCGTGTCCACGATCCAGTGGGTCAGCACCGGCTACGTGCTCGCCAGCGCGATGACGATCCCGGTGAGCGGCTGGGCCTTCCAGCGCTTCGGCGGGCGCCGCTCCTGGATGGCCTCGCTGGTCATCTTCGTCGTCGGCTCGGCGTTGTGCGGCGCTGCGTGGTCGACCGGCAGCCTCATCGCCTTCCGCATCTTCCAGGGCATCGGCGGCGGGATGCTGCTGCCGCTCGCGCAGACGATCCTCGTCAACGCGGCCGGCCGCGAGCGACTGGCGCGCATCGTGCCGTTCATCGCCATCCCCTCCCAGGCCGGCCCCGTCCTCGGCCCGGCGATCGGCGGGCTGATCCTCAGCAACGCGAGCTGGCGCTGGATCTTCTACGTCAACGTCCCCATCGTCCTGGTCGCGCTGGTGCTCGCCCGGCGCACCGTGCCCCAGACCAAGATCAACGCCGATCGCCGCCTCGACGTCCGCGGTCTCGCGCTGCTCTCACCCGCGCTGGCGCTGTTCGTCTACGGGCTCTCCGAGGCGGGCGTGACCGGCGGGTTTGACCACACCACGGTCATCGCGCCCCTGGCCGCCGGCGTTGCGATCCTCGCCGGGTATTGCGTGCATGCGCTGCGCTCCCGCGTCGAGCCGATCCTCAACCTGCGGTTCCTGCGTCGTCGCGGCTACGCGACGTCCTCGGCATTGATGTTCCTGTCCGGCGTCATGCTCATCGGCGGGCTGTTCCTGCTGCCGCTCTATTACCAGCAGGCACGCGGCGCGTCCGCCCTGCAGGCCGGCCTGCTGCTCGCCCCGCAGGGCGTTGGCGTGGCGATCGGAGCGCTCGGCGCCGCACGTCTCGTCGACAAGCTGGGCGTCAGCATTCGGCTGGTCGCTCTCACCGGGATGGTGCTGCTCACCGTCGCGACGATCCCCTACGTGCTCGCTACGGCCCACACCAGCGAAGCGCTGCTCAGCGTCGTGCTCGTCGCCCGCGGCGCCGGGCTCGGCCTCGTGGTCATTCCGATGACCAACGCCGCCTACATCGGCCTGCCGCACAGCGCCATCCCGGCTGTGACCACCGGAGTGCGGATCTTCCAGCAGATCGGCGGCGCGCTCGGCACCGCGGTCCTGGCCGTCATCCTGCAGCACGCGATCTCGGCCACCGGAAACCCGCACGATATCGCCCACGCATTCGACACAACATTCGCCTGGGTCCTCGGGCTGACCGCCCTCTCCTTCGTGCCCGCGCTGCTGCTGCCTGGCCACGGCCACGACGACCAGACGGCGGCTTGAGCCCGGCCCGGCCAATTCGGGTCAGACAGGTATGGTTGCCTCAACTCGGGTAGGGCCGCCCGTTGGTGAGTCCACGGCGAACGTGCCGTCGATCGCCGCGACCCTGGCGGCCAGGCCGGCCAGGCCGCCGCGCGGCTCGACCTGCGCCCCGCCGCTGCCGTTGTCCTCCACCAGCACCCTGAGCAGCCCGGCGCCCTCGGTGATCGTCACCGAGGCCCGGGACGCGTCGGAGTGCTTGGTCACGTTCGTGATCGCCTCGGCGACCACGAAGTACGCGACGGCCTCCACCGCCTTGTCGGGGCGCTGCGCCAGGCTGACCTCGACCCGGACCGGCACGGAGCAGTTCGCCACGAGCGCGGAGAACGCCGCGTCCAGGCCGCGCTCGTCCAGCACGGACGGGTGGATCCCGCGTACCAGGCCGCGCAGGTCTTCGATCGCCGTCTTGGCCTCCTCGTGCGCCTGGTTGATGAGGGATCGCGCCGAGTCCGGATCGCGCTCGAACCTGGTCTTGGCCAGGCCGAGTTCCAGCGCCAGCGACACGAGCTTGGGCTGCAGCCCGTCGTGCAGGTCACGCTCGATGCGCCGGCGCTCGGTCTCCGCCGACTCGACGGCCAGCGTCCGGGCCTCGCCGAGCCGCTGGACCTCTTCGGAGAGCTGGCCGCTGCGGCTCGGCCCGAGCAGGGCTCTGGCGAGGGACACGTCCACGGCCGACCCGAGCCGGGCCAGCAGCGGCCACGCGAACAGGCAGACGAGGCCGAGCAGCAGCCGGCTGGCGCCGTGGCCGAAGCTGGCCGACCCGACGTCGCTCAGAGCGGCGATCATCTCGAGCCACGCGAGGCTCACGGCGAACAGCGACACGGCGCTGACCGGGAGCCGGGCGAGCTGGTACGCGACGATCCGCCGCACCGCCGGCGATTGCGACCACGCCTTCTGGCGCTGCAGGAACGACAGATCCGATGTCGGCCCGGGCAGCGACGCCAGATCGATGCGCACGCCGGTCATGCGCGCGATCCGCCAGCGGTCCACCCGGGCCATTCTGGCGGCGAGCCGGAGCGTGGATGCCAGGGCCAGCGTCCCCAGCCCGACGATCCAGGAGACCGAGCCGGAGAGCAGCAGCGCGCAGATCAGCACGACGAAGAACAGCGAGCCGATGATCAGCGAGACCACCATGTTCGCGATCGCCCGCCAGGTACGCGGCGAGACCGGCCCCAGCAGGATCGACCAGCCGATCTGCGCGGTCTGGGCGGGCTCGGCCGGGACGTGCGTGGTGGGCGCCCTGGCCGCCGGCTCCTCTCCCACACCGCCACGATACGCAAACGCCGCCGTGTTGAACGGGGGATAAACCCCCCTCCGGCTGGGGGGCCAACCCCAGCAAAGGTTCGGGAGACAGGGCCATCGATATCCGTGCGGCGGCGAACCAGGCTGGGACCCGGCGCAATAACCACCATCACAGCGGACCGAAAACCACGGCAGCCAACCGAGGCGGCACGCCGCCCAGACGAATCCGGGGCAGGATCGATGACAATCATCGCGGAACGGGGCCGCGCGATCACGGACGAGGCCGCCGCCACGCCGCTGGTCCCGCCGGAGCGGCCGGCGGCCGGGCCGGCATCGCCGCGTGCTGCCGTCTGGTACGCCGTGTTCGCGGTCTACGCCGGCGCCGTCGCGCTGTTCAGCGGCCCCGGTCACGACCGCTGCTGGGGCATCTGGGCCTCGTTCGGATACGCCGCCGCCGCGGCGCTCGCCGCGGCCTGGCCGACCCGCGGCGGGCGTCTGGCGGCGCTCACCACCAGCCTGGCCGGCGCGCTGGCCGCGCCGGTGATCTGGCTGGCAACCCAGGCGCCGGCCACCTCCGACGTGACCGTGGTCACCAGGTCGGCGGCGCTGCTGCTGCACCACGGCAGCCCGTACCTGCCGCTTGCGCAGCTCGGCCACGGCGGCTTTCTGGCCTACAACCCGTACCTGCCGGTGATGGCCCTGTTCGGCCTGCCGCGGGCGCTCGGCCTGCCCGGCCTGGCCGGCGACCCGAGGCCGTGGCTCGCCGTGGCCAGCTTCCTGCTGCTGGCCGCGGCGTTCCGGATCGCCGCCGACGACCGCGCCTGGACCGGCCGATCGCTGCGCCGCGCCGGGTTCGCCGTCGCTTCCCCGGTGATGGCCTTCCCGCTGGCGCTGGGCATCACCGATCCGCCGGTGCTGGCGCTGACCTGCCTCGCCCTGGCCCTGCTGGCCGGCCCTGCCCGCGCCGCGGCGCGCCCCGGTGCGTGGCTCGCTCCCGGCGCCTGGGCGGCCGCCGTCACGATCGCCGTCGCGTGCGCGATGAAGTACACCGCCTGGCCCGCCGTGGTCGTGCTCACCGCCATGGTCGCCGCCCGGGACGGCGTCCGCAGCGCCGCCAGGTTCGCGGCCACGGCCGTGGCCGCCGCCGCCGTGCTCACCGCCGGCCTGGCTCCCGCCGCCATGGCCGCCCCGGCCTCGCTGATCCAGAACACGCTCGCGTACCCGCTCGGCCTGACCCGCGCCCGCACCCCGGCGCAGAGCCCGCTTCCCGGTCACGTGCTGGCCACGCTCGGCCCGGCGGGCCACCTCGCCGCGATCGCCCTGCTGATCGCCGCCGGGCTGGCCATCGCCGTGTCGATGGTGACCCGGCCGCCAGCGGACGGCGCGGCCGCGGCGCGCCGCCTGGCCCTCGGCCTGGCGCTGATGTTCGCCCTGTCCCCGGCCGCCAGGTTCGGCTACTTCGCCTACCCGGCCGGCCTGTACGGATGGCTCGCGCTGACCGGCCGGGCCGGGGCCCCGGCCGGCTGATTCCGTTTTGCCGTGCTGAAGCCGATAGCGTGCGGTCATGGCGATCCAGACGCGCCCTCTCGGGCGGACCGGTGCGGACGTAACCATCCTCGGGTACGGGGCCATGGAACTGCGCGGCCAGCCGCGCGGCCCGGCAATCAGCGACGACGACGCGGGCAGGGTCCTGGGCGCGGTGCTCGACAGCGGCATCAACCTGATCGACACCTCGGTCGATTACGGCCGCAGCGAGGAGCTCATCGGCCGGTATGTGGGCCACCGCCGCGACGAGTACTTCCTGGCCTCGAAGTGCGGCTGCCCGCTCAGCCCGCCACCGGACGCGACGCCGCCGTACCAGCACGACTACAGCCCCGGCAACGTCCGCGCGGACATCGAGCAGTCGCTGCGCAGCCTGCGCACGGACCGGCTGGACCTGGTCCAGGTGCACATGTCCCCGAGCCGGGCCCAGATGGAGGCGGACCACACCGTCGAGACCCTGCAGTCCGTGCGCGACGAGGGCAAGGTCCGGTTCATCGGGATGTCGGGGATCCTGCCGAATCTGCCCGACCAGATCGCGATGGGCGTGTTCGAGGTATTCCAGATCCCCTATTCGGCGGTACAGCGCGAGCACGAGGAGCTGATCACCGCCGCGGCCGAGGCCGGCGCGGGCACGCTGATCCGCGGCGGCGCCGCGCGCGGTGCCCCGGCCGAGGACAAGGCCTGGCGCCACGGGCCGCTCGGCCTCGACCAGGGCGTGGGCCAGCGCCGCTGGGAGTCCTCGGGCGTGGACGACCTGCTCGACGGGATGAGCCCGATCGAGTTCGTGCTCCGGTTCACGCTGAGCCACCCGGCGCTTTCGAGCACGATCGTCGGCACGTCCAGCATCGGCCACCTGCGCGCCAACGTCGCCGTCGCCGAGAAGGGCCCGCTCCCGGCCGACCTGTACGAGGAGGCCAGGCGCCGCCTGCAGCCGGCGCTGGGCTAGGCCGGACCGGCGCCGGCCGCCCGGAACCGCGAGCCCAGCCAGGCTAGGCTCCTGCCTGGGAGGCGTGACCGGGCGACGTCGGGGGGCTGGCCGGGATGACCGCATCGGAGACCGCGCAGGTACGCGCCCAGGCGCTGGAGGTGGCCGCGGGCTGGGCCACCCCGGATGCGCCGCCGTCCTGGCGGCTCACCGCGGCGCTGTTCGGTGTGATCGCGGAGCACGACGCGCTGCTCGGCCGCATGGCTGCACTGCCGCCGGACAGGCTGCCCGCGCTGCTGGCCAGCGCGGCCATCGCGTTCCTGGTGCGCCGCGACCGGCCGCAGCCGCTGGCCGGCTACTTCCCCTCGCCCGGCACCGCCCAGCCGGCCTTCGACGAAGGTTTCTTCCCGGCGGCCCGTGCCTTCTGTTCCGAACGCCTTGACGACATCGCCGCGGTCTGCGACGGGCGCAGATACCAGATGAACGAGGTGGCCAGGTGCACCCAGATCGCGCTGGGGATCACGGCCAGCGAGCCGCCCGCCGGCCCCGCCCGCCCGGTGGCGCTGGTGGATCTCGGCACCGGGGCCGGCTTCGGCCTGCACCTGGACCGGTACCGCTACCAGGTCGGGGCCGACGCCAGCGGGCCGACGGCCGCCGGGCTGACGCTCGACTGTGCGGCGCGCGGCGCGGGCCGGCCACCGCACG
>JASHOI010000166.1 GCA_030041195.1 Streptosporangiaceae bacterium | reverse complement strand
GCGAACTCGGCCAGGACGGGGGCGATCAGGTCGGTGGTCGGGATGATCTTCATGTCGCGGAACTGCCGGACGTAGTAGTCGTTGCCGTGCAGCGAGCCCCAGCCGACGAAGATGTCGGTGGCGGTCTGCACCAGCCGCTTGCCGCTGATCACCCGCTCACCGTGGTTGCCGTGCACGCTGGGCTCGGTGTGCGCCTCGTACACCGACGGCCCGGCCTGCTTGACCTGCAAGAACAGCGGGTCCGCGCCGGTCCTCCCCTCCAGCAGCACGAGGTAGACGCGCATGCCGACGCTGCCCACGCCCACGACCTGGCGGACCACGTCGGCCTCGGTGAACTTGTCGAACAGGCTGCGCCGGTCCTCGCGCAGCGTCAGCCGGTATTCGGCCAGCAGGTTGTCCACCAGGTCGGCCTGCTCGTCGTCGCCGATCGTCACCCGGACCGGGGGGTCCTCGGTGATCCGGGGCCGCCCGTGCGCCATCGCCACCAGCTTGGCGAACGCTCCGCGGCTCGTCCGCCGCTTGCGTCCGCGTTCAATATGAACCGAAACGCGACCGCGATCGGCAGGCTCGAAATAGCCGAGCAGGCCGTCAGCGTGCGTGCCGTCGTACCAGATGTCGAGCTCCGGCATTTTCGCGTAGCGCCGCATCCGCTTGCGGTAGGCCTCGACGCCCGCGGTCACCGCGGCGGCGGCACGGGCCGGCTTGATCCGGTTCTCCCGGCCGGCGACCACCAGGCTGGCCGCGAACCGCTTCACGTCCCATTCGAACGGGCCGGGCAGGGTTTCGTCAAAGTCGCGCAGGTCGAAGGCCAGGTTGCGCTCTGGCGTGGCCCACAGGCCGAAGTTCAGCACGTGGGCGTCGCCGCATAGCTGCACGTTCAGGCCACTGCTGGCGACCGAGGCCAGGTCGCTGGCCATCACGGCGGCCGCGCCGCGGTAGTAGTTCCACGGCGAGGCCGCCATCCGCTGGTGCCGGATCGGGAGCAGGCCGGGGACCCGGATCTGGTTCTGGGCCAGGATCGTCTCCAGCGCGTCGTGCTCGCGCTGCCCTTCGTCCCAGTTCCCGAGCGTGCCCCGCGCCGCCCGTTTCCTGGCGGCTTTGCCCGACGCCCGTCTCTCCCCGGCGGTCGCCGCCAGGTCGTGCCGCATGAGCTCGTCACCCCCCGTGACCAAGCTATCTCTGGCTGGCTCGCTGGGCGGCGAGCAGGGGTATCGCCGCGATCTTCTCCTCGGTCAGGTCGTCCCAGCAGATGCTGGCGGCCTGCCGCGGCGCGTGCCGGGTGCGGCAGTCGATCACCCGCTCGGGCGTCACGATGAAGTCCAGCGGCACGTCGTGGCCGGTCACCGGGATCACCCCGGCCGGGCGCAGCTGCAGTTCGTGGACGGTGGTGACGGCCACGGTGCGCGGCCCGATCAGGCCAGCGGCGGTGGCGAGCGCGAATTCGAGGTCGGCGAACCCGCCGCCCTTGCCCAGCCGGGCGCCGTCCTCGCTGGCCGCGACGCTGCCCATCACCACCAGGTCGACCGGGGACAGGTCGGCCAGCGCAACCCGCCGGGCGGACCGTTCCGCCCCGCTGATCGATGCCGCCTTGCGCGGCGGCTCGCTCAGGTGGTCCGGATCCAGGGCGAAGAACGGCTCGTCTGCGGCCAGCCGGGGGACCGCCATGTACACGGTCTTGCCGTCCTCGAGCGCGCGCTGGCGCACTGGCCACTGCGCGGAGTCCGGGTTGGCCTTGATGGTGCGCGCGGCCCGCCACTCGGGCACGGCCCGCAGCCGCTCGGCGGCCGCCTCGGCGCCGGTGAAGTTCGGGATGCGCCCGGCGGCACCAGGGAACCTGGCCACCTTCGCCGCGCGCATGGCCGACCACACCTCGTCCCGCAGCTCGGCCTTTGCTGCCAGGACCTCGGCCGGCCCGCCTGCATCACGATCGTGACGGGGCACGGAACGGGGCATGCGCCTATCCTGCCTGCCCGGGCCCGTGCGCCGGGTCGACGGTGCCGCCGCTGCGCCAGTACTCGCCGTGGGACCGGGACAGGAAGTCCTCATCGACCAGGTACCGGCGCAGCGCCGCGTAGTCGCTGTGCAGCGCACCAAGGAACAGGCTGACGTTGCGTTCCGGGTAGCGCACGCCGGGCTCGAATCCCTGCGCGATCTTGTCCAGCAGCAGCAGCCGCCGTGAGTGCTTGGCCGGCATGGCCTGGATCCGCCCGCCGGCGACGAAGACCCGCAGCAGCGGGTCGGCAGCCACCGCTTCCAGGACAGGTACTGGATCAAGATCGGGCATGCGGACATTGTGCACCATGGCGCCGCCCGGTCCCGAGCGGTTTTCGGCCGGCCCCGGCGGCCGAAAATCCGGAAGCGTCGTGCCCGCTTGCTGCGGTATGGTCCGCCGGTGGACGAGGCACAGGACCACTTCGGGGAACAGGTCGCGGCGACGTACGACGAGACGTCGGACATCTTCGAGCCGGGTGCCGTGGACCCCGCGGTGGACCTGCTGGCCGAACTGGCCGGCCGGGGCCGGGCCCTGGAACTGGGCATCGGCACCGGGCGCATCGCGCTGCCGCTGGCGGCGCGCGGCGTTCCGGTGCACGGCATCGACCTGTCGCGTGCCATGGTCGCCCGGCTGCGCGCCAAGCCGGGCGCCGACGCGATCGGCGTGACATTGGGTGATTTCTCGACCACGCGAGTGGACGGGACGTTCGCGCTGGCCTACCTGGTCTTCAACACGATCAACAACCTGACCACGCAGGACGCCCAGGTGGCCTGCTTCCGCAACGCGGCGGCGCACCTGGAACCGGGCGGCTGCTTCGTCATCGAGGTCGGGGTGCCCGCCTTGCGCCGGCTCCCGCCCGGGCAGAACGTCCTGCCGTGGAGCGCGGGCCCGACCCGGTGGGTGTGCTACAGCTACGACTTCGCCACGCAGGGCATGCGCGGCCACTACGTGAATCTTGCTGACGGCCGCGGCGAATACCGCACGATCCCGTTCCGGTACGTGTGGCCCGCCGAGCTCGACCTGATGGCCCGGCTCGCCGGGCTGCGGCTGCGCGCGCGATGGGACGGATGGACCCGGGAGCCGTTCACCGGTGAGAGCCGGGGACACGTCTCGGTCTGGGAGAAGCCCGCCCCCGAATGACCGGCGTCCGCTCCGGCTGATCAGGCGACCCGGCGCCAGCCGAGCCCGCCAGCCTTCCAGCGGGCGATGGCCTGGTGGTGGCTGACGACCTTGACTTCCCGCAGCGGCACGCGGTGGCCGTGCATCGCCTGCTCGGCTTCGATGATTCCGATCATGAGGGAGACCTGGGGGATCTCATGCTTGGCGCCGGACTGCTCGACCAGAATCAGGCTGGCTGGCTGGGCATCCCGAGGCGCCGCGTTGCGCTCGCTCACATTAGTTAGACTCCGGGCGCACCCCGGACGGTTCCCTCGATTTAGCGACTACTTAGCGATTACCGCGCAGTTGCGGCGTCTTGATCGCTTACGGCATGTCGCTCTATATTCAGCAACATAGGCCCCAGGCCGGTGGTCACCGGCCGTCGTCACCGCCGCGCCAGTGCCGCAGCGCCGCACCCGACGACCAGCACCGGTCGGCCGCAATCGCCGGGCATCAGATTCGCCGGACTTCACCGGAGCGCGCCGGGCCGGCGGTGCCGAGCCGGTTCCCTGGCCAAGGAGGCGCGGGCAATGGGCCGATCCACACGGCGGCAGCGCGGATCCAGGCTGCGGGGCAGGATGCTCGCGGTGACCGCCGGGGTGGCAGTGCTTGCCCTTGGCGCCGCGGCCTGCAGCAGCACCAGCAACACCTCGTCGTCCGGCGCGCCGGTCAAGGGCGGCACGGCGGTGATGGCGGAACTGCCGTCGTACACGCCCGACTACATCTTCCCGTTCATGGCCAGCGCCGACGCGAGCAACGCGAACATCTTCGACCTGCAGTGGCTGATGTACCGGCCGCTGTACTGGTTCGGGACCGGGGCAAAGCCCACGCTGAACACGTCGCTGAGCCTGGCCTACCCGGCGACGTTCAGCGGGACCACGGTCACGATCAAGCTGAAGCCCTATGTGTGGTCCAATGGCACGCCGGTGACCGCGCAGGACGTCATGTTCTGGCTGAACATGCTGCTGGCCGTGCCGCAGGACTGGGGTCTCGGCGCCGGGTTCCCGCAGAACGTGACGGACATCAAGGTGGTCAGCCCCACCGAGCTGACCATGACGATGGACAAGGCCTACTCGCCGACCTGGTTCCAGTACAACGAGCTGAGCCAGATCACGCCCATGCCGGCGGCGTGGGACCGGACCGCGTCCGGCCCGTCCAGTTGCGACACCACGGTCAGCGACTGCGCGGCCGTCTACAGCTACCTCAACGGCCAGGCGCAGAACATGACCACGTATGCCACGTCCCCGATCTGGAGCATCGTGGACGGGCCGTGGAGGCTGAGCGCGTTCAATTCCGACGGCCACATCACGTTCGTGCCGAGCAAGTCCTACTCCGGGCCGGTGAAGCCGAAGCTGGCCGCGTTCCAGGAGGTGCCGTTCACCACGGACTCGGCCGAGTACGACGTGCTGCGCGCGGCGAGCCCGAGCACCAAGATCGACGTCGGGTACCTGCCGGCCGAGGACGCCCCGGCCAAGCCGGCCGACGCGGCCACCGGCCCGAACCCGGTGCCCGGTTACACGCTAGCGCCGCTGTATCCATGGGGCATCGGCTACTACGTGATGAACCTCCAGTCCACCACCGGGAACGGGCCGATCATGCGGCAGCTGTACTTCCGCCAGGCCATGGCCTACCTGCTGGACCAGGAGGCGATCATCAGGGGCCCGCTGCGCGGCTACGGCGTGCCAACGGTCGGGCCGGTCGGCAGCACCCCCGCGACGCAGTTCCTGTCCGCCCAGGGCAAGGCGGGCGACCCGTTCCGGTACAACCCTGGCGAGGCGAAGAGCCTGCTGACCAGCCACGGCTGGCACGTGGTCGCGAACGGCGTGTCCACGTGCGCGAACCCGAGCCTGTGTGGTCCCGGGATCAAGAAGGGGCAGGGCCTGAGCTTCAGCTTCATGTACGCCACCGGGCTTTCCTGGCTGGCCTCGGAAATGGCCGAGCTGCAGTCCAACGCCGAAGCGGTCGGCATCAAGCTGAACCTCGTGTCCAAGCCGGCCAACGAGATGGGCGCGATAGCCGGCGGCAACTGCGTCGTCGCCAAGCTCCCGTGCGACTGGGACATGGCCAACTTTGGCCTCGGCTGGACGTTCTCGCCCGACTTCCTGCCCACCGGCGAGGAGCTGTTCCTGTGCGGTGTGCCGGCCAACTTCGGCGGCTACTGTGACTCAACCAACGACGCGCTGATCGACAAGACGCTTACCAGCGGCAACCTCCAGTACATGTACTCCTGGCAGGACTACCTGGCCAAGCAGCTCCCGGTGATGTGGCAGCCATGGGCCGCGTACACGCTGACCGAGGTCGCCGACAACCTGAAGGGCGTGCTGCCGCAGAGCTCGACGCTCAGCATCAACCCGGAGAACTGGTACTTCGTGAAGTAACGGTTCTCCCGGGACGGGGTGTCAGTCGTCGAGCCCGTGCGGCGGTCCGAGCAGGGTGACCTCGCTTTGCTCGGCGGCCTGTTCCAGCGCTTCCGGCGTGACCTGCCAGCCTTCGGGTACCGGCTGGCTGAGGTCCCAGCCCGCCGTCCGGAACACGCCCTCCTGGAAACCGGCCGGAGTGGACAGGACCAGCGCCCGCGAGGCGATGTCGCACCGGACGGCGTGCGGGATGCCGCGGGGCAGGAACACGATGCCGCCGGGCCAGAGCTGGTGGCGGTCGTCGCCTCGTCCGCCAGCTGGGCGTCCATGAGCTGGTCCGCCAGCGCGGCCAGCACCCGGGGCCGCGCCGGATCATCGTCGGCCACCCGGTCCGCCGCCTTCCGGAGCTGCGCCACGTCGGCGTGGCGCCCGGCGATCCGGCCTCCGCCCGGTCGAAGATTTGCCGCAGCGCGGCCAGCTGCTCGCTGCGGCCGACCATCACCGGACTGATCAGGCCCGCGCTCATGGGTACAGGGTTTCATGCGGTTACGGTCCGCAGCCATGATCAGCGCAAATAGTACAAACGGCCGGTCCAGCCGACCGGCTGACGGGCCGTGGCTAGTGATCGCGCCTCGGCGCAACCGCGAGCGGCGCCGGGATCGCTTTGGCCGCAGGCCGGCCTGCCTCGCGCCACGTCTCGACGGCGCGGGAGATAACCATCCTGAGCCGGTTCAAGGGAGTCAGCGCAAAATAGCGAATGTATGCACCTCTGGCGATCAAGTTAAACTTGACTCCCCTGAACCCGCCCGGCGTTTGATAGTCGGGCGGTGCATACTTGGCGAAGTGCCAGTGCATTTTCGTGAAGAAAGGCCGGCGGTCGCTGCGCTCTATGTACCCCTTAGTACCCAAGATCGTCGAATAATGCCAGATAGCTCGCTCGAACAGTGCTTTGTAGACCTGCGCTGTGACGAAGGCATCGTCCGAGCCGACGCTCTTTTGAACCCTTTCAAGCACGATCGTCCAGGATTCGAATATCCGGAAGTGCCGGTCCGATTTACCGGTGGCTGTGACAGATCCGGGCCTGTTTTCCCGGTATCGATAACATGGGTAATTAAGCGTGCTCAAGGTTCGTGCTTGCAGCAAAGCAAAGCATGAGAAAGGCACATCTTCATGAGGCCACATCTCCCGGAAGGCAATTCGGGAAGAAAGGAGAAACTCGCGACGGATTATTTTGTTCCAGGACACCATGCTCAGCCCGGCCATCTGGGGCTCAGCGGCCAGCGTGAAGCTGGGGCTTGTCTGCTGGCCGAGCAGTTTATGATCAGCTCCCGGCTCGACCCTTCCGTTCGGTTTAATGATCTCGCTGTCAACCAGCAGCAGGTCGGGCCGGAGCGTTTCGATTCGCTGGGCAATCTTCTGGAGGGATTCAGGAGTTATGGTGTCGTCTCCATCTACAAACCAGACGTAGTCCCCCCTCGCCGATTTCACGCCCTCATTCCGCGCGTGGCCTGGTCCATTTTGCGTCAGATGAATCACTTCAAGCCTTGGCTCGGCCTGACGTCGTAGGTCCAGGATCTTGCCTGACGCATCTTCTGACGCGCCGTCAACCGCGATAATCTGGATGTTCCTGAAAGACTGGTTCGCAATGGAGTCCAGGCACTCGGGTAGATAGGGCGCGACATTGAATACGGGGATAACCAGACTGATCAAAGGCGATGAGCCCTCTTCGGAGCATTGCGGATAACCGTCGCTGTTCACATGTCATGCACCAGTTCGCTTGAGTTGAGATTAGTTTGAGCTCGACTGTCAGTTCACCTCACAGCGAACCAACGTCTCGCAGGTTTCCTCGCAATCATCTTGATGTGGCTGTGGGAGTGGTCCGGCATGTCTGAATGAGAGCCCTCCCCCCTGTCGCGCTCAAAATAGAGCAACTCTTTGTGCCAGCTGTCGTACAACCGAACCAACACCCCGTCTTCGTCATCGCAGAAGATCGGCGCTGTTTTTTGGTGGCACTCGGGAACGTCGGAGTAGGTGCTCCACACCGAGATGACGTTAATGCCACCGGGTCGCGTCGCCGATTGCATGCGTCTGATCACTGGTTCCTTGTCCTCTATATAGTGGAGGACGCCATTGCAGATAACTATATCAAATTTTCCTTCAGGTTCGTACGTGCTGAGATCCGCTATCTGTACTTTTACCGCCACAAGGGCATCATTAGCAAACCGGGTGATCTTGTTTGCGGCAACTTTGCTGATCTCGACGGCGGTTACACTATAGCCGAGAAGCGCGAGCCGAATAGCGTCCGCCCCTTCTCCGGCGCCGAGGTCAAGCGCGTTCCGGCTGCGCCGTTTGCGACGTTTGATAAGCCGCAGGGTCATCTGTGTCAGCAGTGAGTACGGATAGGCATCGGCATTCAGGTCGTAGCGCCCTTTGCGACGCCACCAGTAGCGCGGGGTACTCCTGTAGAGCTCATCGAAGTATTCTGCGGTGGTGATATTTACATATTTGTCAGTATTTTTGTTTGTGAGCGACATCCATCACCTGCGTGCGACTTGATGAGCTTGAGAGCACTCGCTGCTGTGGTGCTTAAGGGTGGCAGCGACTGCAGCGAGGGCGTTCATGAACGGCCAGTCTCTCACATATCACCCCGACGGCGTGAAGTGACCGGGTTGCTATAGTTACGGAAGTCTCGCCTTGGAGGTCGTATGCGCACGGGCCTTTGCCGGACCCGTTTCTGGCGGCGCCGATCTGGTCGAGCGAGACAACCTGCTGGTCATAGCTCCATGGGCAGCAGCGCGATCAGGTGCTCGTCTTGGTAGAGATCGGCGAGCCGGTCGCGGGCCGCGCTCTTGCGGCCGTCGGCGTTGACCGCGTCGAGCAACTCGGCCGCTTCGTGGATACCGATCTGCGCGTACAGCGGCAAGAGAACCGAGAAGAATTCACGATACTGCCACCCTGCCAAGCCCATCAACGACACCTCGCGGCTCGCTGAAGCCCAGCTGGAAATAGTTCGGCCGACCACGTATTCGCTGATGACAGTCGCCGTTTCCGTGCGTTCGTTAACGGACCGCCCTGCGAGATCGACCAGCTTGTCCGCGAGATCAGAGTGATCATGCAAAGAAAGGTTGAGCGCCACGACCTCGGCAGCGGCCTTCCAGGCACTCTCAGAGACCTCGCTTGCGCGGCAGAGATCGGCCGCGGAGCGAAGCACCTGGCCGGCCCGGACCGCCATCAGGTCGGGCAGGCCGAGCGAGTGCATCTCGGCTCGGCGCGGGAATTCAAGCCCGTCGGGCAGGTCCAGGGCAAAGACGAAGAAGAACAAGTTCTCCTTGTCTGGGTACAGGTATCCGCCCGCTGCCATCGGCTGCAGTACCGATGCCGGATCTGCCCCGGTCATTTCTCGTACGAGCCTCGCCGCGGCCGACGCCGGAATCTCGTGCTGGAGGTCGAACGACTTCACGGCGCCGTCAAGCTGATGGCCACCTGGCCGTAGCCGGTCCTCCTGCAGGATGTGTCCGCCGAGATGTGACAACCGGTTCTCTTCACGAGCCGAATTCTCGATGGTCCGGAGCTGCACGATGGGCTCAACGCGGCCGCGGCGCCGCCGTCGGGTGATCACGAGAACCATGGGCAGCCAGCCGCCGACGTTGGAGCCGTCCTTGAGCACGTCAGACTGGACACGGACTTCATTGCACTGAAAAGCTTCCCGCCCAGCCGGGGCCCCAACGGGAACGATCATATTGTCGCTTTCACTGGTGTGGACAATATCCTCGAACACCGGACCGAACTGATCCGTAGGATCCTCGAGATCTATATATAGACTATCGGCCGCCGGGTGGCGTGGCCGTCTGATGAGAAGGTGAACCACGTTCTTTCTGTCGTCTGCGAACTCAAAATGCGCGCCCGTCAGCATTGGCTGATAACGGCATTCGAAGAGAGCCCACCGCGGGGATCGGGTGCGCTTCAGAAATACTGCAACCAGCCTGCGGGCCCAGATCGCTTCCTGGCGGCGCTGCCGCAGCGCCTCGGAGGAATCGTGGAATCTTTCCCGCTCGTCGCTGACGGTGCCGAGCAGGTCCTTGCTCAGGAAAACGATGCGTAGCGAGCCCCAGAAGGCATCTGATCGACCTTTCTCCCGCTTTCTCCTCAGCGCTTCCTGCAGCATCGGCAGGAGACGCTCATTGGTTATCCCGACAATCGTGACGTTTACCGCATTGGCTAGCAAGTCGACAAAATGCTCGCTGTCGGCCGCGTATCCGGTGACGGCGAACTGGTCACCTGTCTGGTGAGCTTCATACGGCACAGGGCCGTTCCCGTGAGCGGCTGGAGCAGCCAGCATGATGAGCGTGTGCGCGAAGGACTTGGTGGCGTTCGCCCGCCGTTCGCGGAAGCGGGTGTCGGTCGTATCGCCGGCCCGGCGCTGCGCGTTTCTGAGGAGCTCGCCCGGCGGTTTGATCACGCCTTCGGTCGATTCCCCGAAGAACAGGTCGCGGAGCAGATCCGCATCGCTTCCGCGACCCTGGCGGCGTAGGTCGTTGATGCCATCAATGAGCAAGATTTTGATCTGCGCGATGCGGCCAGAAGCAGCAGGATGCCGCGCTGCTGCGTAGTCGCGGGCAAGCCGCTCGAGTTCGTCGGCGCGCACCGGAGATTGGTTGCTTGTCTTGCGGTCCAGCCAGTCCAGCCCGCGTTGACGGCAGTTGCTGAGGTCAGCGGCGACCTGGTCAGGATCGTGGCGTTCCGGCACACCAATAATTTTGCCATGCCGTGGCTGATTGCCGTCGGAGCAGTTAACTGGCTCCGACGTTACGGCGAATCGGCCGTTCGAGGCGTTGTCAGCCATCTGGGGAGATGATGATCACGACGCGGCGGTTGAGCGGTTGCCCTCCGGGCTGGTTTGGCGCCACCGGGTCCGCGGCTCCGTGGCCAATGGCCTGCAGCCGGTTGGCGGAGACGCCGCGGTCGGTCAGCCATACCAGGACCTGCCTCGCTCTTTTCCAGGACAGGCTCAGATTGCCGCCCGGCACCGGAATGTTGTCGGTGTAGCCATTGATCGTGGCGGTGGCGTCCGGATAGGTCACGCTGAGCAGCCGCAGCAGCTTCAGCAGCGAGGGGGTGGCGGTGCGCGGCAGCGTGTACTGCGCCGGGCCGTAGTTCAGCCCGGCCACGCTGAGCATGACGATGCCACGCCCGTTGAGACCTGCCTGGACGACGCCAGCAGCGGAACCGGCGGACGCTGGCGTGAATACGAACGCGCTACCCGCGCCCGCCTCGAGCAGGTCCGCCTGCCATGCCGCGTCATCCGTGCTGTCCGGTACCCCAGTCACCGCCACGGTCATGCCTGCCAGGCTGGCTTGCAGCGGCGCTGGGGACTGGCCGAAGCCGTCGGCGCCGATGATGCCGAGCACCCTCCGGGAGCCGCGCCCGACTCCCGTCTGCTGGAGCTGGGCTACGTCCGCGACGGCTTCGGTGATGGCCGGTGCGAGCGCGCCGGGCGTTGTTGCCTGCCGCTGCGCTGCCGACAGAGCCGTGGCCACGGCTCCGTCGGCCCAGGCCAGAAGCGAGCGCTGCTCGCGGATCCGCAGGCGGTTCTGGTCGCGCAGCAGGATCGAGCGGGCACGGCTCAGGCTCTTCCGGTACGTCGCCCTCTGGAAGCTGGTGGCGGCCCCCGACGGCGGCACCGGGAAATCAGGGCCAACGATCCTGGGCGGTCCGGGACTGGTGAAAGACCCGAGTGTGGTGCCCGCATCGCTGACCACGATCAGATGTTCGCCGGCCTGGGCGGTCTGCACGACCACGCTGCGGAATTCGGCGCGATCCTGGGCGGAGCGGGAATCGAGGATCACCACCAGCGCCGAGGCAGGCGGCACCGATCCCCCGATGGGACGGCCGGCGCGGTGCGGTACCGGAATGAGCGAGCAGCCGGCGACGCCTACCGCAAGTGCCGCGGATGCGGCCAGGGCCCTGACGGCGAGCACAGGCGATCGCTTGCTCATGACAGGTCGCCGCCCAGCAGGTGTGTCCGTACCGCCTGCTCCATCTGCCGTAGCGGAGTGACCGTGCCGACCTCGATGAGGCGCAGCCTGATTCTGCTCAGGTATGCGCTCGCCAGGCCATCCCGGTGGGCGATCTGCCGGGCAAGCTTGCCGTGCGCGGCGGCGGCCGCCCTTTCGCGTGAGCGCAGCAGCCGGCGTGCCCGCCAGGTCTTGCCGCTCTCCGCCGCGCGCAGTGCCCGGTAGCCGATGATCACGAATCCGGCCGTGGCAAGGCTAAACAAGGATGCCCCGGCAAGCGCGGCAAGCAGGCCCTCGGCCCCGACCGTCGCCAGGAACGAATAGCGGAGCAATCCGAGCAGCATGATGAACACACCGAGCACGACGGCTACCCAGCGCCACACAACGCGGTGCCGGTCGCTGAAGTGGTCCAGCATCAGCTCGCCGGAGCCGAGCACGGCCAGGAACAAGGCGGCCCACGCGATGGTCTCCGGCTGGCTGCCGCCGAGAGCCTCGGCGGCGAAGTAACAGGCGGCTGCGTCCAGGCACAAGGCCGCCGCTGCGAACAGCCACTGCCGTGGGCGCGGCGCCCGCCGTTCCGGCTCCTCGGCTTGAGCCGTCTTGTGGTCGCGGTCCGCGGCATCTCGCTCGGAATCAGCGTTCCTGGCGGCGATCACGGACTGATTCACCAGGTCGGTCTCGTGCCTGGTCCGTGAGTAGAGATCCTCATGTGCCTTGCTCAAACGATTGAAGTCGAGGATCAGCTCCTTCACCTCCTGCGCCGGCCGCTTGGCGCTCAACGCGGAGATGTTGCTCGGCTGCCGTCCCGCCGGCCCCTGCTGCGCTGGCTTACTCATCTGGCTGTCCCTTAGGTCGGTGCTGCGTTGGCACCGCCAGGTTGGCAGCCGGGGCAACGGCAATACGAGAGTAATGGCTGGTTAACGGCAGCGAAACCAGGCCGAACAACCGAGCAAAAACCGCAAGACTGTGACGCGCACGTCAGGTCACGGCGGGAACGGCCGTGCGAGCTGATCCGCCAGGCAGTTCCTCACGCCGTGGTCTCGGCGCTCAGGTCGGTCAGCTCGGTGCTGGCCGACGGCCGGGCCCGCAGCACCCAGGTTGAGGCGAAGCCGACGGCGAGCAGGGCCAGCGCCAGCCACGGGGCGAGGATGGTCGGGCTGGTGACCTTGTAGAACGAGCCGAAAATGGCACCGGCGGTGATCAGGATGCCGAGAGCCGCCGAGACCACCAGCGACACCCGGCGCTGCGATGCCGCGAACGTGCGCAGCGACCCGACCGACATCAGCAGGTAGACCACGACGAGCGCGAAGCCGCCGAACGTCGAGCCCCAGGCGAACAGCGCGAAGTAGTGCGGTGTGGCCGGCAGCGCGAACAGGCCGGTCCAGAACAGGTCGACCAGCAGGGTCACGATCGCCGCCCCGATGATGAAGACCGTCGCGCCCAGCGGCGAGCTGTGCCGCTTGGACACGATCGCGAGCTGCCTCGGGATCCGGCGGTCGCGGGCCATCGCGAAGATCCCCCGGGACGCGGACACGGCGCAGCCGATCGCGACCGCGAGCATGTCGAACAGCACCACGAGCTCCAGCAGCCGGTCGATCCAGGTGCCGCCGTACCCGCCGGCGCTCTTGGCCGCCCCGAGCGCGAACAGCGGCGCCGACGCCGCCGCGGTCAGCGTCTTCAGGCTGTAGTGGAAGCCCGCCACCTCGACGTAGGTGGCCAGGACGAAGAACACGGTGGCGATACCGGCCGTGGTCATCACCGCGATCGGGATCTCGCGGCGCGGGTTGGGCGTCTCCTCGGCCAGGTTCGCCGCGGTCTCGAACCCGACGAACAGCAGCACGCCGTACAGCACCCCGAAGAAGATTCCGGACCAGCCGCTGGCCGCCGACGACGGGTTGAACGGCTTGAAGCTGTTCGCGGAGCCGAGCTTGACGATCACGGTGATGAAAAAGATCAGCACGACGATCATCGAGACCAGCGCCAGCGCCAGCTGGCTGCGGGTGGACAGGCGCACCCCGAAGTACAGGATCGCGGCGATCAGCGCGATCACGATCAGGGTCCAGGTCCAGGCCGGCAGCGGGTTCACCTTGAACTCGGACGCGATCGTGCTCTGCAGATAGCCCCCGATCAGCAGCAGCAGGCCGGTGAGCAGGACCGTGACCCCGCCGTAGTAGAGCCATCCGGCGGCCGTGCCGACCCGCTCACCGAGCCCGCGGGTCACGTAGTCGTACAGCGACCCCGCGGCGTGAATCTCCTTGACGTAGCTCGACACGATCCAGCCGAGCGCGAACACGCCGACCGCGGCGATCAGCACCGACAGCGGCGAGGCGATGCCGCCGCCCTTGCCGGACGCGCTGATCACGCCGACGACCAGCGGGATCACGAACGCCGAGGAGAACACCGGGCCCATGAACCCGACGGACTGCGCGATCACATCGGGCAGGGAGAGGATCTTCGCCCCAAGGCGCTCGTACGCCGGGCCAGAACTCGCCATGGTCTCCTCCTTCGTGGAGAGGGGGCGGCGGGGTTTGCGTCACTACGGGTGCGGGGCGAGCCCGAGCACCGTGCTCGCGTTCCCCGCGAAGATTGCGGAAGCGTCGGCCTCGGGCAGGCCGAGCGCCTCGATGTTGGCGATCGTGTCGGGCACCACCGTGGGCCCGCCCAGCGGCATGTCGGTGCCGAACAGCACGTGGCCGGGGCCGAAGAACTCGACGGCGCAGCGGACCGCGTGACCGGCGCCGAACATCGCCGTGTCGGCGAAGAACCGCCGGAAGTAGTCGATGGGTTCCGCGGCCAGCCGCGACGTGATGGCGTCGCGGCGCGGGTCCTCGACCGGCGACGCCAGGCGCCCGGCGAAGTGCGGCACCATCGCCCCCGCGTGGTGGGTGATCACCCGCAGCCCGGGATGGCGGTCGAAGCAGCCCGAGTACACCAGCCGCGCCATGCACACCGACGTCTCGTACGGCCAGCCCAGGGACCACCAGATGCCGTACTCGGAACGGGTCTCCGCCGGATAGTCGGGCCACACGGCGCTGCGCGTCGGGTGGATCCAGAGCGCCCCGCCGAGCCGGGTCACGGTCGCCAGGACCGGATCGAACCGCGGCGAGTCGAGCGGTGCCCCGCCGACGTTGGTGTGCAGCTGCGCGCCGAGCGCCCCTAGCTCGCCCATGGCCCGGGTCAGCTCGCCGGCGGCCGCTTCCACGTCGTTCATCGGCAGCGCGGCGGCGAACCCGGCGAACCGGTCCGGGTACCTGGCGACCAGCTCGGCCAGCTCGTCGTTCACGGCCCGGGCGAGATCGCGGGAAACAGCCGGATCGCCGAGCTGGTCGAGCGGCGGCACCGCCAGCGTCAGCACCTGGACGTAGTCCTCGAACTTCTCGATCGCCCGCCACCGCGCGTCGAGATCGGTCAGCGCCGGGTCCTCGTGGATCCACTGCTGGTACCCCAGGATCCGGTCGCTGACGCTGCCACCCGACATGATCGGCTCCAGCCGCCGCGCGTACCGGGGCGGGAGGATATGAGCGAAGGCATCGATCTTCCGCACGGTCCTCCCCTCGTGATCCTCGGGAGTGGCGAGGCGGCGCCCGGCCGTTCACTGGGGGGATCGTATGGAAGCAAACGATCGGTGTCAAGGGCCTCCGGGCGGCGTGGCCGGGCCGGCTTCGCCGAGCTACCCGGGCCGCGGCGAAGAGTGCTCGGGCACCGCTGCGGCCTTCCTCGCCGCCAGTGCCGACAGCAGCTCGTAGCCGATGTGCGCCGCGGCGATCCCGGTGATCTGGGCGTGGTCGTAGACCGGCGCGACCTCGACGATGTCGGCGCCGACGAGGTTGAGCCGGGCGAACGAGCGGAGCGTGGCGAGCAGTTCCCTGCTGGTCAGCCCGCCGGCCTCCGGGGTCCCGGTGCCGGGCGCGTGCGCCGGGTCGAGCACGTCGACGTCGATGGACACGTAGACCGGCCGGTCGCCGACACGCTGGGCTATCTGCTCGACCATGCCGGCCACGCCGATCTGCTCGACGTCGGCAGCCGGGATCACCTGGAAGCCCATCTCCGAGTCCTCGGTGAGGTCCGCGTCGGTGTACAGCGGCCCGCGGATGCCCGCGTGCAGGCAGCCGGACCGGTCGAGCAGCCCCTCCTCGGACGCGCGGCGGAACGGCGTGCCGTGCGTGTAGGCGGCGCCGAAGTACGTGTCGTAGGTGTCCAGGTGGGCGTCGAAATGAACGAGGGCGACCGGGCCGTGCACCGCAGCCACCGCGCGCAGCAACGGCAGCGCGATCGTGTGATCGCCGCCGAGCGTCAGCAGGCAGCCGGCCCGCTCGAGCAGGTCGCGGGCGCCGCGCTCAACGGCCGAGATCGCCTCATCGATGCTGAACGGGTTGACCGCCAGGTCGCCCGCGTCGGCAACCTGCTGGCTGCCGAACGGCGCCACCTGCAGCGCCGGGTTGTAAGGCCGCAGCAGCCGGGACGACTCACGGATGTGGCCCGGGCCGAACCGGGCGCCGGGCCGGTAGCTGACGCCGCTGTCGAACGGCACCCCGACCACCGCGACATCCGCCCTGGCCACCTCGTCGATCCTGGGCAGCCTGGCGAACGTCGCCTCGCCCACGAAGCGCGGGACCACGGTGGCGTCCACGGGCCCGATGTTGCCAGCAACGGTGACCCTGGGGACTGGCTCGGTCATCTCATCTCCCTTGCCGCGGCGTCGATGGCTTGCAGCTGCCGGTCGCTGGCCTCGATCGCCGACCGCTCGGCGGCCAGGTTGAGCGACCGGGACAGCAGGAAGTACACCAGGCCGGAAACGACGAGGCCGACCAGCCAGGAGTAGTCCACGCCGCTGGTCACGTGGCTGGGGAACCAGCCGGTGTAGGAGAACCCGGCGATCGGTGGCAGGACCATGAACGGGATCTCGGCAGCGAAGCCGGCGGCGTAGGCGGTGAGGCCGCGCCAGCCCCACGCGCCATAGACACCGTCCGGCCGGAATATGTCCGTTATCGCGTAGTGGCCATGGCGGACGAAGAAGAAGTCCACCAGGTTGAGAGCCGTCCAGGGCACGAGCAGGTAGAGCATCAGCGTCAGCGAGTTCAGCACCGCGTTGACCGCCGTATCCGACGCGCTGGTCGAGATGCCGGCGCCGATCGCGTACCAGATCACGGCGAGGACCAGGACGGTCGCCGTCCGCCAGGCCCGGCTCGTCTGGATCTTCCGGAACGAGTCCACCCCGGTGAGCACGGTCAGCATCGCGCCGTAGGCGTTCATGCCCATCGTCGCCAGCAGCGCCGTGGCCGAAAGGAACGCGGTGATCGAGCCGAGCGGCGCCGCGACCTTGTCGCCGACGAGCTGCAGACCGACCAGGCCGTCGGAGACGCCGAGCCTGGTCGCGAGCCACGCGCCGAGCGCGATCAGCCACACAGCCGAGCCGGAGGCGCCGAAGAACACGGCGGCGATGATCCCGCGCCTCGAGGTGTCCCGCGGCATGTAGCGCGAGTAGTCCGACACGTACGGCGCGTAGGTGATGTTGTACGCGGCCGCCACCGAGAACTGGGCCATGAACGCGGCGAAGACGAACCCGCCCGGGTGGTGCGGCTGGACGCCGCCCGCGTGCCCGACCAGGATCGCCACCGAGATGATCGCGTAGCACGGAAACGAGATCACGAGCAGGAACCGGAACACCCGGTGCACCCAGTCGTAGCCGAAGATCGCGAGCGCCGCGGCCAGCACGGCGGTCGCGACCGCCACCCCGCCCGCGCTCCAGCCGAACGCGCCGTGCAGGCCGCTCGCCAGCAGCACCTGGTCGGCAACGTTGAACGCCATGTACGTGAACAGCACGGCGAAGAGCGCGACGACCACGCCCCGGTAGCCGAGCTGGGCCCTGGTCTGGATCATCTGCGGCAGCCCGAAGATCGGCCCCTGGGTGCCGTGGAACGCCATGAACAGCGTGCCGAACCCGATGCCGAGCGCCCCGGCCAGAATGGACCAGGCGAGCGACAGGCCGAGCGAGGGGCCGACGAAGCCGATCGGGATCGTGAAGTACTGGAAGTTCCCGAGGAACCACAGCATCGACTGCTGCCAGGTCTTGCCGTGCCGCTCCGGGTCCGGGATCCAGTCGATCGAGTGCACCTCGATCTGGCCGAGGAGGCCGCGGTCGAGTTCCTGCGGGGTGGCGCCAACTGCGGCCATGGAGCCTCCTCAGGTAGCCTTCTGGCACACATGGTCACTATTGGTTTCCTGAATGTCAACCCTTGTTTCATAGCGATCGGAGGTGTGCGATAGAGGCGGCAACGTCGGCGCACGGGACGGATGGGGGCGGGGGAGACAGTGCCAGGCACGAGTGACCGGCCCGAGCCGGACCGTGGCGCCGACTCCCGGCGCATCGGCGCGCAGCTGCGCGCCGCCCGGCTCGCGGCGCGGATGAGCATGGCCGAGGTGGCCGAGCAGAGCGGGCTGACCAAAGGCTTTGTGTCCAAGCTGGAGCGCGATCTGGCGAACGTCTCGGTCGCGTCGCTGCTGCGGCTGTGCGACGCCCTCGGCATCTCGGTCGGCGCGCTGTTCTCCGAAGCCAAGGGCGAGGTCGTCAGGCACGACGCCTATCCAGCGGTCAACTTCGGCGGGCTCGGTGGTGTCACCGAGTACCAGCTGACGCCGTCGGGTGAGAAGCGGATGCAGGCGATTCTCAGCGACATCGAGCCCGGCGGCGGGAGCGGCGACGAGCCGTACTCGCTGCCGGTCGACGTCGAGTTCGTCTTCGTCCTCGATGGCAGGCTCGGGCTGAACGTCGCAGGCGAGGAGGTCGTGCTCGAGCGCGGCGACGCGTTCACGTTCCCGTCCGGCGCCGAGCACACGTGGCGGGCCGTGCCGGACACCGGGCCGACCCGGGTGCTGTGGGTGCTGTCGCCGGCGCTGCCCGACACCGACGGCTGGCAGCTGTACCGCTAGCTGCCCGTTCCGGCCCCTGGGTCAGGCCAGGCGCACGCGCACCGGCAGCTCCCGCAGGCCGTTGGTGAAGTTGGACCGGATCCGGCGCGGCGGCCCGGCGAGCTGGAAACTGGCCACGCGCCTGGCCAGCGCGGCGAGCACCACGCGCACTTCCAGCCGGGCCAGGTGCGCGCCGAGGCACAGGTGCGGGCCGCCGCGCCCGAAGCTGAGGTGCCGGTTGGGGGCGCGCCCGACGTCGAAGGTGTCAGGGTCGGGAAACTCCGCGTCGTCCCGGTTGCCCGACACGTACCAGAGCACGACCTTGTCACCGGCGCGGATCCGGGTGCCGCCGAGCGAGGTGTCCACGGTCGCGGTGCGGCGCATGAAGTGCGTGGGGCAGGTCCACCTGAGCACCTCGTCGGCGGCGGTGTCCAGCAGCGCGGGGTCGGACCGCAGCCGCTGCCACTGCTCCGGGTGCTCGCAGAACGCGAGGACCCCCTGGGCGATCGCGATCCGGGTGGTCTCGTTCCCGGCCACAACCAGGATCGAGAAGAAGTTGTCGAGATCGGTCTCGCTCAGCCGGTCGCCGTCGACCTCCGCGCGCAGCAGCGTGGACAGCAGGTCGTCACCGGGGGCGTGCAGCCGCCCGGCCACGATCTCGCGGCCGAGTTCCCACAGCTGCTTGCCGTATGGGCTGCGGAACGGGAACCGGCGGAAGGCGTCGGTGTCGTCGCGGCCCCAGACCACGTCGGTGACGTCCGGGTCGGTGTTGGCGATCAGCCGGTCGCCCAGGTCGATGAACGTGTCCAGGTCGGCCTCGGGCAGCCCCATGATCCGCGCCAGCACCCGGATCGGCACCTCCTTGGCCACCGCGTCGACGAACTCGAGCTCGCCGTCGGCCAGCCCGGTGTCCAGCACGTGCTCGGTGAGCTGCTCGACGAAGTGCTGGTACACCGCGACCGCGCGCTGCGAGAAGCTGCCGGACACGATCTTGCGCAGCTTGGTGTGTTCCGGCGGGTCGGTGTCGATGATCGTGCGGCGCGCGATCATGTCCTCGTCGGTCGGCTCCTCGAACGAAATCCCGCGTGCCGACGAGAACGTGCCAACGTCGCGGCTTGCTGCGACAATGTCTTTGTAACAAAGGACTGACCAGAAGCCCGAATTCGGCGGCGCCTCGTCATGCCAGGCGACCGGCGCCGATCGGCGCAGCCGGGCGAACTCGGGGTATGGAACGCCCCGTGCCCACATGTCAAGATCGGTGAGGTCGACAGCGCCGGTCATGGCAGTTAGTTTGGCACCAAACGAAGGACTGGTCTATGCGAGTCACCGTCATCCGCCACCACGAAGAGGACTCGGCCGGGTTCATCGGCGAGGCGTTCGAGGCGCGCGGCGCCGAGCTAAGCGTCAGCCTGTTCCCCAAGGAGGACCTGCCCGGGCTCGACGGCGTCGACCACGTGGTGGTGCTCGGTGCGGTCTGGGCGGTGTACGACAACAGCCCGGACCGGGCCTGGATCGCGGACGAACTGGCCTGGCTGCAGCGGGCGGACCAGGCCGGGGTGCCCGTGCTCGGCGTCTGCTTCGGCGGTCAGGCCCTGGCCGCCGCGTTCGGCGGCCGGGTCGAGGCATCGCCGCGCAAGGAGATCGGCTGGTCGATGGTCGACTCGGTCGACCCCGGCCTGATCCCGCGCGGGCCGTGGCTCGAGTTCCACAATGACCGGTTCTTCCCGCCGGCCCAGGCGCGGATCCTCGCCAGCAACGAGGTCGGCGTGCAGGCCTTCTCGCTGCGCCGGCACCTGGGCCTGCAGTTTCACCCGGAGCCCGACGGCGCGCTGCTCGCCAAGTGGCTCGACATGGGCGGCCGGGCCGAGGCCGAGCGGGAGGGCGTCGACCCGGACCAGTTCCTCGCCGAGACGTACGCCCAGGAGCCGGCCGCACGCCTGCGCGCCGATGCGCTGGTTGCTGCCGCGTTGCGGATCTCCGGGCGCCCGGACTCCTAAGACCGCCCGTTACGCGCCGCCCCGCCCCCTCCAGCCGCCTCGCCACCCGCGCCAAGTGCTCACATATCGGGCATATGCCCCAAGCGCGCGCGATCAATTCGGTGTGGTGGGACCCACGCTGTTTATACAGGACCAGTAAGGGACCCACGACACTGAATCGGCAAGGGCGGCGCGCCGGGTTAGGGCTCCTCGACGGAGCGGATGATCTTGCGGAGCAGGGAGGCCAGCTGGTTTTTCTCCTGGTCGGTCAAGCTCGCGCTGACGAACGTCTCGCCCTGGTTGAACGCGGGGAACAGCCGCTCGATCACGCCGACCCCCTTGGGCTCGAGGCTGACCAGCACCAGCCGGCCGTCCGCGTCGTGCGCCCGCCGCCGGGCGAGGCCCCGCTTTTCCAGCGTCTTCAGCACGCCGGTGAGCGTGCCCTTGGTGACGCCCGCCTCGGCGGCCAGGTGCCTGGTCTGCTGGTCGCCCCAGATCCACAGCACGAACAGCACGGTGAACGCGGCCCAGGACAGGTCCTCGTCCGCAAGGACCTTCTGCTCCATGTGGTGCCGGATCACGTTGGCCGCGCGGTAGATGTTGGACACCGCGGCCATCGCGGCGAAGTCGAGGTGCTGGTCGCCGATCCGGCCGCGGATGTCGCGCTCGGCCTGAACCAGGTCGCTGGCGCTGCCAGCCGCTAGTCGACGGGGCATACCGCGATCGTACGTGGCGCGCCGCGCGCTCAGGGCGGGTCGAACGCGATCGTTGGCAGGTCGACCGCGGTGGAGCCGCCGTCCACGGTGAGCACCGCCCCGGTCACGGCCGAGGCGTGCCTGCTGGCCAGGAACGCCACGACCGACGCGACCTCCTCGGGCTCGGCGGGCCTGCGCAGCGGCACCTGCGCGGTGGCCAGCGCGTACGCGGCGTCGCGGCCGGGCAGCCGGTGCAGCGCGGCAAGCTGGTCCATCTCCTCGTCGGCCATGGGTGTGCGCACCCAGCCGGGACAGACGGTGTTGACCCGGACGCCCCGCGGGCCGAAGTCCCTGGCCATCGACCGGGCGAGGCCGATCAGCCCGTGCTTGGCGGTCACGTAGCCGACCGACTCGGGTGACGCGGCCAGCCCGGCGATCGACGACACCACGACCGCGCAGCCGCGCCGCCTGATCAGCTCCGGCAGGCACGCGCGCGCCGAGACCAGGCAGGTGTCCATGTTGGCCCGGATGCTCGCCGACCACGCGTCGTCGGCGACGTCCGCGGCGGTCCCGCCGCCCTGGCCTCCGGCGTTCGCGACCAGGATGTCGACGCCGCCGAACCGGGCGGTGGCCGCGGCGGCGACCGCGGCCATGTCGGACGCGGCCGCCGCGTCGGCCGGCACGGCCATGGCCCGCTCACCG
>JASHOI010000165.1 GCA_030041195.1 Streptosporangiaceae bacterium | reverse complement strand
CCGCCGCCCCCGACGGCCGCGTCCGACGGCACCGCCTGGCAGTCGACGCCGGCCAGCGCCAGCCGCCCGGCCAGCGCCTCGGCGCGTTTTCTGAGGCTCGGCTCGGCCGCCGTCATCGCGTGCGTGACCGGGGGGAGTGGCCCGTTCAGGGTGGCCTCGAGAGCGGCGAGGGTCAGCTTGTCCACCCGCAGCGCCCTGGCGAGCGGATGGCGCGCGAGCCTGGTGACCGTGTCGCGCTCGCCGAGCAGCAGGCCGGCCTGCGGCCCGCCGAGCAGCTTGTCGCCGCTGGCCGTGACCAGCCCGGCGCCGGCCCGCAGCCAGGTGTCCGCGTCGGGTTCGTCCGGGAGCACCGGGCTCGGCCGGAGCAGGCCGGAACCGATGTCGCCGGCCACGAGAACGCCGAGCCCGGCCAGTTCGGCGACGCCCACCGACGCGGTGAAGCCCTCGATCACGTAGTTGGACGGGTGCACCTTCAGGATGAACGCGGTGTCGGCGGATATGGCCTGCCGGTAGTCGGCGAGCGCGGTCCGGTTGGTCGTGCCCACCTCGCGGATCCGGGCGCCGGTGGACTGCAGCAGGTCCGGGAGGCGGAACCGGTCGCCGATCTCGATCAGCTCGCCGCGGCTCACGATGATCTCGCGCCCCGCGGCCAGCGCCGTGGCCGCCAGCACCAGCGCTGCGGCGTTGTTGTTGACCACGTGCACCGCCCCGGCCGCCGGAACCGCGCGCGCCAGCGCGTCGAGCGCGCCAGCGCCGCGGCGGCCGCGCTTGCCCGACTCCAGGTCGAACTCCACGTCGGTGCAGCCCGCCGCGGCCAGCACCGCGTCCCGCGCCGCCGCCGACAGCGGCGCCCGGCCGAGGTTGGTGTGCACAAGGACGCCGGTCGCGTTGATCACCGGAGTCAGCGTGGCGGCGATGCGGGGCAGCGCGGCTGCCGCGGCATCGGCCACCTCCGCCGGGCTGATGGCCCCGGAGCGTGCCAGCTCCTGCGCCCGGGTCACCGCCGCCTTGACCAGCGCCGCGCCCAGCGACTCCTGCGCCGCGAGCAGGCGTGGATCGGCCAGCACCACGTCGGTCCTTGGCACGTGACGGCGCGGGTCCACACCCGCGACCATACGCCGGCCAGCATGGTGGCGGAGTGGCCGGCGCTGGCCGGCCCATGGATGTACCGGAAGGCCTGTTCTATGCGGCCCAACGGTACATCCATGAAGATCATCTGGACTGCAGCGGAGGCGGACGGGAATCGAACCCGCCTGCGACGCCGAACGCCGCACACCGGTTTTGAAGACCGGGGGGGCCACCAGGCACCCAGACGCCTCCGCGGCCGACGCTACCCGGGTCCCGCCTGCGCCCGCCATCCGGCTCTGCCCGGACGCTAGATTGGCCGGTATGACCCACCCGAACGGCGTCCGGCTCACCCAGTACGCTCACGGCGGCGGCTGCGCCTGCAAGATCCCGCCCGGCGAGCTGGAGGAAACGATAAAGCTGCTCGGGCCGGCCAGCGCGGGCACGGACCTGCTGGTGGGCGTCGAGAACGGCGACGACGGGGCCGTGGTGCGGGTCGGCCCGTCGCTGGCCGTGATCGTCACCGCCGACTTCTTCACGCCGGTGGTTGACGACGCGTACACGTTCGGGCGGATCGCCGCCACCAACGCGCTGTCCGACATCTACGCGATGGGCGGCGAGCCGCTGGTCGCGGTGAACCTGCTCGGCTGGCCGCGCGACAAGCTCCCGTTTGAACTCGCGGCCGAGGTGCTGCGCGGCGGCCTGGATACCGGCCGCGCCGCGGGCTGTCACGTGGCGGGCGGGCACAGCATCGACGACCCCGAGCCCAAGTACGGCATGGCGGTGACCGGCACCGTCGACCCGGCCGCGCTGCTGCGGATCGATGCCGGCCGGCCGGGCCTCCCGCTCAGCCTGACCAAGCCGATCGGCGTCGGCGTGCTCAACGCCTGGCACAAGGCGACCGGCGAGATAAGCGAGCCCGCCGTCGAGGTGATGACCACCCTGAACGCGGACGCCAGCCGGCTGGCCCTCGCGGCCGGAATCAGGTGCGCCACCGACGTGACCGGCTTCGGCCTGCTCGGCCACCTGTTCAAGCTGGCCAGGGCCAGCGGGGTCTCCGCTGTGGTGGATCACGCGGCGGTGCCGCTCATCGACGGCACCCTGGCCGCGGCGAAGGCGGGGTACATGCCCGGCGGGAGCCGGCGCAACCTCGACTGGGTGCTGCCGCACACCGACACCGGCGCGGTGACCGAGGAGGACCTGCTGCTGCTCGCCGACGCGCAGACCTCGGGCGGGCTGCTCGTGGCGGGAGAACTGCCGGGAGCACCCGTGATCGGCGAGCTGGTGCCGCCGCAGGACAGCGTGCTCATCATCCGGTAACCACCGGCATCGCCCAGACGGCGGGGCCATCGCGGGTTAGCATTCCAGGAAGCAAGTCGCTCCCGGAGGTGGCCGATGGTGGGTGACATGGAGCGCATGGCTTCGACCGAGGGCGCCGCCGCGCCAGGCGGCGACGTCGTCTCCTGCTGGATGTGCGGCATCCACCTGCACAGCAGCCAGATGCTGGCCGACGGGGGCACGGCGTGCGACGACATCCGGTGGTACTGCCAGGACCACCGGGCGTGCACCGAGCGATGGATCACGGCCCGGCGCCACTCACGCTCCGGCGGGACCGTCTGGCCAGAAAGCGCCGCGTCGGCGCGCCGGGTCTGAACGCGCTTACCTCAGCGGCTCACCGAAGACCAGTCCGCGAACCCGCTCGGGTCGTGCCGGCCCATGCTGGCGTGCTCGAACATCCCCCAGCCCTCCTCACCGTCCAGCCGGGCTCTGGCCAGGTGGTCGGTCACGCCGAACGGTATCCGCGCTGCCACCCCGGGGTCGGTCAGGTCGTACACGGATGAGCCGCTCCACTTCGGGCCCATCCACCGGCCGTGCGACCAGTCCGGATCGCCGTTGTAGCCCGCGCCCACGTGCAGCGGCACGGAGGTCAGCGTCTCGACCTCGATGGTCAGCGGGTGGCCGGCGGCATCGGTCAGGTGGATCCGGGCCGACTCCGGGTGCCGGGTGCCCGGCCGGTAACCGATGTCCACCCGGGGCCAGCCGAGCTGGTCCACCCGGCCGTCGGGCCACACTCGCCTGGCGTCGTTCAGCGTCCGGTGGCCGTCCGGGTTTTCCTGCAGGATCACGATGACCGAGCAGGACTCGAACCGCAGCGGCAGGTACAGCCACCAGAACCCCTCCAGCGGCTCGGCGGCGGCCCGCCCCGGCGGCTCCGGCTCACCGACCGGCCGGATCCCCCAGGACCTGTCCCTGACGCCGGTCCACCGGTCGGCGGCGACGGCGAAGTCGCGCTGACCGACCCGGAGCCGTCCGTTCCAGCTCCCGACCTGGGAGAACCTGGAGGCGTCCAGGATCGGCCTGCCCCCGGAGAGCAGCAGGTGCGGCTCCTCCTGTACCGCGGGGAACGCGCCCGTCCAGGCCAGGTCGAATTCGATGCCGCCGTCCGGTGACGCGCAGCTGAGGTTCAGCCGCCGCAGCGGCTCGACCACCTCGATCTGGTAGCCGCCGACCTTCTGCTCGAGGCTGCGCTCGCCCAGCGCGTCGGAGAACCGCACGCTCCACTGCCGGTCGCCGCATCGCGCGGCGGCGTACGCGTCGATCACGCCCAGGTTCGGGTACACCCCGAGGCCGGTGACCAGGAAGATCTCGCCGGTGCGGTCGTGCGCGTTGAAGTAGCTCCGGTCGTAGAAGTTGCGATCGCTGCTGGCCACGCGGTCCATCGGCAGCGGCGTCTGGTGCACCGGGTATTCGTCGAGCGGAATCGGCACTGGTCTCAGTCCCATCGGTAGGTGCCCGCGAGCAGCTTCTCCAGGCCGGCCCGGTGCATCACGTAGTCGTCCGGATCGGCGGGCACCTCGTCCTCGCCGAAATGAATCATCCTCCGCTTGATCCGGCCCATCACGATCGCGTGCCGCACCGCGGCATAGGTGAGGTAAAAGTCCATGTCCCGCAGCGCGTTGCCGCTCAGGTCCTGGTAGCACCGTTCCACATCGGACCGGCGCAGGAAGTCCGGCAGGCCCTCGAGCTCGAAGAACTCCGCGATGTCCTGGAAGAACCGGTGCAGGAACAGGAACCAGCCGACGTCGAGCTCGCGCGGGCCGAGCGCCGCGAGCTCCCAGTCGAGCACCGCGGCCGGCTCGAAGCCGCGGTAGATGATGTTGCCAATGCGCGCGTCGCCCCAGTTAAGGACGTCGGGCCCGGGATCATTCGGCCAGTGGTCCTCCAGCCAGCCGAAGCTCCGCTCGATGATCGGAACCCGGATGCCGTCGTCGGCCAGTGCCCAGCGGTAGTAGGCGCGCTGCTGGGCGACGTGATACCGCAGCGTGTCCTGCCCGGCCGGCGGGCGCAGCATCGGGAACGCCGCCGCGGCGTCCGGGATCGCGTGCAGCTTTGCCAGCACCGCGACGCTGGCCCGCTGCAGCGCCGCGCGCTCTTCCGGCGTTGCCTCCAGCAGCCAGCCGGTGAACACGTACGGCGGGTTGTCCAGCGGAATCCGGCCGTCGACCTGGTCCATGACGAAGAACGGGGTGCCGAACGGCCCCCCGTCCGGCTCGTTCCAGCGCAACACCGGCAGCGGCACGTCGCACAGCGCGGCCACGCGGCTGATCACGTCGAACTGGACGGGCAGGTCGTAGCGCGGGAAGACCGGCACCGCGCTCGCCTCGGGCGCCATCCGGGCGACGTAGGCGCCGCGCCGTCCGGGCTCGTCCTCGTCCAGCCAGCAGGCCTCGAACAGCACCGACGCACTGGACAGCCCGCCCTTGTCCGGCACATGGACCTCGGTCACCGTGGGCGGCCGTTCGGCGGCCGACCGGGCGGCGAGCCAGTCCTGCAGTGCCGCGGTCAGCTCGTCCACGCTGCGCTCGCTGACCGTCAGCTTGCGCCATTCCTCGAGCGGCCGGGCCGCCGGCGGTGCGGTCATGGCGGCCTCCTCGCCGGACATCGGCCCGCATCGACCTGCACTGGCGCGCGGGCTGCCCGCCAGCGAACTGAAACACGTTCCAGCGAACGCTAACGAGCCGTTCCCCGGCGGTCAACGCCGCGTGGTCATTGCGGGTAGCGCTGGATGAGCTGGTCGGCGATGGCGTCGAGGTCTTTGCCGATGTAGTCGGGCTGGGGGCCGACGTCGAGCGGGGCGTTGCCCTCGCGCAAGATGAGCCCGGCCTGCCAGCCGGCTGACTGGGCGCCGATGGTGTCCCACACATGCGCCGCGAGCAGGCAGATGCTGCCCGGTTCGATCTGCAGCGCGGTGGCGACCGAGTGGTAGGCCTGCTGGGCTGGCTTGTGCCGTTTGACGGTCTCATCGACGCTGAACCGGCGCTCGAACAACTCGATGATCCCGGCGTGCTGCAGCTGCCGGCCGGAGATCTCCAGGGTGTTGTCGGTGAGGGTGAACAGCCGGAACCCGTGGCCGCGCAGCCGCCGCAGCGCGGCGGGGACCTCGGGGTGCGGCGGCATGGT
>JASHOI010000164.1 GCA_030041195.1 Streptosporangiaceae bacterium | reverse complement strand
GGGCATGAGCGAGGAACGGATCAGGCAGGCCGCGGTGCGCATCGTGCACCGCGCGCTGGAACCGCGCGCTGGAACCGCGCGCTGACTGAACGCATGCGCCTTGACCACGGCCACCTGGCCCGCGGCCCGCGCTGACCGCCGCCTCCCCGGCCGCCACGGGATGGTTTTCATGATCTGGGTGGCAAACGTCCTGTAATGCAGTCGTTATCGACCCAGATCATGAAATAAAGAGCAAGCCCACGGGAGGCGACTTCGTTAGCATGCATGAGTTATGCATGACAGGGAAGAGCGGCTGGCTAACCTGTTCGGCGCGGCCGCGCTGGCGGCGACCGGGGCAATGACCACCGCAGCAGCGGCGGTCACCGAAGGCGGGCTGAGCGCGGCGGCCGCGCTCGTGGTCCTGGCCAGCGAGCCGGGGATCGGCGTGACCGAGCTCAGCCGGCGCCTCGGGCTCTCGCAGCCGGGCGCGACCCGGCTGGTCGACTCGCTGGTGAGCCGCGGCCTTGCGCTCAGCAGCCCAGAGCCCGGCGCGCGGACGGTGGCGCTGCGGCTGACCGGGGCCGGAGACGAGAAAGCCCGGCAGTTCCTTGCCGAGCGTGACCGCGCCCTCGCGGCCCTGCTGGCGCCGCTGGACGAGCCGGCCCGCCGGGACCTGGACGCGGCGCTGTCCCTGGTGCTCGAGCGGCTGACCGACGCGGGCGCGCCGGCGCACCGGACCTGTCGGCTTTGCGATGAGGGGGCGTGCACAGCAACGGCACCGTGCCCGGTCGATCGCGCCTGGCACCGCGGCCAGCCATGCTAGCCGTCCTGCTGGCGCTGGCCTCTGCGATCGGCTACGGCGGCTCGGACTTCGCGGCCGGGCTGGCGGCACGGCGCGCGAGCGTGATCAGGGTGACGCTGATCACGGAGGCGGCGAGCGTGGCCGTGGTGGGCGTCGCGCTGGCGGTGATGGGCGCGGATCCGCCCAGTCCGCGCGCCGTGGCCTGGGGCTGCGTGGCCGGGCTGAGCGGAGTGTCCGGCGCGCTGGCGCTCTACGTCGGGTTCCGGCACGCCGCGTTCAGCGTCGCCGGGCCGCTCAGCGCGGTCGGGGCGGCGGGGTTCTCGGTGCTGGCCGGGCTGCTGCTGGGGGAGCGGCCGACGGCGCTCGCGCTGACCGGGATCGTGCTGGCGCTGCCCGCGATCGTCGGCGTGTCAGCGAGCGTGCGCACGGGCCCGCGTGCGGATCCGCAGCGAGGAGCGCCGGAACAGGCGCCCGGTAGCCCGGCCGGACCGGTCCGCAGGCGGCTTCCGGCCGGGGTGAGCTACGGGCTGGTCGCGGGCGCCTGCTTTGCGCTGCTGTTCATCGGCCTGAACCGGGCCGGATCCAGCAGCGGGCTGTGGCCGGTGTTCTGCGGCCAGGCCGCGGCGCTGGTGGCTGTCGCATGCGTCGCCGTGTTCACCCGCGATCTCCGGCTGCCCGGTAAGCGCGGCGCCTGGCTGGCCACCGTCGCGGGCCTGACCGGCGCGCCCGGCACGATCCTCTACTTCGTGGCGACGCACCGGGGCCTGCTCGCGATCGCCGCCGTGATCAGCTCGCTCTACCCGGCGGTGACCATCATGCTCGCCCGGGTGATCCTCGGCGAGCGGCTGACCGCGATCCGGCTGGCCGGGCTGGCCCTGGCCGCGGCGTCGGTGGCGCTCATCGCCGTCGGCGGGGCCGGCTGAGGTGGACGGCTTACACTTGAGACGCAGCCCGAGCGGGCTGTCTCGGGAACAGGCGGAGGCCGTAATGGTTGCCTGGCTCGTCGGCGTGGTGACGCAGCTGACCGGCTACTGGCTGCCCGCTGGTCACGTCGCCGCCGCCCCGTCCGCGTCCGGCCTGATGGCGGTGGCCGCGGTCGCGCTGACCGGCATGATCGTCGCTTTCCTCGCGCACGGCGCCAGGATCGCGGCGGTGGTCACGTCGCGCCCGCTGGTCCGGGCCGCCGCGCTGCGGGTGAAGTCCTGGTCGGCGGCGTTCCAGCGGCAGCTCAATCCCGATGCGGCGGGCCGGTCCCGCCCCAGGGCGCCCTCGGCGGTCCCGGCGGCCGCCTGACGATCCCGCTGACCCCCCGCGGCACCTGCCGGGGTCTGCCTGCCCTCGCATCGTCCCATCCGCGAGGACTTCGCCTCCCGCATGCCCGGGCGTGGGGTCGCTCTCGCGGCCGTCTCCAGCTGTCATCCGTTCTGCGAACCGCTGGAGGGCCCAATCATGTTCAGTCTCTTCGACGGCGCCGTCGGCGCCGCCTATCACCTCGTGTCCGGGTTCGCCGTGGCGCTGGCCCCACTGGCCGGCGGCCTGGCAGCCGCGGCAGCCATTGTCGTCTTCACCGTGGCGGTGCGGCTCGTGCTGCTGCCGCTCAGCTACTACGCGATCCGTGGCCAGGCCGCCCAGGCGCGGCTGGCCCCGCAGGTTCAGGCGCTGCGCAAGCGCCACGCCCGGCAGCCGGACCGGCTGCAGCGCGAGCTCGCCGAGCTGTACCGGCGGGAGGGAACCGGGATGTTCGCCGGATACCTGCCGATGCTGCTCCAGTTGCCGGTCTTCAGCGTGATGTACCGCCTGTTTCGGTCGGGCACCATCGGCGGCCGGACCAACACCCTGCTCAGCCACGGCTTGCTTGGTGCACCGCTGGGCAGCCACTGGCTGAGCGGGCCCGGGCCGTTCAGCGTCCAGGGCGTGGTGTTCCTCGGCCTGTTTGCGCTGCTGGCCCTCGTGGCCTGGGTGGCCGCGCGGATCAGCAGGAACGCTGCCAGCCGGCTAGGCCAGCAGCCCGCGCAGAGCCAGCCCGCGCAGCCTGGCGGGGCGATCGGCATGCTGCTGCGCGCGATCCCGTACGCGACCGTGGTGGTCGCCGCCGTGGTGCCGCTGGCGGCCGGCCTTTACCTGCTCACCACGACGGCGTGCGCCGCCGCCGAGCGGGCGGTGATCACCCGCCGGATGCCGGCGGTCCGGCCGGACTCGCGGCGGCCGGATGCACGGGCGCAATCGCCTTCGACATGATGAAGTCAGCGGCACCCGCCGCGACGTGCCCGAGGAGGACCCGATGCATCAGCCGCCCATTCCGCACGTCGCCAGCACCGACCCCGAGGTGGCCGAGCTGATCGACTGCGAGGCGCGGCGTCAGTTCGAGAAGATCAGGCTGATCCCGTCGGAGAACTACGTGTCCCTCGCCGTGCTCGAGGCCTCCGGCACCGTGCTGACCAACAAGTACTCGGAGGGCTACCCGGGACGCCGGTACTACGAGGGCCAGCAGTTCATCGACCAGATCGAGACCCTGGCCATGCGGCGCGCCGAGGCGCTGTTCGGCGTCGACCACGCGAACGTCCAGCCGTATTCGGGCTCGCCGGCGAACCTCGCCGTGTACCTCGCGTTCCTGGAGCCCGGCGAGACCGTGATGGGGATGGCGCTGCCGATGGGCGGTCACCTCACGCACGGCTGGCCGGTGTCGGTCACCGGCAAGTGGTTCCGGTCGGTCCAGTACGGCGTCCGCGCCGACACCGGCCGGGTCGACATGGACCAGGTGCGCGACCTGGCGCTGGCCGAAAGGCCCAAGCTGATTTTCTGCGGTGGCACCGCGATACCGCGCACGATCGACTTCCCCGCCTTCGCCGAGATCGCGGCTGAGGCTGGCGCGATCCTCGTCGCGGATATCGCACACATCGCGGGCCTGGTGGCCGGCGGGGCGCACCCAAGCCCCGTCGGCCACGCCGACGTGATCACCACCACCACGCACAAGACGCTGCGCGGGCCACGAGGTGCAATGATCATGACGACGGCCGAGCACGCGTCCGCCGTGGACAGGGCGGTCTTCCCCGGTCTGCAGGGCGGGCCGCACAACCAGACAACGGCGGCGATCGCCGTGGCGCTGCGTGAGGCTGCGGAGCCCGGGTTCAGCGACTATGCCCATCAGGTGGTGGCCAACGCCAAGGCGCTGGCTGCTGCCCTGCTCGACCGCGGTTACGCCCTGGTCTCCGGCGGCACCGACAACCACCTGATCCTGATCGACCTGACGCCCCAGGGCATAGCAGGCAAGCCAGCGGCCCGGGCACTGGACCGGGCAGGCATTGAGGTGAACTACAACACGGTGCCATTCGACCCACGCAAGCCCTTCGATCCGTCCGGGATCCGGATCGGCACTCCGGCGATCACGACAAGAGGGCTGGGCGTTTCGCATATGTCACAGATCGCCGCGTGGATGGATGATGCGATCACGGCCGCGGCCAAGGGGGATGAGCCGGTCATCGACCGAATCGCCGGCGAAGTCCGGGAATTGCTTGCTGGATTTCCGATGCCCGGCTTTACGCCTGATTCCTGATCCGCCCGGTTATTCAGCACAGAATTGACGCTCTGCCGGCGGGTCGCGACGGCAATTAAGCCGGCAGCAAGTAGCGTGCGTTCCTGTCCGCGCAACACGAAGTTGCCGCGGATATGCGGGAGGCGAAGGCACCCGCAGGTAATTCGGTTTCCCGGGGAGAATGCGCGCGGGGTCTCCCCGCACGCGGGGTATGCGGGGGCGGAGCCCTCGCAGGCGGTGCCAGACGTCCTGTCGGGGGGACAGGACGGATGTGACGGGGGAGGACATCGCAGTCATGGCCTTGGGTAATTCGACCGCACTTCGAGTCCGCTCGGCCACCTTTCCCGCCCGGTGTGGCGGGCGTGGCCCAGACGGCGGACGGTTCGGCCACACGGCCCGCTGACAGTCGACGTCACTGCGCCATCTGCGCCATCCGGATGAGATGAGAAGGCGGTATTCAGCATGCTCGCACGCCAACTGCCGGGCCTGACACGGCGATGGCACTCGCTGGCCGCGGTCGCGGCCATCCTTGCGGCGCTGGTCGTGGCAAGCCCCGCCAAGACGGGCACCACTGCCGCGCTCATGCCGGTGTCCTACCGCGGGTACTCGTTCGAGGTGCCCAGTTCCTGGCAGGTCGTCCGCCTGGGCAGCTCCCAGCGGACCTGCGTGCGCTTTGACGTCAACGTGGTCTACCTGGGCAACCCCGCCGCCGACCAGGCTTGCCCCAGCCTGCTGGTCGGAACCACCCAGGCGCTGCTGATTCAGCCGGCGTCGGCGTCATCGGCCAAGTCTTCGGTGGAGAACCCGGTAGCCAGAGAGATCACGGTAACCGCGCCGCGGATCAGGGTCACGGCCAAGTTCGACACCGACCAGAGCCAGGTCGAGCAGATCCTGGCCAGCGCGTCACTGCCCAAGGCGGTCATCCACGCCCCCGACCCGACGGCCGCCCCGGCCGCGACCGGCCCGGAGGCCGCTGCGGCCCCGGCCGCGTCGTCCGCGCTGTCCTCTAATGTCGCTAACTACGAGGGCCTCGGCTTCGACACCTGCGCCGCGCCCAGCGCCTCGTACATGAGCGCCTGGCTCCGTGATTCAAGCTACCGGGCGATCGGCGTCTACATTGGCGGCTCGGACGAAGCATGTGCCCAGCCCAACCTGACCCACAGCTGGCTTGCCAAGGAGGCGGCGGCGGGCTGGCATTTCATGCCGATGTACGTAGGCCCGCAGGCAGAATTCGGTGAGCTCGGCCGCCATCCGGGCCACCAGGGTCACGCGGCGGCGGAGGACGCGGTCGCTCAGGCGGAGCGGCTCGGCTTCGGCGCGGGGACTCCGATCTACTACGACATGGAGGAATACCCGCCCAGCGAGACAGGGAAGGCCCTGCGCTTCCTTACGGCATGGACGTCGTGGCTGCATTCTCTTGGGTATTCGTCGGGAATCT
The DNA here is from genome assembly GCA_030041195.1 of Streptosporangiaceae bacterium. Next base: position 14,544 of record JASHOI010000164.1, on the reverse strand, counting down.
ACAGCAGCTCCTCGGCTGCGGTCACCGATCTCGCCAGGCAGTACAACACCGGAAAGTACACGCTGCCTAATGTCATTTTCGATGCTTTGTGGAACGGCGAGGCGAATACCACGGATCCGGTACTGCCAGCGAACGAGTGGGATAACCACCACCGGGTGCATCAGTTCGCTGGGAATGTCGCGCAGACATACGGCGGCGACTCGATCAACATCGACGAGGACTATCTGAACGTGAAGCTGTAGCGTCGTGTGTTGCCTGCCGCCCAGGGACGGCAGGGCGGCGACCGCCGGTCAGCGCCCGATGGCCCCTCGCCGCCAGCAGCGGCGAGGGGCCATCATCGTGGCGTCAGTTGCTGATGACGCTGGACGGCTTGCGCCACTCGATCGTGGGCAGCATGGCCTCGGGGCGTACCCGGTGTGCGTACCGCTTGGTGATCTCGAACAGCGACTCGATGAGGGTGTCCGACAGCAGGTGCGGCTCGAGGCCGAGCCCGACCAGGCCGGTGTGCACGACGTTGTAGTGGTGGTTCTCGAGTTCCACCCGCGGGTTTTCGACGCGGGTGACCGTGACCGCATCCGGGCTCGCCTTAACGATCGTGTCCGCGATCTGCTGCAGTGACATGAACTCGGTGATCTGGTTGAACACCCGGAACTCGCCGCGGTCGGCCGGGTTCTCGCAGGCCAGCTGGATGCACCGGACGGTGTCGCGGATCTCGATGATGCCGCGGGTCTGGGTGCCGTTGCCGTAGATCGTCAGCGGCTTGCCGAGCACCGACTGGATCACGAACCGGTTCAGCACCGTGCCGAACACCGCGTCATAGTCGAACCGGGTCGCCAGCCGGTCGTCACGGGCGGTCTCGGGGGTCTGCTGGCCGTAGACCACGCCCTGGTTCAGGTCGGTCGCGCGGATCCCCCAGATCCGGCAGGCGAACTCGATGTTGTGGCTGTCATGCACCTTGGACAGGTGGTAGAACGACCCGGGCCGCTTGGGGAACAGCACCCGGTCGCGCCGGCCGTTGTGCTCGACATCCAGCCAGCCTTCCTCGATGTCGATGTTGGGCGTGCCGTACTCGCCCATCGTGCCGAGCTTGACCAGGTGGATGTCCGGGTTGATCTCGGCGATCGCATACAGCACGTTCAGGTTGCCGACCACGTTGTTGACCTGCGTGTACACCGCGTGCTTGCGGTCCACCATCGAATACGGCGCGGCGCGCTGCTCGGCGAAGTGCACGATCGCGTCCGGAGCGAAGTCGCTGACCATGTGATAGGTGAAGTCGGCGTCGCACAGGTCGCCGATGTACTTGCCGATCGCCTTCCCGGTCAGCTCGCGCCACGTGGCAATGCGCGCCTGCAGCGACTCGATCGGCACCAGGCTGTCGACGCCCATCTCGTGGTCGTACCCCCGGCGCGCGAAGTTGTCCGCCACGGCCACCTCGTGACCGACCTCCGACAGGTGCAGCGCCGTCGGCCAGCCAAGGTAGCCGTCCCCGCCCAACACCAAGACCTTCATGAACACGCTCCTGCCTTGTCCGTCGCTGTCCTTGCTTTATACCTAGCCAGGCTGGTAACCGTATTCGGACTGCCTGAGTGTGCAGCCGGCGCTGGGCGCGCCGCCGCGGGGACTCCACGGAGGCGTGCCGCTGGCCTGGAGGACCGCGTAACGGACCCTCCACGGGCTCCCGTACTGTATACCTGTCCTACTGACACAGAATCTCTTTTTCGGCAGACAGCCCTGAGCCAAGGACGCCCATGACCCAGGTATCGCCCAAAATCACCGAAGCGGCGTGGAGCTTGCTCCCCGCACCATTGCGGCGAAGGCTCCGGACGGGAGGGGGCAGGCGCCTGGTCCGCTTCGCTCCCGCGGCCCTCGCGGCCCTGCTCGCGACCCAGCTGACGTATCTCATCTGCCAGATCGCTGGCGTGTCGGCCGGGATCGCTGGCGCGGCCGGATGGTTCGCCGGCGCGTTCGTGAGCTACGTGGTCAGCAGGTGGGCCTGGGAGCGAAAGGGCAGGCCGGACCTGCTCAAGGAGACCCTGCCGTTCTGGCTGATCTCGATCGGGGTCGGTGTCGTCCTGACCGTCACCAGCAAGCTCGCTCACGCTGAGGCACGCCATCTCGGCCTGCACCGGGTCGAGGAAGTTATCTTTGCCCAGGGTCTCTACCTGGCAGCCAACTGCGTGACCTTTGTGATCCGGTTCCTGATCTTCCATTACGTGCTTTTTGCCGAGCGCGGGTCCGGCGGCTCGGGTGAGCTGGCGGGCCAGGCCGCGCCGGGCGCGGAAGGACCCGCCGCCGGACCGGTGCCGGCCACGGTCACGTCGTCGGCCAACAGCCCGGGCGCGTCATCCCCGGGGCGGCCGGCCGAACCGGGGACGACGCCGCGCACGCGGCGCTGACGCTCGCGCCACCAGGTCCCGAGCACCACATTCGAGAACCTCAGCGCGTAGAAGGCGTTGTTGCCCTTCTTGCTCTTGCCGACGGTGCGCCGGTGGATCGTCGCCGGCCGCTCGTGCACCCGGAACCCGTGCGTGATCACGCCGATCAGCAACTCGGCCGCCTGGTACTGCGGCTGCTCGAGCTGGACCGCGCCGGTCACCTCGGCGCGCATGGCCCGGAGCCCGAACGTGGTGTCGCTGATCCGCTGACCGGTAAGCACGCTGATTGTTAGCGCAAACACCCGCACGCCAAGCTTTCGCACCGGGTCCTTCGTCTCCTCGCTGCCCATCGTCCGGGAGCCGGTCACGAAGTCCGCCTGGCCGGCCAGGATCGGCGCCATCAGGCTCTCGATCTCCGCCGGGTTGTACTGACCGTCGGCGTCGGTGGTGACGATGTAGCGCGCGCCGCCTTCCCGCGCCAGCCGGTAACCGAGCCGCAGCGCCGCACCCTGGCCCCGGTTCACCGGCACCTCGCAGACGAGCGCGCCGGCCGCCTTGGCCTCCTTGGCGGTGGCGTCCACGGCGCCGTCGGAGACCACGATCGTCGCCGTCTCAAGCCCGGCGACCGTGCGGGGAAGTGCGTCAACCACCTGGCCGATAGCGCCTTCTTCGTTGAAAGCGGCGATCACGATCGCGATTGGCGGCAGGCTCGTCGCCCGGTCGCCGAACTCGTCGATGAACGCCCGGATCGCTGCGCTGTCGATGGCGTCGCTGCCATCAGCGGTGGCGGTCGTCGTCACTTTTCTGCCTCCGAGAACTCTGGCCAGACGGTGGAGAGGCCGGACTTGAGGTCGTGGGTCGGCGCGTAGCCGAGCGCACGCGCAGCGGAGATGTCCACGATGACGGCGGGCATCTCGCCCGGCTTCGGCGCGACGTGCCGAACCGGGATGTCGCGCCCGGTGACGCTGCGCGCCGCGTCCACGATGTCGTTTACCGCGACCGATTCGCCGGCGCCGAGAATCAGCGGGCCGCTGAACCCGGCCCGCCATGCCGCGAGCATTCCGGCCACGATGTCGTCCACGTGTACCAGATCGCGGACCTGTGTCCCGTCGCCGTACACCTCCACGCCAGTGCCGTCCCGCGCGGCCCGCATCAGGCGCGGCACGAAGCTGTCTTTCTCCTGCATGCCCGGGCCGTAAACATTCGAGAACCGCAGCGAGCACCCGGTCATCCCGTAGCACGACGCGTACGCGCTGATCAGCATCTCGCCGGCCGCCTTGGTGGCGCCATAGGGGGTCAGCGGCCGCAGCGGGACCTGCTCGTCGATCACCGCGCTGCCGACGTCACCGGTCACGGCGTTCGTCGAGGCGAGCAGGAACGCCCCGACGCCGCGCGTCCGCGCCAGATCCAGCAGCGCCTCCGTCACGCCGACGTTGACCTGGTACGTGCCCGACGGGTCCTCGATCGACGGCAGCACCCTGGTCAGCGCGGCCAGGTGGAAAATGGCGTCGGTGCCCGGCCGTACCGCCTCGGCCGCCACCAAGGGATCGCACAGGTCCCCGATGACGGTCCGGGGCCCGCCGCCGCGCTCTCCTCCCAGGAATTCCCGCTTATCCGCCACCGTGACGTCCGCACCGACATCGAGCAGCGCGCGGACGACGCGTCTCCCGATGAAACCGGACCCGCCGGTGACGAGCACCCGCTGAGGACTGACCGCCCCGATAGATGCCCCACTCACCTGTGTTGTCATACACCACCTTGCTGTTCGGCCGCTGTTCGGGCGCTGTTCGGGTCTAACGGTCCAGCATGCGATGATCCTCAGAGAGAGATTCGAGAATGCTGAACGTCTCCCGGAAACGCTCTTGTGAGCCTGGGCGGGCTCGCGCTCGTCCGCGGTGGGCCGGCCGCGGGTGCGCCTCGCTAGTGTATCGGCGGACCTGACTGTGTTCGCCGGTATGGTCAAGTCATTTGCGCTGGTCAGCTGGTGGCCTCCGGAACACTTGCTGAGTGGTAGCTGAATCGCGGCGGCCGGCGGCGGCCGAGGCTCGATTACGCGGACGGCTCACATGCGCCTGCCGCCCGTGATTGGCTCGTCCAGGCGAAGGCGCCGGCCCGCAGCTGCGGAGCTCGCTGTCGAGGAGGTGATGGCACGGTGACCTGGCCCCGTGACACGCCACCCGGCCCGCAGCCGGCCGAAGAGGAGGCGTACCGGATCCTGCGTTCCCGCATCGATCTGTCCCGGCTGCCCAAGCACAGCCGCGACGTCACCGAGCGGATCATCTACGCGACCGCGGACTTCGATTACGCGACGGATCTGGTCTGCGATGAGGAAGCGCTCGCCACGGCCGTGGCCGCGCTGGCCGGGGGAGCCGCGGTCGTTGCCGACTCGGCCATGGTCGCAGCGGGGATCACCGGCTGCCCGGTGGTCTGCAAGATCGATGAGCCGCTGACCGCGCGCCTTGCCCGGACGGCCGGCATCTCCACGGCTGCCGCGGCAGTCCGGCTGGCCTTCGGCGAAGTGGGCCCGGGTGCGGTGTGGCTGGTCGGCTGCGCGGCCGCGGCGCTCACGGAGATCCTGACCAGGGGCGTGGAACCGGCGTTCGTCATCGGCCTGCCGGTCGGGTTTGTCGGGGCCGCCGAGGCCAAGGACGCGCTGCGGGCGAGCGGGATCCGTTCGGTCAGCAACGTGTCGGAGAAGGGCGGCGCGGCCGCGGCCGCGGCGGCGCTAGAGGCCTTGCTCCGCTCGGCGGCGAGCGTGACCGGGTCGCGGGCTGGCCGGGGCGCGACCGCCGGCGGGGCCGTGCCCAGGCCCGGCGAGGGAGCGGCGACGTGACCGGGGGGCGGCGATGACCGACCATTCTTATTCGGATGAGCAGCGGGCTGCGGTCTACCGCGTGATCGAGGAGCGCAGGGATGTGCGCCGCGGGTTCCTGCCGGATCCGATACCGGCCGACGTGCTCACCCGGGTGATCGCCGCGGCGCACCGCGCTCCTTCGGTCGGCCTGTCCCAGCCGTGGGACTTCATCGTGATCACCGACCGGCCGAGGCGTGAGCGGATCAAACATCTGGCGGACCGGGCCAGGGCGGATTACGCGGCCGCGCTGCCCGGCGCCCGGGCGCTGGCCTTCGACCGGCTCAAGACCGAGGCCATCCTGGATACGCCGGTCAACCTGGTCGTGACCTGCGACCCAACCAGGGGTGGCCGCCACACGCTGGGCAGGTACAGCCAGCCGCAGACCGCCGCTTACTCCAGCGTGCTCGCGGTCGCCAACCTGTGGCTCGCCGCGCGGGCCGAGGGCCTCGGGGTCGGCTGGGTTAGCTTCTTCGGCGAGCGCGAGCTGGCCGCGGAGCTCGGCCTGCCGCCGCACCTCGAGGTGGTTGCCTACCTGTGCCTCGGCTACGTGACCGAGTTCACGCCGGAGCCCGAGCTCGCCGCGGCTGGCTGGGCACGCAGACGGCCGCTGGCCTGGTCGGTGCATGCGGAGGAGTACGGCCGCCGCGGGCTGCCCGGCCAGGACGCGGCGAGCCTGCTCGACGACGCCCGTGCCGCGATCGGGCCGCTTGACTCCGGCGCGATGGCCGCGGCGAAGGAGCGGTTTGACCGGATGACCAAGCCGCAGGGCTCGCTGGGCGTGCTGGAGGACGTGTCGGTGCGGCTGGCCGGCCTGGCCGGCTGCTGCCCTCCGCCGATGCCGGAACCGGCCGCGGTCGCGATCTTCGCTGCTGATCACGGTGTGCACGCCCAGGGGGTCACGCCGTGGCCGCAAGAGGTGACGGCGCAGATGGTGGCCAACTTCCTGGCGGGCGGCGCCGTCGTCAACGCGTTCGCCGCGCAGGCGGGAGCCGAGGTCGTCGTGGTGGATGTGGGCGTCCGCGACGAGCTCGACTACGTTCCGGGACTGCTCCCGCGCAAGATCGCGCCCGGTACGGCGGACTTCACCGCAGGCCCGGCGATGACCAGGGATCAGGCGGAGGCCGCGATCGCCGTCGGCATCGAGGTGGCCCGCGACTTGGTCGCGGCGGGCAACCGGTGCCTGCTCACCGGTGACATGGGGATCGCGAACACGACGGCATCGGCCGCCCTCATCTGCGCGTTCACCGGGCGCGACCCCGGCGAGGCCACCGGCCGCGGCACCGGTGTCGACGACGCCACCTACGCACGAAAGGTGGACGTGGTGCGGCGCGGGCTGGCTGCGCGCCAGCCGGACCCGGCCGACCCCGTCGGGGTGCTCGCGGCGTTCGGCGGGTTCGAGCACGCCGCGCTGGCGGGCTTCATCCTGGGCGCCGCGGCCCTGCGGGTCCCGGTGATCCTGGACGGCGTGATCGCGGGCGCCGCGGCTCTGGCTGCCCACGCCCTGGCCCCGGCCGCGACCGACTGCTGCGTGGCCGGTCACCGGAGCGTCGAGCCCGGGCATGCGGCTACTCTCGATCACCTGGGGCTGAGGCCGCTCATCGATCTTGAACTGCGGCTCGGCGAGGGCACCGGGGCCCTCCTCGCGCTGCCGATCACCGCAAGCGCGGTGCGGGCGCTGCGTGAGGTCGCGACGTTTGACTCCGCCGGGGTGACAGACAAGGGCTGACCGTCAGCCGGTACGGAGTTCGGCGTGGCCGGGCCCGGGGGCGGGGTCGCCACGCCTGGCATGATCTTGAAGGAGCAGGGACGTTCATGGTCGGCACCGATAACGCGCCGTACCTGCTGGCGCTGCGGCTGGCAGGCCGCCGGGTGACGATCATCGGCGGTGGCACCGTCGCCGCCCGGAGGATCCCGGCACTGCTGGACTCCGGCGCCGACGTGGTCGTGATCTCGCCCGAGCTGAGCTCGCAGCTGGCCGAGTTCGCCGCGGCCGGACGGATCCGCTGGATCGAGCGCGGCTATACCGCCGGCGATTGCGCGGGCGCCTGGCTGGTCGGTGCCTGCGCGAGCGACCCGGACGTGAACTCCGCGGTCGCCGGCGAGGCGGATGCCGCCGGGATCTGGTGCGTCAGGGCCGACGACGCGGCCGCCTCACGGGCCTGGACCCCGGCTTCAGGGACGGCCGGGGACGTGCGGGTCGGTGTGCTGAGCGGCGACCCGCGGCACAGTGCGCGGGTCAGGGACGCGATCGTCGGAGGGCTGGCCTCGGGCGCGTTCACGTCCCGCGGCGAGACGCCGCACGGTGGGTCGCGCCGCGGCGGCGTGGCGCTCGTCGGCGGCGGGCCCGGCGATCCCGGGCTGATCACCGTTCGCGGCCGGCAGTTGCTCGGCGAGGCGGACGTCGTCATCACTGACCGGCTGGCCCCGCGGTCCCTGCTCGCCGAGCTCGCGCCCGACGTCGAGATCGTGGACGCGGCGAAGGTTCCCCGTGGCGCGGCCGTGGCGCAGGAACGCATCAACGCGCTGCTCGTCGAGCACGCCCGGGCGGGACGGTTTGTGGTCAGGCTCAAGGGCGGCGACCCGTTCATCTTCGGCCGAGGCAGCGAGGAGCTCCTGGCCTGCCTGCGGGCCGGGATCGCCGTCACGGTCGTCCCCGGCGTATCAAGTGTCGGGGCCGTGCCCGCCTCGGCAGGCGTGCCGCTCACCCATCGCGGGGTCGCGCAGGAGTTTCACGTGGTCTCGGCGCATCTCGCACCTGGTGACGAGCGCTCGGCCGTGGACTGGCGGGCGCTTGCCGCGTCGCCGGCCACCCTGGTGCTGCTGATGGCCACCGAGCACCTGCAGGCCGTGGCCGACACGCTGATCAGACATGGGCGTCATCCCCGGACTCCCGTTTCGGTTATCGCGAACGGTACCCTGCCCTCGCAGCGCACAATTAACGCAAGACTGGATACTGTTGCACGCGATTGCGCCAGGGTCGACCTGCGGCCCCCGGCCGTCGTGGTGGTGGGAGAGGTCGTGACCATCTCCGAGCAGATTTCTGAACTTTGCGGTGGCCTGGCAGGGACGCAGCCGTGGGGGACCTTCGTGCCCCGCGGCGGTCAGCAGAGCGGAGAGCAGGTGATCCCCGCCGCGCGGGGCAGTGGACCGAGTGGGGAGGGAGGCTCCGACGGCGGTCCGCCCACGTCCGGAGCCGTGCGGCATGACTGAGGGGCCGGGCGTGACCGCCTCGTCGGTGCCGCCCGGTCGCATGCCGCGTTCAATAACAAACCCATCCATAGAGGGCGCCGCCGAGCGCCCGCCGGAAGCCGGAGGCCCCGCTGAGGGCCCGCCGGGTGCCGCGGGCGCCTCGCCCGGCACCGCCTCTCCCGGGGCCTCAGGCAACGCTCCCACCGCCTCTGGGGCCGCGGGCGACGCTCCCACCGCCTCCGGGGCCACGGGCGACGCTTCCGGGACCGCAGCCGCCGCCCGGGAGTATGAGGAGGTAGAGCCGCATGTGCGGGTGGATGGGCGCAAGCTCGAGTCGGCCCTGCTCGCGCTCAGGCACCTGATCGTCGAGGTGCCGCTGCACCTGGAGGCTCCCGGAATCGACGAGGTGCGCGCCGAGCGGCGGAAGCTGCTCAGCCAGATTGATGACTACCTGCTGCCGCGGCTGCGCCAGTCCGGTGCGCCGATCCTGGTGGCGCTGGTCGGCTCCACCGGCGCGGGCAAGTCGACGCTCATGAACAGCCTGGTCGGCGCCCAGGTCAGCAACACCGGCACGCGCCGGCCCACGACCAACAGCCCGGTGCTCGCCTGCAATCCCGGCGATGCCAGGTGGTTCGCGGAGAACGTCTTCCTGCCGACCCTGCCGCGGGTGCGGCAGCAGGGCCTGGCCATGCCGGGCCGGGACGGGCTCCTCGTGCTGGCCGAGAACGAGGGCATGCCGCCGGGGGTGGCCCTGCTGGACACGCCCGACATCGACTCCGTCGTGCAGGCACACCGCGAGTTCGCGCACCAGTTCCTGGATGCGTCGGACCTGTGGCTGTTCATGACCAGCGCGACCCGCTACGCCGACGCGGCCGTCTGGGAACTGCTGCAGCAGGCCAGGGAACGGGACGCGTCGCTGGCCATCGTGCTGTCCCGGGTGGCGCCGGCGGCCGCCCGGCAGCTCAGCTCCCACTTCGACGCGATGCTCGCGGCCAACGGGCTGGCGGGCGCCCCGCGTTTCATGATCGCTGAGACCGTTCTCACCGACGGGATGCTGCCGCCCGAGGTCTACGGCCCGGTCCGGCAGTGGCTCGATGAGACCGCGGTGCAGCAGGAGCGCCGGGTCGCGGTGCTGACCCAGACCATGTCGGGCGTGCTCGACACGTTCCGCACCAGGGTTCCGGCGCTGGCCGAGCAGGTGCAGACCCAGGTGAGCCTGCAGGCCGAGCTCAGGGCCGAGGCGGCCGGCTCGTACGAGGCCGCGCTGGCCGAACTCGACGAGGCCACCAGGAACGGGTCGCTGCTGCGCGGCGAGATCCTGGCCCGCTGGCAGGACTTCACCGGAACCGGGGACCTGCTGCGCATGCTGCAGGTGCGCCGCAGCGGCAAGCCCGCCAGCCGCCCGCGCAAGCGGCAGATGCCGGCCCGCGCCAAGGCGCTGAAGACCGCGCTGCGCGGCGGTCTTCAGACACTGGTCGGGTCGCTCGCCGACCGCGCCGCCGAGGAAACGGTCACCAAATGGCAGCGGCACCAGGCCGGCGCGGCCCTGGTCAGTGAGTCGGACAGCGGGAACGCGCCGGGCAAGGTCGGCGGCGTCAGCTTCGACATGCTGGCCGAACTGGACTTCATCCCCTCGGGACGGGCGGGCGCCGGACCGGAGATACCCGGCCCGGCGGGCACCGCGCTGACGCGATCGTCAGCTGACCTGGCCACCAGGGCTGCGCGAGCGGTCAGCGCGTGGCAAGATCACGTGATGCAGTTGGTTAAGGCCGAGAACGTGACGAAGCGGTCGGTCGCACGCGTCGTCTCGTTCGATGAGGAGTCGCTCGCGCTCGTGCTGACGATCGGGATGCTCGGGTACGGCGCCGGCGGTGTGGCGGTCGCCGAGGGCACCAGCGCCGTCCCGCAGCGCCTGCTCACTTCCCTGTTCGGCGCGGGCCAGCTGCGCGACCTGGGAGCGAGGGCACGGATGGACCTGCACGACAGGATCAGCCTGCTCTTCGACGAGGAGCTGCAGCGTTTCGCCGCGATCATCAACGCCGCTGGTGCGCCCAACGACAGCGCCGCCACCGCACTCCGCCAGGCCGAAGAGGCACTTGAGGCGGCGCGATGACATCCGGCGGACCGCCGTGGCCAATCCTCGGCGAGCCTGAGGCCGGGCCGGGTGACGGGCAGCCGGAACCGGAGCAGATTGCCGCGGCACAGGCCAGGCGGGAACGCGCCGACCCGGCCAGGGCCGTTGGCGGCGGGCGAGATGCGATGGTCGCCACGGCCAGGGCACGGCTGGCGACGGCCGGGCCGCCGTGGGATGAGAATCCGGCGGCCACAACGTGGCCGGGCCTTCCCGGGAGCGGATCGCCCCGGCTCGTCTCCCCGGTCCTGAGCCTGTCCGAGCGGCTGACGGCGCTGACCAGGGTGATCGAGATCGCGGCGGGCCGCACCGACGATGGTGGTTTCCCCGAGGGCCTGATCCAGGACGGCGAGGACCTGGTCGAGCGGGCCGGCGAGCGGCTGCGGCTGTCGGCGGGGCACACGGTCGCCGCGCTGGCCGGCGGCACCGGCAGCGGCAAGTCCTCGCTGTTCAACTACCTGGCCGGCGCCGATTTCTCCACGGTGGGGGTGACCAGGCCGGTAACCAGGGACCCGCACGCGTGCGTCTGGGGCGGGTCGGGTTCCGGGCCGCTGCTCGACTGGCTGGGCGTTCCGCGCAGGTTCCGGTACGCCCAGGGAAGCGAACTCGACGGCGGCGAATCCTCCCTGAACGGGCTGGTTCTGCTCGATCTCCCGGACCATGACTCGGTGATGGGCGGCGCGTCACATCAGGTCGACAGGCTGATCGGCATGGCCGACCTCATGGTGTGGGTGCTGGACCCGCAGAAGTACGCGGACGCGGCCGTGCACCGCCGCTACCTCATGCCGCTGGCCGGCCACTCCGAGGTGATCGCCGTCGTGCTGAACCAGGCCGACCTGCTGAGCCCGGACGAGGCCGAGGACTGCGTCGGCGACCTGCGCCGGCTGCTGGACTCCGAGGGACTGCACAACGCCACCGTCCTGGTCACGTCCGCGGTCACCGGCGCGGGCATGGACCAGCTGCGCAAGATGCTGGTCCAGGCGGTATCCGACCGGCGGGCCACCAGCGCGCGGATCTCGGCCGACCTGGACGGGATCGCGGCCGAGTTCGCGCCCTACGCACGGGAACAGGCCGAGGGCCATGAACGGGCCGCCGCCGGGAACGGGGCCACGACCGGCGACGGCCCTGTACGGGTGCCGGCGGGCGCCGCTGAACAGCTTGTTGACGCGTTCTCCGGCGCTGCCGGCATGTCGGCCGTGGCCGATGCCCTGCAGAGCGCGCGCGAGCTGCGCGCCGTCGATTACGTCGGCTGGCCGATCGCCTGGCTGGTGGAACGGCTCACCGGCCGCGACCCGGTGCGCCGGATCCGCCTCGGCAGGCTGTGGGCCGAGCTCAAGAGCATGGCCGCAGGCCCTTCGGGCGCGCAGCAGGCGGACATCGACAGCGCTCTCACCAGGCTGGCCGACGAGGTCGGCGGGCCATTGCCGAAGCCATGGTCGCAGACGACCCGGGCGGCGGTGCGGTCACGGGCCGAGGAGATCCCGGGCGCGATCGGCACCGCGGTGGGCGAGTCGATTCCCGAGGAAAACAAGATCACGCCCTGGTGGCGGCTGGTCGGCGCGCTGCAGGGCCTGCTGCTCGGCTGCGTGATCGTCGGTCTGATCTGGATCGTGGCACTGATCATCTTCGGCGTCTTCAATGCCGCCGGAACCGTGCCCCGGCTGTTCGGCGACGCGTCGTTGCTCCCGTGGGTCATCCTCATGGTCGCGGCGTTCCTGCTGCTCGGCTGGCTGACCGCTGTCGGGTGCATGAACCTGGTGCGCGCGGCGGCCGTGCGCGAGCGCGCGCTGCTGCTTGAGACGATGCGCGCCAGGATACGGGCCGTCGCGCAGGAGATGGTGCTGGCGCCGGCCGAGCGGGAACTCGCCGAGTTCCAGCGCTTCCGCAGCGAACTGCGGATCGCGGCCGGAGCCTGACCGCCGGCGCGGGCGGTCAGGCGGCGCCGGGCAGCACCCGCGGCTCGATCCGCTCCTCCTTGGCTGTCCCGCCCCGCCCTGCCCCGCCCCCGTGCCCGGTCACGTGGTACGCGCCCTTGCCGCGCACCTCGGACACGGCCTCGGCGAACTCGGTCCCGCGGTAGAGGATGCCGACACCATCGTCGGTCGCGTAACCGGCCGGCAGCTCTCCCGACGCGATCAGCCGCTGGAACAGCGGGCGGCGCTGCGCCTCGGAGTCGTAATGCACGCCCGCCGCGTAGGGAACCAAGGCCAGGCCGTTGAACACCGGCCGCAGGTCGGGCCCGAACGAGTCGGTGGTGCCGCCGACGTGCCAGCACACCGAGCCTGCCGACACCCCGGCCAGCACCACGCCCGCCTGCCAGACCTCGCGGAACACCTGGTCCAGGCCGTGCAGCCGCCACACCGCGAGCAGGTTAGCCACGCTGCCGCCGCCGACCCAGACCACGTCCTGGTCGAGCAGCAGCGCGGTTGGATCCGCGGTGCTCGGCATCGGGAACAGGTTCAGGTTGGTTGCGGTCATCCCGGCGGCCTCGGCCGCCTCGGTGAACAGGGCGTTGAACCACTTCTGGTCCCCGCCCGCCGTGCCGACGTGGCAGATCCGCGGCGCACGGCCGGTGACGCCGGACAGCTCGACCGCGAAGTGGATCAGCGGGGCGAACTCGAACGCGGTGCGCGACCCGCGGCGGAAGCCGCCCGAGGTCGCCAGGATCGTGGGCTCTGAGGCTGGCATCCCACGAATGTACCCAAAACGCCGCGCCGGGGCCGGGGGCCCGGCCGGCCACCCAAACACGCCACGCCAGGCGGGGAGCGAGGCCGGCCACGCGGCGTCGCGTAACGGCCCGTGTGCCGGGGCGCGTTCCGGAAGCCGAGAGTTTGCCGTGCATGTGTAATGTTGTAATTATCTGGAACGGGAGGATGAGATGGAACCTGATGAGCTTGACGCGTACTCCCGTGTCGTTTCCGGCGTGGCAGCCGAGCTCACACCGAAGGTCGCGAGCCTGCGAGTTCCGCTGGGGAGCGGCGGGCGGGGCAGGGACAGCCGCGGCGGGGAGAGCCTGGGGTCGGCCGTCGTCTTCACCGGAGATGGGTTCCTGCTGACCAACGCGCATGTCGTGGGGCGGAGCCAGGGCGGGACCGCGCTGTTCGCCGACGGCACGAGCGCCGCGTTCTCCGTGGTTGGCTCCGATCCGCTGTCCGACCTCGCGGTGGTGCGTGCGGGCGGGTCGACGCCGCCGCCCGCCGAACTCGGCGAGGCGGACAACCTGGTCGTCGGCCAGCTTGTGGTGGCGGTGGGGAGCCCGCTCGGCCTGGCGGGCTCGGTGACCGCCGGCGTGGTGAGCGCGGTCGGCCGGTCGCTGCCGACCCGCGGCCGCGATACGGGGCTGGTCGAGGATGTGATCCAGACCGACGCCGCGCTCAACCCCGGCAACTCGGGCGGCGCCCTGGCCGACGCGAACTCGCGCGTGGTGGGCATCAACACGGCGGTCGCGGGCGTTGGGGTCGGCCTGGCCGTGCCGGTGAACGCCACCACGCGACAGATCATTTCCGCGCTGATGAAGGACGGCCGCGTCCGCCGGGCCTACCTCGGCGTGGTGAGCGTGCCCGCACCGTTGCCCGCGGCGCTGCAGGAGCGGCTCGCGCGGAAGAGCGGGCTTCGGGTAGCCGAAGTGGTTCCGGGCGGCCCCGCCGACCGGGCCGGGCTGCGGGCCGGGGACCTGCTGATCAGCGCGGGCGGCCGCCCGGTGCAGAAGGCGCAGGACCTGCAGCGGCTGATGTTGGGCGCGGCGATCGGGCAGCCGCTGGCGATCACGGTCATGCGCAACGGCGCGCTCGTGGACGTGATCGCCGAGCCGTCGGAGCGCGTCGCAGCCTGAGCTCCCGGCGGGTGCGGCGGCGCATCATCGCACACGGTGCTCCCGATGCTCGCCGGTTATCCACAGGCGAGCGGTCCCGGCGTGCGCCGTCCACAGGCCCGCGCCTGGGGGCTGCCCGCCGGCGCCGCGTCGGCCACGTTGGTGTGCAGCCCGGCGGCGCGGT
>JASHOI010000163.1 GCA_030041195.1 Streptosporangiaceae bacterium | reverse complement strand
GTCCGCGCCTCAGCGGGCGGCGGCGTGCCGATGACGCGGTGTGGGCCGACGGGTGCGTCGGCCGGCTCGTCTGGCAGCCCTGACGCGGGGTCAGGGACGCGTGGGTCACTCATCAGCGGTCTTCCTGTGCTTTGCGGTTATCCACATGGCGGCCAGCACCATGAAGAACAGCAGGCCGAGGAACGCGACCAGGCCCTCGGTCACCGGCCCGATCCGGCCCAGGCTGAATCCGCCGGGGTTCGGCATGGTACGGGTCGAGGTGACGTAGGCGATGATGTCGCGCTTCTCGCTCGGGGTGATCGTGGTGTTGTTGAAGACCGGCATGGCCTCCGGGCCGGTCAGCATGGCCTCATAGATCTGGGTGGGCGTCGCCTGGGTCAGCGCCGGCGCGTACGCGCCGTCGATCAGCGCGCCGCCCGCGCCGTCGAAGTTGTGGCACTGCGCGCAGTCGGCGATGAACAGCTCCTGGCCGAGCGCCACGTCGGCGCCCTTGGTGCTCACCTCGGCCGGGGTGGGGATCGCCGGGCCGCCGGCCAGCGACGCGATGTACTCGGCGACGTCGCGGGTCTGCGTCGGGTTCAGCTGCGTCGGCTTCCTGCCGTTCTCCGCGCCGATTGACTTCCCAGGCATCCGGCCGGTGCTGACCTGGAAGTCGACGGCGGCCGAGCCGACACCGATCAGGCTCGGCGCGATCCCAGTCACGCCCTGCGCCTGCAGGCCGTGACACGTGGCGCAGGTCAGCTGGAAGATCTGCTCGCCCCTGGCGATCTGCGCCGCCCGCGAGCTGGGCGCCGTGGACGCGGACGACACGTCGGCCCCGGTGATGGCCGCGTATATCACGCCCACCAGGGTCAGGCCGAGCAGGACGACGGCATAGCCAGCGACCGGCCGCCTCCGCTTTGCGGTGATCCAGCTCACTGCGGTCCCCAGCCTCCGGTCAGTGGATGATGTAAATGGTGAAGAACAGGCCAATCCAGACGACGTCGACGAAGTGCCAGTAATACGAGACGACGATCGCGCTGACCTGTTGCTCGTGGGTGACTCGCTTCGCCGCGAAGGTCCGCCCGAGCAGGAAGAGGAACGCTACCAGGCCGCCGGCCACGTGCAGGCCGTGGAAGCCGGTGGCGATGTAGAAGACCGAGCCGTAGTTGCTGGATGACAGCGTCAGGTGCTGCTTGCGGATGAGGTCGAAGAGGTACTCATATCCCTGGCCGCAGTCGAAGTACAGGCCCATCAGGAACGTGAGCACGTACCACTCGCGCAGCCCCCAGCGCATCGGCTTGAAGATGCTGGCCGCGCGCCTGATCTGGCCGCGCTCGATCGCGAACACGCCCATCTGGCAGGTCACGCTGGAGGCCAGCAGCACGAGGGTGTTGGTGGTGGCCAGTGGGATGTCGAGCTTCACCGGGGGCCAGCGCTCACCGAGGCCCTTGTCCACCGAGCGGACCGTGAAGTACATGGCGAACAGCGCCGCGAAGAACATCAGCTCGGAGGACAGCCAGACGATGGTCCCAACGCTGACCAGACTCGGTCTGTTCAGCGGCGTCCGGGGAGTTACGTCGGTCGTTGCTGTGGCCACGGGGCTTATTATTACGACACGGCGTAGGCGCTGCACGCCCGACCCCCCAATCGGGACCCGGCGTGTCCGCTGTGCGACCGGCCCCGATCGCGACACCCGGCGGGCGGTGCGCGCCCGGACCCCGGTGTCGGTAGCATCCAGTTTCATGAAGGTCGTCGTATACAGCCATGACGCGGACACGCGGGCCAGGGTGAGGCTCGCGATCGGGCGTCGGCCCGCCCCGGATGTTCCGGAGGCGGAGGTGATCGAGGTCGCCACCCATCCCGCGCTGATCCGGCTGCTCGACGCCGGCGGCGCCGATGTCATGGTGCTCGACGGCGAGGCGCAGCCCGCCGGCGGCATGGGCGTCTGCCGTCAGGCCAAGGACGAGGTGTTCAACTGCCCGCCGGCGCTGCTGATCATCGGCCGGGCCGACGACGGCTGGCTGGCCACCTGGTCCCTGGCCGACGCCGTGGTGAGCCATCCGATCGACCCGGCGGCGCTCGCCAATGCCCTGGCCGGCCTGATGCGCAAGCGCGCGGCCGGCAGCGCCGTGGCCCAGACCTGAGGAATGCCATGGATTCCCGCACCACGTGGCCGGCCCTGATCGGCGCGCTGATCAAGGGGGACACCCTCAGCTCGGACGAGACCGCCTGGGCGATGAACGAGATCATGGAGGGGGCGGCCACGCCCGCCCAGATCGCCGGGTTCGGGATCGGGCTGCGGATGAAGGGCGAGACCGCGGGGGAGCTCAGCGGCATGGCCGAGGCCATGCTCGGCCACGCGTTGCCGATCAGCATCCCGGGGCCCATCGTCGACCTGGTCGGCACCGGCGCCGATGGCGCGCATACCGTGAACATCTCCACGATGGGCACGATCGTCGCCGCGGCCGCCGGGGCCAGGATGGCGAAGCACGGCAACCGTGCCGCATCGTCCGCGTGCGGAACCGCCGACCTGCTCGAGGCGCTCGGCGTGGCGATCAGCCTTCCGCCGCAGGCCACCGAGCAACTGATGGCAGAAACCGGCGTGGTGTTCCTGTTCGCGGCGCTCTACCACCCGGCGCTGCGGCATACCGCGGCCCCGCGGCGCGAGCTCGGCGTGCCGACCGCGTTCAACTTCGTCGGCCCGGTGGCGAACCCGGCCAGGCCCCGGGCCCAGGCGATCGGCGTGGCCGACCCGAGGATGGGCGCGGTGATCGCCGGCGTGCTGGCCGGCCGCGGCTGCTCGGCGCTGGTGTTCCACGGCGACGACGGCCTGGACGAGCTGACCACGACCGGCCCGTCCACGGTGTGGGTGGTGCACGGCGGCACGGTGAGCCAGACCGCGTTCGACCCTGCCGCGCTCGGGATCGGCCGGGCCGTGGCCGAGGACCTGCGCGGCGGCGACCCGGCGCGCAACGCCGAGATCGCCCG
>JASHOI010000162.1 GCA_030041195.1 Streptosporangiaceae bacterium | reverse complement strand
CGCGGCCGTACCGCGCGATGACCGTGGTCGCGCTCGCCTTCCTGCTGTACGTCGGCTGCGAGTCCGGCATCGCGGGGTGGATTCCGGCCCACCTGGTGTCGCTCGGCTACTCGCCGCGACTGGCGGCGGGGGTGACCTCGGGGTTCTGGGCGGCGATGACCGTCGGCAGGCTCGTCACCGCGCCGCTGAGCCGGGCCGCCGCCGGGCACCGGATCGTCCTGGCCGCCTGCCCGCTGCTCATGCTCTCGCTCGCGCTCACCGCGGTGCCGGCCATCGCGCCGGCCTGCTACGCCGCGGCCGGCTTCGCCGCGGCACCGATCTGGCCGATCGGGCTGGACTGGGTCGCCGCGACCTTCACCGGGTACCCGCCCGCCACCTCCTGGGCGCTCACCGCGTCGTTCGCTGGCGGCATCGCCGGGCCGGCCGCGGTGGCGGGCGTGGTGTCGGTGGCCGGCGTGCGCGCCGTGCCGGTCGTGCTGACCGCGCTCGCGGGCGCGACCACGCTTGCGTTCGTCACCATCTGGCGGTCCGGCCGTCGGCGTGCGCTGCTTGAGGTGTCCACAGGCTGTGGGCAAGGGGCACCCGACAGCGCATGAAATGGGCCGTCATATCCGTCACGCTGTGGAAAAACGCCCCTGTCCGCGGCTACAGTATTGCAGTAACTACTGCACTACTGCACGGTTAGCCTGACGTTTGGCTTTTCGTTGCCGACAGTTTCGACGCGCGTACTGCCCGCTAGCAGGCGAAAGACCCGCTACCGGAATGCCTCAGGCGCTGCAATACTGCCTTGATGACGGGGATCCGCCTCGCCCTTGCCAACCTCAAGCCGGGCACGGGCAAGACAACATCGGCGGTTTGGCTAGCGCACGTTTTCGCGGAGGCAGGGAACAGTGTGCTGCTCGTGGACGCGGACCCTTCGGGCAGTGCCCTGGAGTGGTCGGACCTCGCAGCGATGTACCCGGGAATCGCCCCGCAGGCGGCGTTCCCGTTCCGGATCGTGGCCCTGCCGTCCCGGGAGCTGCACCGCCGCGTGCCCGAGATCGCCAAGGCCGACGACGTGGTGATCATCGACGCGCCGCAGCTCGAGGACCACGTGGGCATCGCCAGGTCCGCGCTGCGCTGCGCCGACCTGATCCTGATCCCGTGCGCGCCGAGTCCGATCGAGATCAACCGGACCTCACCGATGCGCGAGGAGATCAACGAGGTCGGGGCCGCCCGGGACCGGCCGGCTCGCTCGGCCGTGCTGCTGAACCGTTGCGTCACCCGCGCGAGTTCCACCGCCGACGCCAGGGAGGCGCTGCAGGGGCTCGGCTACGACGTGCTCGGCACGGCGGTGCCGCGGCTCGAGGTCTACGCCCAGAGCTTCGGCATGCCGATCCCGGGCACCGGCCGCGAGGTGTGGCGGCACGTGGCACAGGACCTCATCGAGCGCTGCGCTCCGCTGTGCTCGGTCCGGCCATGACAACGCCGGGTGCGCCGGGTGCCCCGCGTTCCCAGCGGGAGCAGCGGAAGGCGCAGATGGCCGCGGCCGCGGCCAGGCGCAGCGAGCCCGACCACCGCCCGGCCGGGCGGACCGCGATCCGGTCCAAGCCGGTCCGGATCACCCTGGACCTGAGCCCGGAGCTGTACCGCGAGCTCACCCAGTGGGTGGACTCGGCTGCGGTCACGCTCGACGTCCCGCGGATCGCGCTCGCCGACGCCATGCGGGCGATGATCCGGGTCACGACCGATAACCCGGACGAGGTCCTCGAGCGGCTGCGCCGCGAGCGCGCGCACTGACCCGGCGCGCCTCGAATTCAGCCTTCGCCGTCCGGTGTTGACCAGAGGCTGTCCAGGTTGACCACGATGCCCTCCTGGCTGCTGCGCGCGATGATCACCACGGCCTCGTCGGTGCCGGGGTTTTCCTCCCGGTGCGGCACGTACGGCGGCACGAAGATGTAGTCACCGGGCTCGGCCTCCAGCCGCACCTCCCGGTCCCCCTCGGCGAACACG
The DNA here is from genome assembly GCA_030041195.1 of Streptosporangiaceae bacterium. The sequence continues at coordinate 2,751 of JASHOI010000162.1, read as the reverse complement.
AACGCCGGGTGCCCGGACAGCACGTAGATCGCGGTCTCCGCCTCGCCGTGGTGGTGGTCACCGGAGTTCGTGCCCGGAGCCACGTGGGTCTGGCCCATCCACACCTTGGCCGAGCCGGCGGCCTTGCCCGAGATGGCCTCCAGCCGGGTCATGCCCGCGGTCTGGCGGGTGTCGCCGCTCAGTTCGCCGCGGCGGATCCGCACCAGCGGGCGGTGCCATGGCTCGTCGGTCATCGGGGGCCTCCGCTCGTGCTCGGCACTGGTTTCCTGCGTCGCACGATACGTGCTCCGGCATTATGTGACGATGGCCGAGCTGACCGCGGACCTGTTCGTCAGCCTCGACGGCTTCGCCGCTGGCGTCGACGTCGGCCCTTTCTTCGGGTACGGCGGCCCGGAACTCGATCGCTGGGTGAGCGACCAGCTGAACCGGCCGCAGCTCGTGGTGATGGGCCGGGTCACCTACGAGGTGATGGCGCAGATCTCGGCGGAGGCCACCGATGAGGTCAGCACCCGGATGACCGACCTGCCCAAGGCGGTGTTCTCGAGCACCCTCAGCGAGCCGCTGTCCTGGCGGAACACCCGCCTGATCGGGGGCGACCCGGGCGACGGCATGCGGGAGCTGAAGCGCCAGTCCCCCGACCCGCTGCGCTCGATCGGCAGCCTCACCCTGGTGCGGAGCCTGCTCGAGCTCGGGCTGGTCGACCGGCTCCGGGTGGCGGTCTTCCCGCTGGTGCTCGGGGACTCCGGCCTCGAGCCCGCCTTCGCCGGCTATCAGCGCTCAGGCCTGGAGCTGACCGGAACCCGCGTGCTCGACTCGCGGATCGTCATGCTCGACTACCGCCCGGGCGCGCCGCCCAAATAGCGGGGAATCCTGTCACTTGGTTTGCGGGCTTTTTCATGATCGTGGTTGATTAATACCGCTATGCGGTACTCAGACACCAAGATCATGGAATACAGCTGCCTGCGACGGCTCAACCGAACCTCGATTCGGGCCAGCTGGCCGGATCTGCGGCGTCCGTATACCAGGCGTGAGCGGGCTTAACGCAGAGCAACGAATCATTGAGCGGTGGGCTCTTGGCCGCCGGCGAGCGACAGGGGGGCGTGGTTTAGGCGGGGCAGCACGTGCCGGGCGAACAGGTCGCCCTCGGCGGCGTGCGGGTAGCCGGACAGGATGAACGCCTCCATGCCGAGGTCCGCGTACGCCCGCAGCTTGGCCAGCACCTGGTCCGGGTCGCCGACGATCGCGGCGCCGGCCCCGGAACGCGCCCGGCCGATCCCGGTCCACAGGTTCGCCTCGGCGTAGCCGTCGTCGTCGGCCATCTCGCGCAGTTCGTTCTGCCGCATGGTCCCGGCCGACGTGGTGTCGAGGGAACGGCGGCGGATCCGCTCCCCGGTCTCGGCGTCCAGCCGCGAGATCAGCCGCCGCGCCGCCGCGCGCGCCTCGTCCTCGGTGGCCCGGACGATCACGTGGGACCGGTAGCCGAACCTCAGCTCGCGCCCGTGCCGGGCGGCCCGCGCCCGCATGTCGCCGATCACCGCCGCGACGCCCTGCATCGTGTCCGGCCACATCAGGTACACGTCGGCGGCCTGCGCCGCGACCTCCCGCGCCGCACCGGACAGGCCGCCGAAGTAGAACGGCGGGCAGCCGCCGGCCGGGTGCAGCCGCGGCGGGTCCAGGTCCAGGTCGACGAACTCGCCGTGGTACGAGACGTGCTTGCCGTCCAGCAGGTCGCGCAGCACGCCCATGATCTCGAGCGTGCGGCGGTACCTGGGCGCCGAGTCCAGCGTCTGCCCGGGCAGGTCCGAGGAGATGATGTTGATCGTGAGCCGGCCGCCGAGCATCTGGTCGACGGTGGCGAGCTGCCGCGCGAGCTGCGGCGGCCACATCTCCCCCATCCGCACCGCCACCAGCAGCCGCATCCGGCGCAGCAGCGGCGCGATCCCGGCCGCGAACGCGACCGAGTCGATGCCCATGGCGTAGCCCGACGGCAGCAGCAGGTTGTCGTAGCCGGCCTCCTCGGCGGCGAGCGCGATCCCGCGGCAGTGCTCCCAGCTCGACAGCAGCGCGCGGTCCGGCACGCCGAGGAACTCGTAGTCGTCATCGCACAGCGCGGCGAACCAGGAGACCTCACAGCTCATGAGCCGAGTATCCCCTCCCGCCAGCATCCGCGGCGCGCGCGCCGGCGGCTACGATGCGCCACATGAGCGACGGGCCGGTCTACGCACTGAACCTCTTCGACGTGGCCAGCAGGGAGGAGTACCTGGCCTACTCCCGGCGGTCGGCGCGCGAGGTCGCCGCGCACGGCGGGCGGGTCGTCGCGCTGGGCAGGTTCCGCGAGAACGTCACCGGCGACGTGGCGCCGCGCCAGGTGCTGATCCTGGTGGAGTGGGAGTCGAAGGCGGCGTTCGACTCCTACCGCAACGACCCGGCCCTGGCCGACCTGCACCCGCACCGCGAGCGCGGCTCGTCGTCCTACGTCTGGCAGCTCTTCGACCGCCTCGACGACCTGCGGCCGGTGCTCAAGCAGTAGTCACGGCTCCCCGAAGTACCGGGGGTTGGCCACCGCGAGCCGCGCCGCGACGGCTTCGGCCAGGTCCGGCTCGGCCGGCGCCGGGCCCGCCTCCAGCTCGCGGGCCACGACCGCGAGCACGTTCGCGGCGACCCGGGCGTGGAACGCGAGCTGCCCGGCGGTCGCCGGCATGACCTGGTCGGTGAGGAACTCCCGGACCGCGTCGAGCAGCTCGCTCGCGG
>JASHOI010000016.1 GCA_030041195.1 Streptosporangiaceae bacterium | reverse complement strand
CCAGCGCGGGGAGCAGCACCGGGCTGCGCGGCGACCGCCATCCGGCCGCCGGGGCCGCCCGCAGCGCCTCCCGGATCGCGGCACGCCGCTCGCGGGCGGACAGGTCATCGGACACGAACACGACGATCCGGCCGTCGTCGCGCAACGCGACCGCCTGCGCCCCGGCCGGCAGCCAGCCCCGCTCGATGTGGATCATGAAGTCAGCCTTTCGCCACGCACGCTCGTCACATCAGGCCGCTGTCCCGGCCGCTCATGCGCTGCCGTATGAAGTTCCAGATCTCGCCTGCGTCGCCGGGTTCCTCGCCCAGCACCACGATCACTTTCTCGCCGCCCGCATCGAGCACGAGCGTGCGGTCACCGTCGGCCGGGCGGCGAGACGCGGTCCGCAGCGACGACGGCATGGCGGGCGGCCCGCCAGCCCGGGGCAGATACGGCGCCAGGTCAATCTCATCGGGCCGGCCGGTTCCCATCTGCCTCCCCAGTCCCAGGCGGCCGTTCCGGCTCGCCGGTGGCGCGTTCGCTGACAATGGACGATGTCATTCCCGATGCCAGTAGATTACCGGCCCACGGTCCCGATGCAACCGTTTGTGCAGAAAAAATCGGAAGCTTTGTAACACCCAGATGGGAGTGTTATGGAAATAATCGGAAGGTACAGGTCAGGTACGCCGACTCTGACCTGGGTCAGTTGCCGGCCTCCGCCGAGGCCGGTGGCCGGCCCTGCCGGCAGTGCCGCATCGGGCGCAACCGAGTGCCGGCGCGTGGGCCCGGCCCGCCGGGCCCGGCAGCCAGAAAGATCAGAAGCCCGAAGCGCGGTGTGGCCCGCAGATGATCAACACGCGGGTTTGATCTTGGCCGTGGGGCGCTTTCCATGATCGTGGTTGATAAATACCGCTATGCGGTATTCAGACACCAAGATCATGGAATACGGCTCTGCTGCGGGCGCGTGGCTGGGGGAGGCCGGGTAAGGGCTTGCGGGTTGCCAGGCCCGCTGGGCGGGTTCCTGGGCGGGCTCCCCGGCCGCGGCCGGAACGGGGCTCGGACAGGCGGTCCGGGCGGAGGCCGAAGAAGATCCCGAGCATCGCCGCCAGGTCCACGATCGCGATCAGCCCGCCGATGTAGGGTCCGGGCCCGCCGAGCCAGGCCAGGTAGCCGCAGAACGACAGCACCACGATCAGCGCGCCCAAGGCTCTCGGCCGCCCGGCCTGGGCCAGCCGTTCCGGGATCTCGTACGGCGCCCGGTCGACGTAGTTGGCGGTCGCTGCCTTTTCCTGCGCGATCTTGAGCCACAGGTCGTAGAGCTCCGGCGCCTGCTCACGCAGGGTGATGGCCTGCTCGAGCGACAGGACCTCGGTCCGCACCGGGGGCCGCGGGAGCGATCCCGCTAGCGGGTCGGACGGTCCGGTCTGGGGGAGGGGATCGCTATCGGTCACGGAGACCTCCGGCGGTAGCTGTGAAACAGGAACCCGGCCGGTGGCGGCCGGAATCCCGTCCCTCAGGGCGGGGAGTAGTCAAGCCGGTTAGATCACACCCGCCTTGTCCCGGGCCCGAGCTGTCGGCTCGTGCTGAACCGGCGCGCGGGCCGGCTCCCGCTGTGCCGCCATCGGGGCGAGTTCGCGATGAGCCGCCATGATCGTGTCCATGGCGGCGACGAACGGGTCGGGCCGGGAGCCTGGGTCAGGAGGCTCCGGCAGGCTGCGGCGAACCAGCCGCAGCACCGTGGCGCCGGTCACGTCGAAGATCGCCGAGATACCCAGGCGAAAGGCGAGGACCCGGCGAGGTGACCAGACCGGCGGCATGAGTGATCTTTTCCCCGGTTCGCCCCGGCCCAAAACCCGGGGCCGGGGCGAACCATCGGTGCACGCCGAGCCCGGTCAAGCCCTGGTCAAGCCGGATCCTCGGCCTCCTCAGCGGCCTTCCATGCGGCGGTTTCCTTGTACGTGTAGGGGTTGTCGAGCACCTGCTTCTCGGGGATCTCGGGGTGCATGCCCTCGGCCCACGCGTCGGGCCCGAGCACGCCCTGCAGGTACTCGACGGTCTGGCCCACCGCCTCCTTGGCCTTGGGCAGGTCGACGCCCACGAGCCGGCCCTCGTGTTTCACCACCCGGCCGTTGACCACGACCGTGTGCACGTCGCCGCGCTGGGCCTGGAAGACCACGTGGCCATAGGGGTTGAGCACCGGGAACATGGCCGGCGAGTCGTCGTTCTTGATCAGCACCAGGTCCGCCTGCTTGCCCGGTTCGAGGCTGCCGATCGCCGAGTCGAGGCCGAGCGCCCGGGCCCCGCCCCTGGTGGCCCAGTCGACGACCTGCTCCGCCCGCAGGTAGTGGTTGGTCACCGTGTCCCCCCGGCCGTGCGCCTCCAGGTGCTCCCGGACCCGGTCGGCGCTGAGCGTTGCGCGCATCGCGGAGAACAGGTCGCCGCTCCACCACACGCTGGTGTCCATGGAGAGCGAGACCGGGATGCCGTACTCCCGCAGGGCCCAGGTGGGCGGGTAGCCCTGTCCCGCACTCTGCTCGCTCTCGGTGGACACCGACACCGACCCGCCGGTGGCCGCGATCCGGTGGTAGGAATCCGGGCTGAGCGAGGCCGCGTGCACGTAGATGCTGGACGGGGTCATGAAACCGTGCTCGTGCATCATCCGGATGCTGTCGTCCTTGGTCACGTTCCAGACCCCGGCGTGCGTGGTGACCGGGACGCCAAGGTCCCTGGCTACCTCGAAGGCGGCCTTCTCGGGAAACTCGGGATCCCCGGTCACGTCGAACGCGATCTGGAAGCCCAGCATGTCGCCCTTGCCGTCGAACCGGCGCCGGTAGAAGTCGCGGAACTCGGGCGCGGTGGTCCACTCCCACGGCCCCTGGTGGATGTTGCCGTAGGCGAGCACGAACCGGCCGGGGACCTCCTCAAGCGCGTCGGTGGCCGCTTCCGCGTGATCGGTCGTCTGCAGCCCGTGCGACCAGTCGACCGTGGTGGTGACCCCGGCGTCGACCGACTCGATCGCGGACAGCAGGTTTCCTGCGTAGATGTCCTGCGGCCGGAACGACTTGCCCCAGTTCAGGTAGTTCCAGACGAAGTACTGGGTGAGGGTCCAGTCGGCGCCGTAGCCGCGCATCGCCGTCTGCCACATGTGCCGGTGGGTGTCGATCATGCCCGGCATGAGAATGCCGCCGGACGCGTCGATCTCGGCAGCGTCGCCGGGCACGTCCAGGCCGGTTCCCACCGCCGCGATGCGGTCGCCGGCGACCAGGACGTCGGCGCCGTGCAGGACGGTGTGCGCGCCGTCCATGGTCAGGACCGTCGCGTTGCGGAACACCACAGGCCGGCCCGGGGCAAGGTCTTCGGCTGCTGCGGTCATGGGCACCTCCGGTGGGTGTTTGTCCCCGCTAAGGGGTCTTGGCCTAGAGTAGGGCCGTGGCGGCCCGGGAGAGCTCGGAAGCTGAGCCCGGCGGGTCTGAGGCTGGCGGGCCGCTGTCCGGGCTGCTGGTGGCCGATTTCTCCCGCGTCCTGGCCGGGCCGTACTGCACGATGCTGCTGGCCGACCTGGGCGCCGACGTGATCAAGGTGGAGAGCCCGGGCGGCGACGACACCAGGGGCTGGGTCCCGCCGGTGCGGGACGGGGTGTCCACCTATTTCCTCGCGATCAACAGGAACAAGCGGTCGGTGGCGCTCGACCTGCGCGACGACGCCGACCGGGCCGCAGCCGCCGAGCTGGCCCGCCGCGCCGACATCATGGTGGAGAACTTCAAGCCGGGCGGCCTGGCCAGGTTCGGCCTCGACTACGCGTCGGTCAGCACGGCCAATCCCGAGATCATCTACGCGTCGATCAGCGGGTTCGGCTCCGGCGGCGGGAAGGACATCCCCGGCTACGACCTCGTGGTCCAGGCCATGTCCGGGCTGATGAGCCTGACCGGCGACCCGGACGGTCCGCCGTACCGGGCCGGGATCTCCGCGTTCGACGTGATGGCCGGCCTGCATACGACGATCGGCATCCTCGCCGCCCTGCACCACCGCTCCGGCACCGGCCAGGGCCAGCACGTGCAGGCCAACCTGATGTCGTCCGCGCTGTCCGGGATGGTGAACCAGACCAGCGCCTACGCGGCCGGCGGCGTGGTCCCGTTCCGCATGGGCAACTCCCATCCCAGCCTGTTCCCCTACGAGCCGCTGCCCACCGGCGCCGGGGACATGATCATCACGGCGGGCAACGACACCCAGTTCCGCAAGCTGTGCGAGGTGCTCGGCGCGGCCGAGCTCGCCGATGACCCGCGGTTCGCGAAGACCGGCCACCGCACCGCCAACCGTGAGCTGCTGCGCCCCCTGCTCGTCGAGCGGCTCAAGCAGCGCCCGGCGGCCGAGTGGTTCCGCGAGCTGATCGCGGCCGGCGTGCCGTGCGGCCCCATCAACACCGTCGACGCGGGCATCGCCTTTGCCGAAGAGATCGGGCTCGAGCCGGTGGTCGTCGCCGGCCAGGGCGAGGCCGGGATGCCGACGATCAGGAACCCGCTGCGGTTCTCGGCCACGCCGCCGCGGTATAAGCTCCCACCGCCCGGCCTCGACGAGCACGGCGAGCAGATCCGCCGCTGGCTGGCCTCCGCACCGCCCGAGGAGGAAAACGGCCGATGACCCAGCCCGTCCCGCGCTTCCCCACCTCGCTGGGCACCTCGGACGCCGACACCATCACCCTGCTCGGCCAGGATCTCGCCGCCGACCTGATCGGCAACGTCTCGTTCGGCGAGCTTGCGCTGTGGCTGGTCACCCAGCGCCGCCCCACCACGGGACAGGTACGCGTGTTCGAGGCGGTTCTGGTGGCGCTGGCCGACCACGGCTTCACGCCAACCGCGATCGCGGCCCGGCTGACCTACCTGAGCGCACCGGACTCGGTGCAGGGAGCGCTCGCGGCCGGCCTGCTCGGCGGCGGGTCCCGGTTCCTCGGCGTGACCGAGGACACCGGCCGGTTCCTCGCCGACGCGCTGGCCGAAGCGGGCAAGGGCGGCGGGGGTGGGGGCAAACTGCCCACCGACGACGCGGGCTGGGACGCGGTCGCGCTGGCCGCGGTGCGCCGCGCCCGCGAGCAGGGGCGGCTGATCCCCGGGCTCGGCCATCCAGTACACAAGGTCACCGACCCGCGCACGCCGGTGCTGATCCGGATCGCCGAGGAGCAAGGGCTGCGCGGCCCGCACCTGCGCCTGTTCGAGGCCGTCGGCCGGGTCCACCCCGAGGTGCTCGGGCGCCGGCTGCCGCTGAACGGAGCCGGCACCTCCGGCGCGGCGCTCGCCGACCTCGGCCTGCCGATCGGCATGCTGCGCGGGTTCGCGCTGCTGGCCAGGACCGCCGGGCTGCTCGGCCAGCTCGCCGAGGAGCAGCGCCGCCCGCTCGGCATGGACATGTACCTCGCCATCGACCGTAACGCCGACTACGTCCCACCCGACCCCCCGGAGCAGTAAACGGAGCCGCCATGGCGACCATCGCAGCGGTCATCGCATCCACCCACCACCCGTTCTACCTGCGGGCGTCCACGGCCACCGGCGAGGACCGGCCACCGTTCGCCGACGAGTGGGTCGCCAAGATCGAGGCGTTCCGGGAGACCCTCACCCGGGCCCGCCCCGACGTGCTGGTGATGGTCGGCAGCGACCACTTCCACCAGCTCTGGCTGGACAACATGCCGCAGTTCCTGATCGGCAAGGCGCCGTTCTACGACGCGAACTACTACAACGAGGAGCGGGAGTTCGGCCTGCCCCGGATGTTCCTGCGCGGCGACGAGGAGCTGTCGGCCTACCTGCTCCGCGGCGGCATCGACGCGGGCTTCGACCTGGCGTTCAGCAACGAGCTGCGGGTCGACCACAGCATCACCTGCCCGATCATCACGCTGCGGCCCCAGGCCGACCTGCCGGTCGTGCCGGTGTACACGAACATCTTCGCGCCGCCGATGCCGCAGCCCAGGCGGTTTGTCGAGCTCGGCCACGCGATCCGCGCCATGGTCGAGGCCTGGCCGAGCGACAAGCGGGTGGCGATCATCGGCACCGGCCACCTGTCGCTGGAGCTCGGCGGGCCGCGCCAGTTCGGCCCGCACGGCCCGGATCCCGAGTTCGACCGCAAGGCCGTGGAGTGGATCGCCTCGGCGGACCTGAAATCGGCCCTGGCCGAGGTCAGCCTCGACAGCCTGTGGCTGCCGGGCAACGCCACGCACGGCTTCATGGACTTCATGCTGATGATGGGCGTGGCCGGGGAGAACGTGCCCGCCGACTACGTCGACTCGCTCGACCTGTTCCACACGATGGAGGCCTACTTCACCTGGTACCCGGAGGGAGCGGGAAGGTGAGCAAGTACCTGGTCGACAAGTTCCTCTACACGATCGACCGCGACCCGGAGCTGGTCGAGCGCTACCGCGACGACCCGCGCGGCACGGTGGACTGGTGGGAGTCCGAGCGGGCGAACCTGATCCTGAACTGCCCGGCGGGCGCGCGGAGCACCTGGCTGGAGTTCACCGACGCGGAACGCGACGCGCTCGGCACACAGGACTACGTCGCGCTGTTCGAGCTCGGGGCGCACAACTTCCTGCTGCTGACGCTGTTCATCGCGCTGTTCGAGCGCGACTACGCCGAGCCGCTCGCGTTCCAGCGCGAATTCGCGGCGCGGCTCGGTCACTGGAAGGTCCCGTACCCGGATATTTCCACCTGAACGTGACGCCTCCGGGCGGGCCCGGCCAACCGGGAGGCTAATAGGCGCGGCCGAAGATGAGCCGCTTCCCGTAGTCGGACGGCTCATCGCACCGGATGCAGATCCCCTCCTCCGCAGCGCCGTCCGCGGGGATGACGCGCGGCGTCGCACCCGTGGCGGCCTTGATCTCCTCCTCGCACTCGGGCTGGCCGCAGTGGAACGCCCGGGCCCAGCCCGTCGCGACCGCCGCGGCGAACTCCTCCCAGGTGTCCACCGTGGCGGTTCGCTGGTCGCGGAACTCGGTGGCCCGGCGCAGCAGCAGGTCCTGGAAGGCGGTCAGCTCGAAGTTCAGCCGGGCCGGTGCCGAGTCCAGTGAGACCGGCACCTTCTCGCCGCCGAGCCGGCTGGCCATCAGCGCGGTGCCCGCGGCCAGGTCCCGAGGTCCGAGCTCCAGCCGGAGCGGGACGCCGCGCAGCTCCCAGTCGTTGAACTTGAAGCCGGGGGACAGCTGCGGCCGGTCGTCCACGTGCGTGCGGATGCCGGCCCGGCTCAGCCGGCCGGCCAGCTCCCGGGCGGTCGGCAGCACCTGATCCGCCTGCTCGCCGCGGCCGATCGGGACGATCACCACCTGGTAGGGGGCGAGCAGCGGCGGCAGGATGAGGCCCTTGTCGTCGCCGTGCGTCATGATCACTCCACCGATCATGCGGGCGCTCATGCCCCAGGAGGTGGTGTGGCACAGTTCCAGTTCGCCGCTCTCCGCGGCGTACTGGATGCTGAAGGCCCGGGCGAAGTTCGTGCCCATGTAGTGCGACGTGCCGGACTGGAGTGCCCGCCCGTCGCGCATCATCGCCTCGACCGTGTAGGTGCGCCGGGCACCGGGGAACCGCTCGCCCGGCGTCTTCTCGCCGGCGATCACCGGCATGGCGGCCACGTCCCTGGACACCTGCTCGTAGAGATCAAGCGCGAGCAGGGTCTCCCGTATCGCATCGGCCTCGCCGGCGTGCGCGGTATGACCTTCCTGCCACAGGAACTCGGTGGTGCGCAGGAACATCCGTGGCCGCATCTCCCAGCGAACCACGTTCGCCCACTGGTTCAGCAGGAGCGGCAGGTCCCGGTGCGAGCTGATCCACTTGGCCATCATCTCGCCGATGATCGTCTCCGAGGTCGGCCGGATGACCAGCGGCTCCTCCAGCTCCTTGCCGCCGGCGTGGGTGACCACCGCCAGTTCGGGCGCGAAGCCCTCGACGTGCTCGGCCTCGCGCTGCAGATAGCTCTCCGGGATCAGCAGCGGGAAGTAGGCGTTGACGTGACCGGTCTCCTTGATCCGCCGGTCGATGTCAGCCTGCAGCAACTCCCATATCCGGTACCCGTACGGGCGGATCACCATCGTGCCCCGGACCGGGCCGCGGTCCACCAGCTCAGCCTTGAAGACGACCTCGTTGTACCAGGCGGAGAAGTCCTCGCTCTGCGGGGTTACTCCGCGTTCATCGCGCGCCACACCCAGAGGGTACGGGACCCGGTATGTTCTGGGCGACGCACATTTCCCGAGACGACAGAGGGCGCTGACAGGCATGCGCTGGTCACAGCTCCACATTCCCACCCTGCGCGAGGACCCGGCCGACGCCGACGCGGCGAGCCACCGGCTGCTGCTGCGCGGCGGGTTCATCCGCCAGTTCATGGCCGGCCACTACAGCATGCTGCCGCTGGGCATGCGGGTCCGGGCCAAGGTCATCAACATCATCCGTGACGAGATGAACCGGATCGGGGCCCAGGAGTTCCTGCTGCCCTGCATGCAGCCGGCCCAGCTGTGGGAGAAGAGCGGCCGGCTGGCGGTGATGGGCGAGGAGATGTTCCGGCTCACCGACCGCAAGGGCGCCGAGCTGGTCCTGGCGATGACCAACGAGGAGGCCATGACCACGCTGGCGGAGGAGCTGTCCTCCTACCGGCAGCTGCCTCAGTCCTGGTACCACTTCCAGACCAAGTTCCGCGACGAGCCGCGGCCGCGCAGCGGCCTGATCAGGGTCCGCGAGTTCACGATGAAGGACTCCTACAGCTTCGACATCGACGAGGCCGGGCTCGACGCCTCGTTCGAGGCGCACCGCGGCGCGTACCAGCGGATCTTCGCCAGGCTGGGCATCCCGGCGGTGGCGGTGGAGGCGTCCAGCGGCAACATGGGCGGCAGCGACTCGATCGAGTTCATGTGCCCGTCGGAGGCCGGCGAGGACATGGTCGCGCACTGCCCCGACTGCGGCTACGCGGCCAATCTGGAGAAGGCGACGTCGGCGCTGCCGCCGGTCGAGGACGCCGCCGGCCCGGCGGCGCCGGAACGGCTGGACACGCCGGGCGTGCGCACGATCGACGACCTGGCGACCCAGCATGGCAAGCCGGCCGGCCGGCAGATCAAGACGCTCGTCTACATGATCGACGGGCAGCCCACCCTGGTGCTGCTGCGCGGCGATCACCCGCTCGCCGAGCAGAAGCTCCTGGACGGCACCGGCGCGACCGACATCCGGCCCGCGCACCCGGACGAGATCCGCGAGGCGCTGGGCGCGTCGCCGGGCAGCCTCGGCGCGGTCGGCGTCACCCACCTGCCGGTGATCGCCGACCCGGCGCTGCAGGGCAGGCGCGACATGACCACCGGGGCCAACACCGACGACGTCCACCTCACCGGCGTGGACGTGGCGCGCGACATCAACGTGGGCCGCTGGATCGACCTGCGCGAGGTCCGCGCCGGCGAGCCATGCCCGCGGTGCGGCGCGCCGCTGGAGATCATCCGGGCGATCGAGGTCGGGCATATCTTCAAGCTCGGCCGCAAGTACACGGACACGTTCGGCGTCTCGGTGCTCGGCCCGGGCGGGTCGGGGATCACCCCGGTCATGGGGTGCTACGGCATCGGTGTGGAGCGGGCGATGGCGGCGGTGGCCGAGGTGCACCACGACGACGCCGGCCTGGCCTGGCCGGTGGGTGTGGCCCCGGCCGAGGTGGACGTGGTGCTGCTGACGCCGAAGGACACGGCGACCCGGGCCGCCGCCGAGACGCTCTACGAGGAGCTGCAGGCGGCCGGGGTCGACACGCTGATCGACGACCGGGACGAGCGCCCGGGCGTGAAGTACCGGGACGCGGAGCTGACCGGCATCCCGTGCCGGATCAGCGTCGGCAGCCGCGACCTAGCCGAGGGCGTGGTCGATTTCGCCTTCCGGGAGACCGGGGAGAAGCAGCGGGTACCGCTGACCGAGGCCGTCAGGCACGTGCAGCAGTACCTGTCCGCCCAGCGCGTTTCCGCAGCCGCAATCGGTTCCTGACCTGCACCGTTGGGGTTCTGCCCGGTTCGGGATCAGGCTGCGGATGGATACCAGGAAGCGGTGCGGCAGGGGCGGCCACAACGCGCTCGTTGTGGCTTGCCAGTGCGCTCCAGTCCTGGCTCTTGCTGGGCATCGAACCCTCCCGGCGTATCTCGCGTCCGATGACAGCGCTTGTGCCCTGCCGCCATATAAGACACGTCTGGGGGACCCGTTCGGCCACGTCTATGCGGTAACGAATGCATAACTTCTTCGCCGGTTGGCTGGCGAACCGGGTGAAACGTGGTCTGAACCGCGGTCAGAGCCGGGACCACGCCTGCGTCAGCACGCTGCGCAGGATCTGCTCCATCTCGTCGAAGTGCTCCTGGGTGCAGGTCAGCGGCGGGGAGAGCTGGATGACCGGGTCGCCGCGGTCGTCGGCGCGGCAGATCAGGCCCGCGTCGAAGAGCGCCTGTGACAGGAAGCCGCGCAGCAGCCGCTCGGACTCGTCGTCGTCGAACGTCTCGCGGGTGGCCTTGTCCTTGACCAGCTCAATCCCGTAGAAGTAGCCGTCGCCGCGCACGTCGCCGACGATCGGCAGGTCGAGCAGCTTCTCCAGCGTGGCCCGGAACGCCGCCTCGTGCGCCCTGACGTTGCCGAGCAGGTCCTCCTTCTCGAACACGTCCAGGTTGGCCAGGGCGACCGCGCAGGAGACCGGGTGACCGGCGAACGTGATCCCGTGCAGGAAGGTGGCGGTGCCATCGGCGAACGGCTCCATCAGCCGGTCGCTGGCCAGCATGCCGCCGAGGGGCGAGTAGCCCGACGTCACCCCCTTGGCGAACGTGATCACGTCCGGCTGGTAGCCGTACCGCTCCGAGCCGAAGTAATAGCCGAGCCGGCCGAACGCGCAGATCACCTCGTCGGAGACCAGCAGCACGCCGTACCGGTCGCAGATCTCCCGCACCCGCTGGAAGTAGCCGGGCGGCGGCGGGAAGCAGCCGCCGGAGTTCTGCACCGGCTCGAGGAATACCGCGGCGACCGACTCGGGGCCCTCACGCAGGATCGCCCGCTCGATCTCATCGGCCGCCCAGACGCCGAACGCGGCAACGTCGCCGGCCACGAACGCGGGCGCCCGGTAGAAGTTGGTGTTCGGCACGCGCACACCGCCGGGGGGCAGCGGCTCGAACGGCTCCTTGATCGCGGGCAGGCCGGTGATCGCCAGCGCGCCCATCGAGGTGCCGTGGTAGGCGATGTACCGGCTGAGCACCTTGTAGCGGGCCGGCTGGCCGATCGCCTTGAAATACTGCTTGGCCAGCTTCCACGCCGACTCCACCGCCTCCGAGCCGCTGGTGGTGAACCACACCCGGTTAAGGTCGCCGGGGGCGAGATCGGCGAGCCGCTGCGCCAGCTCGATCGCGCGCGGGTTCGCGTAGGACCACAGCGGGAAGTAGGCGAGCTCGCTGGCCTGGCGGCCCGCGGCCTCGGCAAGCTCGGTGCGCCCGTGCCCGACCTGGCTGACGAACAGCCCGGCCAGCCCGTCCAGGTAGCGCTTGCCGTGCTGGTCGTAGACATACTGGTTCTCGCCGCGCACGATGACCGGCACGTCGGCGTCGGCGTACGAGCTCATCCGGGTGAAGTGCATCCACAGATTGCGCTTGGCCGCTGCCTGCTGCGCCGCGTTGTCCTGGGCGTCGTGCTGGCCGGGTGAGGAAGGAGTCGTCATCTGGTCCCCCAGGAGTACGTCTGCTTGCGCAGCTTCAGGTACACGAACGTCTCGGTCGCGGTCACGCACGGGATCGCGCGCACCCTGCCGAGAATCTCCAGCAGTTGGTCGTCGTCCTCGCAGACGACTTCGATCAGCAGGTCAAAGGACCCGGCGGTGATCACCACGTAATCGATCTCGGGCATGTCGGCGAGCTGGTCGGCGACCTGCTCCAGCTCCCCGCTGCACCGGATACCGATCATGGTCTGGCGGCGGAATCCCAGCGTCAGCGGATCGGTGACCGCGACGATCTGCATCGCACCGGCCTCGATCAGCCGCTGGACCCGCTGGCGCACCGCAGCCTCAGACAGGCCGACGGCCTGGCCGATCGCCGCATACGACCGCCGGCCGTCCTGCTGCAGCTGCTCAATGATCTGCTTGGAAATATCGTCAAGGAGCACGCGGACCTGACCGATCCCATTGCCGCGGCGCGATGCGGCGGCGTCACTGTGCCTTCGGTTGCCCGGGGCCAGGGGCGTCCCCGGCATCTGCGCCATGCGATTGCTCCCTCCGATTAGCAATCCTGCCACGTCGGCCGCCCCTGTCAACTGATTCCGCAGGAACAGGTTAGTTTGGCTACTAATTCACTTGTAAAGTCTGATGCGGGCCGGAGGGCACAAATGCGTGCCGGACGGCGCAGATGCGAGTGGAGACCGCAGATGCGGGCGCGACGGCAGATGCGGGCG
>JASHOI010000161.1 GCA_030041195.1 Streptosporangiaceae bacterium | reverse complement strand
GCCGGCGGCCTGGCCGCGTTGGTGGTCTCCGCCGGGATCGCCGCGTTCCTGCTCGTGCCGCACAACAGCCCGGCGCACCCGAAACGCAGCGCCGCGGGCAGTGCCGCGCTCGGGTCCCGGCACGCGGCGTCACGGCGGCGGACCCCGCCCGCCAGCCCCGGGCCGAGCCCGTCGGCAACCGGCGCCGCATGCCTGATCGGAACGTGGAAGGGGGTAACCGAGACCATCATCAACCAGATCAACGGCAACTCGGTCCAGTTCACCGGCTCCGGCACGACCGAGGTCTTCCGGCCGAACGGCACGATAGTGATCACCTACAGCCCCGGCGGCGACAGCACGGTGGCTTCGGCGAACGTCAGCGGCGTCGAGTGGACCATGACCATCACCGGCCAGGCGACCGCCGACTGGACAGCCCAGAACGGCGCACTTCTGCTCAGCGACATCTCGGCCGATGGCACCGAGACGTTGCTGGACGACGGGGTGTACAACAACAGCGGGCCGCTGAGTATCGAGCCTGGGCCGTGGCAGTACACCTGCTCGGGTGACACCCTGCGGGAGTTCTTCGCCGACGGCTCGTCCGTCGACACCCGCGAGTCCGCGGCCGGGCCGGCTTCCCCGGCCGTCGGCAGCTAGCGGTCTCCCGAAGCGGTCAGCCCCGGCGCGGCACCCAGGAGAACGTCCGGGCCGCGATGATCAGCCCGGCCACGCCCCAGGCGACGACGACCAGCAGCGGGATCGCGGCGAACCGCTGGCCGCCGTTGGTCGCCGGCACGAACGCCGCCTGCAGGGCCACGGCCAGCGGCCGGACCGGGAGCACGTTCGCGATGTCCAGCAGCCAGTGCGGCAGCACGTTGTCGGGGATGTAGATGCCGGAGATGAAGTACACCGGCAGCGTGGACAACTGCGCCAGCGGCCCGGCCGACTCGGCGTTGCCGACGAGGCCGCTGAGCGCGTAGGCCAGGCAGCAGAACGCGGCGGCACCGACCACGGTTTCCACCGCGGCCAGGCCCAGCGCCGCCGCGGTCACCGTGAGGCCGAAGCCCAGCGAGCCGATCGCGACGAGGACCGCGACGATGAGCAGGGACGACACGACGCTCGTGGTGGCGTCGCCCGCGATCAGCACCCAGGATGGCACCGGCGTGGCCCGCCGCCGCTTCAGCGAGCCCGACTCCCGCTTGGCGACGACGGTGATCAGCAGGTTGATCAGGCCAGCGCCAACGATCGCCATCGCCGCGATGTGCGGCACGTAGTAAGCGGCGATCTTGACCGTGACGCCGCCCGCCCGGACCGTGCCGGTGCGGAACAAGGACACCAAGATCAGCAGCAGCACTACGGGCACGGCCAGCGTGAAGATCCGGGCTCTGGTGTTCCGGCGGAACGCGCGCAGGTCATACCGGGCCTGATGCGCAACCAGCACGGTGGTGCTCGCCGGGCGCGCCTTCGCCACGACGCTCACGTGTGCTCCTCGGTGAGCGTGAGGTAGATCTGCTCAAGCGTGGGCCGGTGCGCGGTGAGGTCGCCCAGCGGGTACCCGTGCCGCAGCGCCCACGTGGTCAGCTCGTGCAGCACCGGCACCGGCTGGTCATGCAGAATCTCGACGGTGCCGCCGCGGCCCGCGGTGACCGGCGCGGGCAGTTCCGGCAGGTCGCCAGCTGTCACGCCGTCCGGCAGCGTGAAGCTGACCGTGGTGGCGGCGGTGGCCCGGCCGCCGATCGTGGCCGGGGTTCCCGACGCCACGATCTTGCCGGCCGCGATGATCACGATCTGATCGGCCAGCGCCTCGGCCTCGTCCATGTAGTGCGTGGTCAGGAAGATCGTCTTGCCGAGCTCGCGCAGGCTCGCGATCACGTCCCACGCGGTGTGCCTGGCCGCCGGGTCGAACCCGGTGGTCGGCTCGTCCAGGAAGACCAGTTCCGGGTCGCCGATCAGCGCCAGTGCCATGTCGAGGCGGCGCAGCTGGCCGCCGGACAGCCGGTCGCAGCGGTCATCGGCCTTGCCGGTGAGCCCGACCAGCTCCAGCGCCCGCCCGACCGGCAGCGGGTTCGGGTAGTACCCGGCGTACATGGACAGGCACTCGCGGACCGTCAGCCACGCCTCCGGCGCCGATTCCTGCAGCACCACGCCGACCCGGCCGCGCCAGTCCGGCCCCGCCCTCGCCGGGTCCTCACCCAGCACCCGCACCTCCCCGCCGGTGCGGGTGCGGAAGCCCTCGAGGATCTCGACGGTGCTGGTCTTGCCCGCGCCGTTTGGCCCCAGGAACGCGAAGACCTCGCCGCGGGCGACATCGAGGTCGATGCCCCGCACCGCCTCGTAGTGGCCGTAGCTCATCCGCAGGCCGCGCACCGTGATCACTTCCGGCGGGCTGGCCATCGCCGCCCCGGTGCCGCCCGCCAGCCGCTGCGGCCGGGCGAACTCCCCGGCCGGTTCAGTCATCGCCACGGAATCCTCCGTGTTCCCCGAGCACAGCTGACACCCGGCGGGCGATCCCGCGGCCGTTCAGGAACCGCGTCGCGACGAAGAGCAGCGGAACCACCGGCCCTCCGCCGTGCACGGTGAACACCGTGCCGCCCGGTTCGCGGCTGATGCTGACGTTCGCTCGAACCAGGAAGTTCTTCTTGAGCTCAAGCTCCCGGTCTCCCCGCTCGGTTATCTGCAGGTGCTCGCGGGGCAGGCTGGTGCGGATCACGACAGCCGCCTCATCAGCCGTGATCCCCTGCCGCCTGACCTTGACCTGCGGCATGTCCGCCTCCTCCGGCCAGCGCGCATTGCGCCGCCTGGCCCAGACTATAGATCGATTCGATCTAATGGAACCTCAATAGTCTGGCATGTCCAGCGGCTTAAGTTCGGCTTTATGAGCCTTAGCAACTAGATCGATTCGACTCAATCGGGACGGCGCCGGTTTAGGGCTTAAGCTTGCAGGTCATGGCCGTGCGGCAGCTAACCGAGTTCGAGCAGGTGCTGCTCGGGATGATCGCCGCCGCCCCATCGACCGGCTATGACCTGAAGCAGGCGTTCGCGACCACGCCACTGGGCGTTTACCAGCCGAGTTCCGGGGCGTTGTATCCGGCGCTGCGCCGCCTGGAGCAGCGCGGGCTGCTGTACGCGGAGCAGGCCGGCGCCGGCCATGAGCGGTCCCGGCGGCGGTTCGTTTACCACATCACCGAGGAGGGCCGCGAGGCCCACGCCGCCTGGGTGCGGCGGCCGGTCAACCCTGCCACGATCAGCACCGACCTGCCGTTGCACCTGATGCGCTTCGTGATGATGGAGCGCGTGGTATCCCGGTCCGACGTGCTCGCCTTCCTTGCCGACCTGCGCGACGCGCTCGCCGCCCGCCTGGACGAACTGGAGGCGTACGCGGCCGCCATGAACCTTCCCGGCCGGCACATCCCGCTGGCGCTCGATAACGGGATCGCGACGCACGCCGCAAGCCTGGCCTGGACCAAGCGGACGATCAACGTCCTCTCCCGTGAGCGCGCTCCTGCGCCCACGACTGAATGACCGGCCGACTCAGTCCCGGGCCGGAACGGCCAGCTCGCCGAGCTCGGACCAGTCGTCCTGCGGGATCGTGAAGTTGACGATCCGCGGTGTCTCGGCGAGATACGGCGGCAGCGTCTGCTGCGCCTTCTTGAAGTGCTCCGACTGAACGTGCGCCGCCCCGGCCGCGTCGTCGCGGAACGCCTCGACCAGGACGTACTCGTTCGGGTCTGCCACGCTTCTCGACCACTCGAACCACTTGGCGCCAGGCTCGGCGCGGGTGGCCTCGGTGAACTCGCCGGCAATCTCGGGCCACCGGTCGGCGTACTCGGGCAGGACTCGGAACTTGGCGGTGATGAAGATCATGGCACCATCCTCCCGCAGGCCCCGTCCAGGTTACTAGGGGCCAGAGCGGCGGCCGGGGCCGGCTGGAAGCGGCTCGCCGTGCCTATGCTGGCCTGGTGCGCCTGGTGTCCCTGCTGCCGTCGGCGACCGAGATCGTGTACGCGCTCGGCCTCGGCGACGACCTGGTCGGGGTCACGTTCGAGTGCGACGAGCCCGCCGCCGCCCGGGCCGAGAAGACCGTGGTCGTGGGCGGCCGGGACACCAGCGGGATGACCCCCGGTGAGATCGACGGCTACGTGCGCGCCCAGATGGCCGCCGGCGCGGACCTCTATACCCTGCATGCCGAGGCGCTGGCGCTGTTGCGGCCCGACCTGATCCTGACCCAGGACCTGTGCCGGGTGTGCGCGCTGCCGTCCGGCCACGTCGAGGACGCCCTCGACTACCTGGGATGCCGTGCCGACGTGCTCTCGCTGGATCCGCACTCGCTCGACGAGGTGCTCGACTCGATCCTGGCCGTCGGGCAGCGCACCGGCGTGCCGGATCGCGCGGCGCGACTGGTCAGCGGGCTGCGCGCCCGGCTCGCCCGCACCGCCGCGCTGGTCTCGGGGCAGCGGCGGCCCAGGGTGGCGATGGTGGAATGGGTGGATCCGCCGTTCACCGGCGGGCACTGGGTGCCCGACCTGGTGACCGCGGCCGGCGGCGAGCCGGTCGCGGCGCAGCCCGGCGAGCGATCCGAGCAGACGGACTGGCCGGCGATTGCCGCGGCTGCACCGGAGCACGTCGTGGTGGCCCCGTGCGGCTACCACCTGGCCGGCGCGGTCGAGCAGGCGCGACTGGCCGCCGCGGCGCTGCCCGGCGACGTCGCGGTCTGGGCGATCGACGCCGACGCGATCGTGGTACGCCCGGGACCCCGGCTGGTCGACGGCGTCGAGGCCATCGCCTCGGTCCTGCACCCGGGCGCCGTTCCCGCCCCGCCCCCCGGTGCCGTGCACCTGGTCAGGCCGGCCCGGCTAGCGGCTGGCCTCGGAGGGTGAGTCCTCACGGCGGGAGTTACTTCCTCGACTTCGCGTCGACGACGGTGGACACCAGGCCGGTCTTGACGTCGTAGACGTGCCCGGATACCCGGACCTCCGACGGGATTTCCTGTGCCCAGAGCACCCGCTCGACGTCCGTGCGAACCGTGCGGTCCGGGTCCAGGACGGCGGTGTCGGTCAGTGTCCGCTCGTCGGCGCCGATCCGCTGGGCAAAGCCGTGCCGGATCTCGTCGTCGGCCAGCAGGGTCGATCCGCAATCGGTGTGGTGGATGATCGCGACCTCGAACCACGGACCCTCTGGCGCCTTGGACTCCACCAGGTAGCCGATGTAGGCGATGTCCCGGATGACGGCGGGGGTGACCCGGCCGCCGATAACGCGCTCGACCACGGCCTCACCCATCCCGAGCCCGAGAGTCTGGGCCGGGTCGACCCGGGGGTCGATACACGTGATGATGTAGAGGCTCTGGAACGGCAGGAACGGGAGCGCGGGCACGTTCAGGCGGGCGTCGGTGGCCGCGAAGGCCCGGTTACGGTCAAGGAGCGGAGCGATGTTAGACATGAGTCCATCGTTCCGTCACAGCGCCGGGGACGGCGAGCAGCAGAACTGCCCGATCTCGTAAGGATCCTGCCTCCCCCGGGCTTTGCCCACGCTGGGCGGGAGGGGCCGTTCAGGAACGCGGCCTGCGGCCCTGGTAGGTGGCCCGGTAGGCGGTGGGCGTCGTTCCCGCGTCGCGCGCCAGGTGCAGGCGCAGGTTGGCCGCGCTGCCCAGCCCGCTGCGGGCGGCGACGTCGTCGACCGGCAGGTCGGTGACCTCGAGCAGGCGACGCGCCTCGCGGACCCGGGCGGCGGCGAGCCAGTGCAGCGGCGCCATGCCGGTCTCGGCGACGAACCGGCGGGCGAACGTGCGCGGCGCCCAGCCTGCGTGCCGCGCGAGGTCAGCGACCGTGAGCGGCTCGGCCAGGCGTGCCAGAGCCCAGTCGCAGGTGGCGGCCAGGCTCTGGGCCGGCGGCGGCACGGGACGCTCCAGCAGCTGGGCCTGCCCGCCGTCGCGATGCGGGGCCACGACCATATAGCGGGCGATGCTGATCGCGGCGTCGCTGCCGTAATCAGCGCGCACCAGCTGCACGCACAGGTCGATGCCGGCCGCCAGCCCGGCGCTGGTCAGCACGCTGCCCTCGTCGACCCACAGCACGTCGGGGTCGACCTTGACCATCGGGTACCGGGCCCCGAGCTCGCCGGCGTACAGCCAGTGGGTGGTGGCCCGGCGGTCGTCGAGCAGGCCGGCCGCGGCCAGGGCGAAGGCACCGGTGCACACCGAAACAACGCGAGCGCCGCGCGCGACCGCCGCCTGCAGCGCGGAGCACACCTCCTCGCCGGGACTGTCCAGGGGCAGGAAGCCGGGCACCACCACGGTGTCCGCGGCGACCAGCTGCTCCAAACCGTGCGAGGCGTTGATCGCGTAGCCCGTCGTGCACGGGACCGGTCCGGGGGTGGGGGCGCAGACGGTGAAGCTGTACCGGTCGGCCTGCCTGCGGTCGCCGAAGACCTGCGCCGGTATGGCCAGGTCGAAGGCCTCGACCGAGGGCAGCGCGAGCGCGGCCACGGCATGCACGGACATAACCCCATTAAGCCTGGGCGTAACGGGCCGGCGGAACACCGATCAGCGCGGTGAACTCCCTGGTCAGGTGCGCTTGGTCGGCGTAGCCGAGGTCAGCGGCCATGGCGGCCCAGCCGACGACGGCTCCCTGGTCGGCCCGCTGTGCGGCCTCGTGCAGCCTGGCTCTGCGCATCACCCACTTGGGACCCACGCCCACGTACTCGGCGAATAGCCGCTGCAGCCTGCGCACCGACAGGCCGGAGAGCGCGGCAAGCTGGTCGACCCGGGTCAGCGAGGGGTCGGCGTTGATCAGCGAGACCATCTCGGCAACGCTCTCGGCGACCGGGTCGCGGTCCGGCAGCACGCCGTTCAGGAACTCCTCGGCGTGGGCGACCATCGCGGCGTCACCGGGCGCGCCCATGATCGCCTCCTGCGCCGCCGCGACCGCGGCGCCGAACACCTCCGCCGCGGGGATCGTGCGGTCGGTGAGCCGCGACACCGGTGCGGTCCAGAACGGCCGGAAGCCTCCCGGGCTCAGCCGCACGCCCAGGACCTTGCCGCGGCCGGCGATGCGGCGGGTGAACAGCTTCCGGTCCACACCGTAAACCGCCGGGCCCGATTCCTCGAACGCCAGGTTCACGTTGGGGTGCGGCAGGATCTTCTGCTCGTGCGGCTGCTCGCCGCTCAGGTCCCAGCGCACGATCCAAAGGAAGTCGACGAACGGCCGCAGCGCGGCCGACGGCTGGTGGCGAGAAAGCCGGAACCTGGTTCCGGCTAGGTCCTGGTGCAGCACGCCACGGCCAAGTCCCCGATCGGTCGCCCGGTTCACCCTGGCCAGCCTAGCCGTCGCGTTTGTTCAAGACCGGTTCCGACGGCTCCCGGTAGCGTCGCGTCACACACTGACCCGAGGAGAGTCCATGAACCTGCACTCCGAGATGGCGGCCGCGGCGGCCGAGTCCGCGCGGGTCGTTGGCGGCATCGGCAGCGCTCAGCTCTCAGCCGTCACGCCATGCACCGACTGGGACCTGCACGCGCTGCTCAACCACATGATCCTCTGGACCGCGTACTCCGCCGAGCGCCGCGCCAGGGATGAGCAGGTGCCCGACGATCTGGTCAACAAGGATTTTGCCGCCGAGCCTGGCTACGCCGCTGACTACGCGGCTCAGCTGGACAAGGCGGTGACCGCGTGGTCCGACCCGGCCGCATGGCAGCGGAACCTCAACGTCATGGGCACGCCCACGCCAGCGGCCGACGTGGCCGCGCTGCTCATCGCCGAGATGGCGCTGCACGGCTGGGATGCGGCGAAGGCCAGCGGCCAGCGCTACACCGCCCGCCAGGACGTCGCGGGCGCCGTGCTCGCCGCGGTGGAAGCCAACGCCGAGCTGTTCCGCAAGTACCAGGGTTTCGGCGATCCGGTAACGGTGACCGCTTCGGCATCGCTTTTCGACCGGGCGCTCGCCCTGTCCGGCCGCGACCCGGCATGGCAGCCGATCGGCTGACATTCCGGACCTCGAGGGCAGTGCCCACAAAACGCTTCGCCGGGTGCCCGGCTGGGCCGACGGTTACGATGACTTCGTCGCCAATGTGGGGGAGGCTGGCAATGCCAGGGGCGCAGGACCGGTGGGGTCAGCTTGCCGAGCCCAGCGCGCCCAGAGGTGAGGCCACCGGCGCCGACCTCCCATACGCCGTTGAGCAGCCAGAACGTGGGTCGATCGCCGACCTGAGACGACGGATGGAGCGCCTGCCGCCCGGCCATCCTTCGTCGCCCTATAACGATGACCTGACACGCAAGCCGCCGGTCGCCAGGCTGAAAGACCTCGAGCTGCCGCTGACCGGTACCGAGCAGAGCAGCAACGGCGCGGCCGCGCGGCCCGCGTATGCCACGGCCGAGGACGATCGGGCGGACCCGAAACCGGCGGCCGCGAGCAGCAACGGCGCAACCGGCCGGAGCCGCGTTCCGGCCGGCGCGGTTGGCTCGGTCAGCACGCCCGCCACCGCCAGCACGCACGACGCGGCCGGTCCGCCCGCCACCGCC
>JASHOI010000160.1 GCA_030041195.1 Streptosporangiaceae bacterium | reverse complement strand
GACCTGGCCCAGGTGTGCGGCGCCGGCCTGATCGTCGGCCAGGACGCGCAGACCCACGAGGTCGCGGCGGCGCTGGCCGCCGAGGCGCGCGGGCAGGGCCGGATCGGCCTGCTGCCGACCATTCTGTTTTTCCTGGCCGAGGCCGAGCTGTTCCACGGCCGGCACCGCGACGCGCTGACGACCGCGGCCGAGGCGCTCCAGGTTGCCGACGACAGCGGCCAGTGGCACTGGGTGAGCCAGGTCAGCGGCCTGCTCGCGTACCTCGCCGCGACGGCGGGCGACGAGGCGCGGTGCCGGAAGCTCGCCGACGACACGATGACCGCGACCACCGCGGGCAACGCCGCACCCGGCAGCGGCTGGGCGCACTGGTCGCTCGGCGTGCTCGACCTCGGCGCCGGCCGGGTGGAAGCGGCGCTCGGCCGGCTGACGACGCTCGCCGAGAGCCCGGCGCGGCACCACGTGTCGGTCATGCGCAGTGCCCCCGACCTCGTCGAGGCCGCGGTCCGGATCGGCGAGCCGGCCCGCGCCACGGCGTCAATGGAGCGGTTCGCGCAATGGGGCGCGCGAGCCGGCCAGCCCTGGATCGACGCGCTGGTCCTGCGCTGCCGGGCGCTGCTCGCACCCGACCCGGAGGCCGAGACCCTGTACGCGGCGGCGCTGGATGCGCATCAGCGCGATGACCGGCCCTTTGAACGGGCCCGAACGCACAGCCTCTACGGGGAATGGCTACGCCGCGCGCGGCGCAAGGCGGAGGCACGGACCCAGCTGCGCGCGGCCCTGGAGATCTTCGACCGGCTGGGTGCGGAGCCGTGGAGCGCCCGGGCCGGCACCGAGCTGCGCGCCACCGGCGTGGCGACCCCGGAGGGCCGCGGGCCCGGTCCGCTCGGCCAGCTGACCCCGCAGGAGCTGCAGATCGTCCGGCTGGCCGCGCAGGGCCTGTCCAACCGCGACATCGCGGCCCAGCTGTTCCTCAGCCCGCGGACCGTGGGCTACCACCTGTACAAGGCCTACCCGAAGCTCGGCGTCGCCGCCCGGTCCGAGCTCCCGGACCTGCTCGGCGACCCGGCGGCCGCCGGCTAACGGCGTGCCGCACGAGTAGCGTTGCCGGCAATGGACCTGCGCTCGCTCCGCTACTTCGTCGCGGTCGCCGAGGAGCGCCACTTCGGGCGCGCCGCCGCCCGCCTGCACATGACCCAGCCACCGCTGAGCCGGGCCATCAAGCAACTCGAAACCGATGTCGGCGCTCTGCTGCTGCACCGCTCACCCGCCGGGGTCACGCTCACACCAGCGGGAACGGCGCTCTACGACGAGGCGCGTGCCCTGCTCGAGCACGCCGAGCACGCCCGGGCCCGGGTCACCGCGGCGGCCGGAACGGCGACGTTCACGATCGGCACTCTCGCCGACAGCGGCGAGGAGGCCGGCACCGGGCTCGCCGACGCGTTCCGCGAGCGTAACCCGGGGGTGCACGTCCGGATCCGGGAAGCGGACCTCACCGACCCGACCACCGGGCTGCGGGCCGGGCTGGTCGACGCCGCGCTCACCCGGATGCCGTTCGACCGCACCGGGATCAGCGCCCGCGTGCTGCGCTCGGATCCCGTCGGGGTCGTCTTGCGCGCCGACGACCCGCTCGCGCGTCGTGACACCCTCCGGGTGTCCGACCTTGATGACCGCCGGTGGTTCCAGTTCCCCGACGGAACCGACCCGCTGTGGCGGGCCTACTGGAACGGCACCGAGCCCGGCGGCACACTTCGCGACGGGCCGGTGGTCCGCACGGTCGGCGAATGCGTGCAGGCCGTCTTGTGGAGCGGCACGATCGGGCTGGCGCCGCTGACACCGCTGGGTCACGCGTGGCCGCCGGGGCTCACCGTGGTCCCGCTCGCTGACATGAGGCCCAGCCGGCTGGTTGTCGCGTGGGGCAGAGCCGACGCCAGCCCGCTGATCCGCTCGCTCATCCAGATCGCGACGGCGGTGTACCGGTCCGGCCCGGCTGCTCAGCGCCGGCCAGCAGCGGGATCCCGTCGTACGCCCTGACGTCGTGCGCCGGCACGACCTGCATCAGCCCAGCGAGCGAAGCGACCCGGAGCAGGTCTTCGCGCACCTGGCCGGGGTCGACGTCGGCCAGCTTGCGCATCAGCGGCGGCCGCTGCGCCGGCTTGCCGATGCCCTCAAGCTGCCAGGCCACGTCGCCGATGAAGGCATAGCGCTGGCCGGCCGGCAGCGTGACAAAGACGATCACTGAGCCGGTCGTGTGCCCCCCGGCCAGTGCCACGACGACCGAGCCGTCGCGGTACACGTCGTAGCTCGACGCGAACCCGAGGTACGGCGCGTTACCGAATTCGTAGCGGTGGATCTCGTGACCCTCTGACACGGTCCGGAACACTTTCCCGTCCCGCGCTGTCGCCGCGTACTGCAGCTCGCCCGCGTTGGTCCAGATGGGCACCTGCAGCTGGTCGAGGCCGCTCACGTGGTCCCAGTGGGAATGCGTGATCAGCACGCCGCGCAGCCGGCCCCGGTCGTAGCCGCTGGCGTCGAGTTGCTCGCTGGCGGTGCCGGCTGCCCGGTAGGGAGCGCGCGCGAACCAGGGCTGAGCGTGGACGTGAGCCGCGACACCGGAGCCGAAGCCGGCATCGATCAGAAGATCGCCCTCGGGGTGCGTGACCAGGATCGCCGTCGCCGCGAAGCGGCGCTTGTCGCGGAACGAGCCGCCGGTGAAGGCAAAGGCAGCCCTGGTCTCATAGGTGCCGGTGGGCAGCTGGTGGACGGCCATGCCCGACGGTGGCGTGGCCTCGGGGAGCGGCCCCTGCCAGGCGGGCGGCATAGACAGCTTGCTCATGGCTTCGCCAGATCGCCGCCCGGGGCGGTTTCGTCGATGTCTCTCACCCGTCCAGTCCAGCTTCGGGCCGGCGGGGGAGTCCAATACCTGTTGAGCTGCCCCGATACCCGCCGGGTATCGGGGCAGGTGGCGGCGCTTCAGGCTAGCGAGGCGGGGCCACCGAGGCGCGCCGGCACAGGCTCATCGGCTCGCTGATCATCACGTCGCCGGCCGGGGTTCCGTCGATGCGCGCGATCAGCGCGTCGACCGCTGCGGCGCCGAGCTCCGGCAGCGGCATGCACACGCTGCTGACCGGGACCTCGAGGAAGGCCAGGCACTGGTCCTCGTCGAAGCTGACCACGGACATGTCGCCGGGCACCGCCACGCCCGCGGTGCGCAGCGCCGCCATGACGCCGAACAGCTGGTTGAGGCTGCCCACGCCGCACGCGGTCGGCAGCCGGCCGCGGCGCAGTATCTTCGTCGCGGCCTCCCAGCCGCCGTCCTCGGTCGAGGCCGTGTGCCGGACGGTGAGGTCGTGGCCGCGCGCCGCGCAGATCCGCCGCGCCGCCGTGGCCCTGCGGTGCACGGTGTCCACCGCGGGCTCGCCGTCGATGAGCGCGAAGCTGCGGTGGCCGAGACCGGCCGCGTGGTCGAGGAACAGCCGGACCGCCCCGGGCTCGTCCATCACCACGTCGTTGCCGCGGTCGGGACCGCGGCGGTTCACGTAGACGTGCGGAGCCCCGGTCACCCCGCCGACGTGCTCCGGGATCCGCAGCGGGGTGGCGAGCAGCAGGCCGTCGGCGCGGCTCTCCTCCACCAGGTACCGGTAGTCCCCGGGGGGCTTCGGGTCCTCGGCCGGCTCTTCCATGATCATGACGACGTAGCCGCGCTCGCTGGCCCGGCGCAGCGCGCCGCCCTGCAGCCGGGCCCAGCTCGGGTTGCGCTCCAGCGGCAGCACGAACGCGAACGCCCCGGTGCGCTGCCGCTTCAGCGCCCGGGCCAGCGCGTTCGGCCGGTAGCCCTGCTGCCGGGCGGTTTCCAGGATCCGCTCGTAGACCTCTGGCCGGATGGACTGCGCCGGGTCGCCGTTCAGCACCCGGGACACGGTGGACACGTGCACGCCGACCGCCTCGGCGATGTCGACCAGCCGCGACGCCCGCCGCTCGCCCCCGGTTACGGCGTTCATACGATGTCAGCGACCGTCCGGGTGAGCAGGATCGCGGCGCAGAACGAGCGGTAGGTGGCCAGCGCGTTCTCGCCGTGGATGCGCAGCTCCCGCGGCCCGGTCCGGTCCACGCCCCGGGCCCAGCTGGCGGCCTCGGCGATGTCGGTGGTGCGCACCGACACCTCGAGCGTGGCCGATGCCAGCGGCGGCGGCTCGGCGGCGCCCGCCCCGGCGACCGCCTTCTCGGCGGTGTCCCTGATCAGCGCGCGGGCCCGGGACGGATGCAGGCTGTGCGCAGCGGTCCGGCTGACCGGCTCCTTGACCACGGCCGGGTGCACCCCCGGGATCAGCGTCGCGGTCTCCTCGCAGGCGCAGCGGTCCCCGGTCACCAGCACCACCGGAACCCCGTAGTGCGCCGCGACCAGCGCGTTGATGCCCGCCTCGCCGGTCACGACGCCGTCCAGCCGCGCCTCGACGACCACCCGCGGGCTGTAGGTGTGCGAGAGCCCGGCGGGCGCGCCGACCGAGCCGTGATACGACACGAACAGCACCGCGTCGAAGCTGCCGTCCAGGCCCTGCATCATGTACAGCGGCTTGTGGCTGCCGGATATGTAGGACGCCTCGCCGGCCAGCGCGTCCGGCGGCAGGTTCCGCATCGTCGAGTGCGAGTCGTTGACCACGATCTCGGTGGCGCCGCCGGCCATCGCTCCCTCGATGGCCGCGTTGACCTCGTCCAGCAGCAGCTTGCGCCCGGCGGCGGCCTGCGGGCCGTCCCCGACACACTGTTCCCAGTCGACGACGCCGGCGGTCCCCTCCATGTCGCTGGACAGGAAGACCTTCATATCTGCCTCCGTTCCTCGACCTGGAACGTCTCATCGTCGGCCGTCATCACGGCGTAGCTGGCCCCCGCGATCGTAGACGCCCCGCCGTGCCGGCCGTCCGGTGTCAGGCAAAGCGCCTGCAGCGGCGTGCGGAAGTCGTCCGGCAGGTCAAGGGTCTCGGCCAGCGCGGCCGCGCAGGCCTGCGCCGGGTCCGCGCCCGCCGCGAGCGCGCGCAGCACCGAGCGGGCGCTCGTGCCGCGGATCGCGAGCTCGCCGCGGCCGGTGCAGGCCGCGCCGCCGACCGCGTTGTCGCAGTAGTTGCCGGCGCCGATGATCGCCGAGTCGCTGACCCGGCCCGGGTACTTCCACGGGTATCCGCTGGTGCTCACGCCCACCGCGAGGCTGCCGCCGGAGTCGAGCGCGAGCACGTTGACCGTGTCCCACGGCCCGCCGGGCACCGGCATCGAGGCGAGCCGCTCCAGGACCTGCTCGCGGTAGGCGCGCTCACCGGGGCCGTGCCTGGCCTCGGCGGCCTCGATCCCGGCCGCGGACAGGCCGTCCTGCCACATCTTCTTCGCCTCGTCGGTCAGCGTCGGCCCGCGCTCGATGCCGGCCTCCTCGGCAAAGCGCTCCGCTCCGGGGCCGACCAGCAGCAGGTGCTGCGGCAGCAGGTCGCAGACGGCCCGGGCGATCGAGATCGGGTGCGGGAACCCGGTGACCGCGGCAACCGCCCCGGCCCGCCGGGTCGCCCCATCCATGATCGACGCGTCCAGCTCCACCTCGCCGAGCAGGTTCGGCAGCCCGCCAACGCCGACGTAGTGGTCGGACTCGTTCGACTCCACGACGCGGACGGCTGCCTCGACCGCGTCCATGGCGCTCGCACCGGCGCGCAGCAGGTCCATGCCCGCGGCCAGGCCCACCTCGCCCCGCTCGCTGGCAATCATCAGTGGCGTTATGGCCGGTCCTCCTGATCAGGCTCGGGATGCTATAGGTCAGCCTAGAGATCTCGCCGGCCGAGGCGCGAGATCTAACAGAGATTGCCGACGAAACAAACCTTTGTCCTAGCTTATGGGACGACAACGCTGTAACGTTGCGCGCCATGCGCTATGTGGTGCTTGGCTGTGGCGCGATCGGCGGCACCGTGGCCGCCGGGCTGGCCCGCGACGGCCACGACGTGCTGGTCAGCGACGCCGATCCGGCCGTGGTCGCGGCGATCAATGAGCAAGGCCTGCGGATCGAGGGGCCGATCGAGAACTTCACCGTCCGGGTGCCGGCGGTGCTGCCGGCGGACCTGCCGGAGCGGCTGGACGGGCCGGTCCTGGTCGCGGTCAAGTCACAGCACACGGCGGCCGCGGCGGCCAGCCTGGCCGGGCGGATGCACTCCGGCGGGTTCGTGGTCTCGCTGCAGAACGGGCTGAACGCCGAGCAGCTCGCCGCCGCGGTCGGGGCGGACCGGGTGGTGGAGGCCTTCGTGAACTTCGGCGCCGACGTGACCGCGCCGGGGGTCGTGCTGCGCGGCAGCCGGGAGACGTTCGTGATCGGCGAGGTCGACGGGACGATCTCGGACCGGGTCCGCGCGGTGGCCGCGGACATCGCGGACGCCGAGCCGGCCGAGCACATCATGGGCTACCTGTGGGGCAAGGAGGCCTACGGGGCGATGCTGGCCGCGATCGCGGTCAGCGACCTGTCGATCGCGGACGGGCTCGAGGACCCGGCCTACGCACCGTTGTTGGTGGCGGTAGCCAGAGAGGTTCTCGACCAGGCCCCGGTCACGCCGCTGGGCTTCGACGGATTCGACCCGGACGACCTCCCAGGGTCGCTCGCACCGCTGGTCGCGTTCAACCGGCGCTCGGCCAAGACCCACTCCGGGATCTACCGGGACCTGATGGTGCGGCACCGCCCGACCGAGGTGCCCGCGCACATCGGCGGGCTGAGGGGCCCGATGCTGCGCCGGGTGGTCGAGCTGATCACCGAGATCGAGCAGGGCCGGCGGACCTGCGAGCGGTCCAACCTCGACCTGCTGGCCGCCTACGAGCGCCTGGAGCGGCTCGGCCGGCCGCTGAACGCCGTCGCGTCGGTGATCGGGGCGCCGCGGCGCGCCGCCGACGGGCCGCTGGCCGGGCGGCCGGTGGGCATCAAGGACA
>JASHOI010000159.1 GCA_030041195.1 Streptosporangiaceae bacterium | reverse complement strand
GTGATCACCGGTGGCGCGGGCCGCGGCGGCCCGGCCGGCCCGGCTGGCGCTGCCGTGGCTGCTGCCCGGGAAGCCTCCCCGGCCGACGATGACGCGTTGCTGTTCGACGCGCCGGGGCTGTGCTTCATGGGCACCACCGTGGTGAGCGGCTCCGCAACCGCGGTCGTGGTCGCCACCGGGATGTCGACCTACCTCGGCGCGACCCACCAGGAACTGCCCCGCGCCAGCGCCGAGACCGCGTTTGACCGCGGCGTGCGGGACGTGACCTGGATGCTCATCTCGTTCATGCTGGTCTGTGTCCCGGTGGTGCTCGCCGTCAACGCGTTCATCAGGGGGCACCTGCTCGAGGCGCTGCTGTTCGCCGTGGCGGTGGCGGTCGGCCTGACCCCCGAGATGCTCCCGGTCGTGGTGACGAGCGCGCTGGCCAGCGGCGCGGCCGTGGTGGCCGGGAAGGCCGCGATCGTCAAGCGGCTGCCTGCCATGCACAACCTCGGTGCGATGGACGTGCTGTGCACCGACAAGACCGGCACCCTGACCGAGGACCGGGTATCCCTTGACTGCCATCTCGACCTGGCCGGGCGCACCGATCCGGAGGTGCTGCGGTGGGCCTGGCTCAACAGTTATTTCCTGGCGTCCGCCGCTGACGGCGCCGTCGCCGACGTGCTCGACCAGGCGCTGCTCACCTGCGGGGCGGACCGCGGCCTGTTCGCGGAGGACCGGATCGCGATGGTCGACGTGATCCCGTTCGATTTCCGGCGCCGCCGGGTCACGGTCGTGACCCGCACCGTCGGCGTCCCCGGACGGCACACGCTGATCACCAAGGGCGCGCCGGCGCAGGTGCTGGACCGCTGCTCTCGCTTTCGCAGCAATGGGCGCGACCTTCCTCTCGGCCCCGCCGGGCGGGAACGGGCCGCCGCGCTGGCCGACGGCTACGCCCGTGATGGCGTGCGCCTCCTCGCGGTGGCGGTGGCCACCCGGCCTGCCGCCCGCGGCCGGTACCGGCCGGCCGACGAGGACGGCCTGACGCTGGTCGGCCTGGTCGGGTTCCGTGACGTGCCGCGGCCGTCCGCGCGGCAGGCCGTCGCCGACCTGGCCGCCCAGGGCATCACCATCAAGATCGTCACGGGGGATCATCCGCTGGTGGCGGCGCGGATCTGCCGGGATGTCGGCATCGATCCCGGCTCGGTGGTCACCGGCGAGACCGTCGCCCGCCTGGACGACCGGGCGCTGGCCGCCGCCGCGGCGGCCGGCACGGTATTCGCCAGGGTTGATCCCGCGCAGAAGGCCCGGCTGGTGCGCGCGCTCCGCTCGGCCGGGCACGCGGTGGGTTTCCTCGGCGACGGCGCAAACGACGCCGCGGCGCTCCGCGAGGCCGACGTGGGGATCTCCGTTGCCGGCGCCACCGCGGTGGCGCGGGAGTGCGCCGACGTCATCTTGCTCCGCAAGGACCTGACCATGCTCGGGCAGGCCGTCCGCGAGGGCCGGCGGAGCTTCGGCAACGTGATCAAGTACCTCAAGATCACGATCTCGTCCAACTTCGGCAACGTGCTGTCGATGCTGGCCGCGAGCGCCGCGCTGCCGTTCCTGCCGATGCTGCCGCTGCAGGTTCTGGCCCAGAACCTGTGTTTCGACGTGTCACAGATCCCGCTGGCGTTCGACACCGTGGACGAGCCGTCGTTGCGCGCGCCGCGCACGTTCGACCGCCGCGACCTGGCCGGGTTCGTCATCTGCCTCGGGCCGGTGAACGCAGTGGCCGACCTGGTCATGTTCGTGTTGCTGTGGTGGATCATGCGCGGTCACATCGGCGCCGCCGACCAGGCGCTGTTCCGCACCGGCTGGTTCACCGAGAACCTGCTGAGCCAGGCGGTCGCGGTGCACCTGCTGCGCAGCCGGTGGCTGCCGTCGCGGCGCCGCCACGCGGCCACGCCGGTGCTGCTCGGCACGCTCGGGCTGGCGGTGGTGGGCCTGGGGCTGCCGCTCACCCCGGTTGGCGCGGCACTGCGCCTGCACCCGCTGCCGCTGATCTACTATCCGCTGCTCGCAGCGGTGCTGGGCGGCTACGCTCTTGCCATTGTCGCTGCCAGGTCCTGGTACCTGCGGCGGAATTCTCGCTGGCTGTGACCTGCCCATCTCAATGCGGCGGCTTTGCCTGCCGACGGCCGCGGGCGCTGTATTCTCTAACTTGCGCAGTTGCGCAATTCTGAAAGAAACGGAAATCCGCCGTTGCCGGGCGCTGCCTTGTGCGCCAGGGAGGAACGCATGACCGAGCCGGAAGGGTGCCGGAGGCGAGCGGGGAACACCGCATGAGCGAGCCGGAGGGGCACGGCGGCGCCTGGACTGAGGAGCGAGGAGCGAAGGCGACGAGCGACGAGGGAAGGGGCCGTCTCCAGGGGCCCCGGAGGCGAGCGGGGAACACCGCATGAGCGAGGACTGGCCGGACCGCGGCACGGCGCGCCCGCGCCGGCCGGCGCCGCCCGGTCAGGAGCCCCGGTACCGCCCCCCGGCGTCACGGCACCCCACGGCGGAACGGCGCCACCCGGCGTCACGGCAACCCCCGGCGGAACG
>JASHOI010000015.1 GCA_030041195.1 Streptosporangiaceae bacterium | reverse complement strand
CGCGGCTCGTGCGGCTGGGTCTGCTGCTGGTGCTGCGGGCTGGGGGGCGGGGTGGGCCCGTCGACGCTCATGGCCTCCAGCCTAAGCTGGCGCGGCCCGGGCCTCCGGGCCCGGTCGCCGACTACTCGTGGCCCTGGACGGCCGCCCGCTCGTAGGACGCCATGTGCGCCTCCGCCGACGCGGCCCAGGTGAACTCCAGCGCCCGCGCCTCGCCGGCGGCTCCGAGGGCCTCCCGGCGCGCCGGGTCGTCAAGCAGCGAGCGCAGCGCGGCGCGGATGCTGTCCGCGTCCGGCTCGGTGTAGGCCACCGCGTCCCCGCCCACCTCCGGAAGGGAGGTGCGGTGCGTGGTCAGCACCGCCGCGCCCGAGGCCATGGCCTCGAGCACCGGCAGCCCGAATCCCTCGCCGGTGCTGGGGAACGCGACCACGAGCGCCCCGCCGAGGAAGCCGGGCAGGTCGCCGAAGTGCAGGTAACCAGGGCGGACGAGGCGCAGGTGGGCGGGCACGTTCGCGACCGCCGCGTCCACTTCCTCGCTCCAGCCGCTGCCGCCGGCCAGGACCAGCGCGGGCGGGTCGCCGAGGTCCTCCACGGCCTCCGCCCACCCGTTGATCAGCGCGGGCACGTTCTTGCGCGGCTCCAGCGCGCCAAGGTAGGCGACGTAGGGCTTGCCGTGCAGGCCGAGCCGGTCGGAGACCTGGCGCAGCTTGACCTCGGCAGGATGGTGGAACACCGCGTGGTCAACGCCGTGGTAGGCCACGTCGATCCTGGTCGGGTCCGCGCCGAGCACGCGCACCAGCTCGTCCCTGGTGGCCTTGGACGGGACGATGAGCCGGGTGGCGCGGCGCGCGGAGGTCCTGATCGCTGACTTGTAGAACGTCGCGGTCAGCGGGTTGTGCGCGTCCGGCTCGGTGAAGAACGTCAGGTCGTGCATGGTCACCACGATCGGCGCGCCGGGCCGCAGCGGCATCGAGTAATGCGGCGCGTGGATCACGTCAGCGCCCACCTGCTGTGCCACCAGCGGCAGGCCGCTCTGCTCCCAGGCGAGCCTGGCGGGCCGGTGCGCGATGGCCGGCGGGCCGGCCACGACCCGCGCGCTCGGCACCAGCCGCCCATACCGTTCCTCGTCGGCGCGCTGGCACGCCACGGCCAGGTCGGCTCCTGCTTCGCCCAGGGCGCTGACCAGCCCGTCAACGTAGCGGCCGAGCGCGCCACGGTCTGCGGGCACTGCGGTCGCATCAACGAGCACACGAGGTGCCACGACCAGTCCGGCTCCTCTCACCAGGCCTGCCGGGCGTGCGCTACTGCGGCAGGCGAGCTTTGCTCTGGATGTCCCGTCAGCACCGAGCGTACGCCCTCTGGGGCGGCGGTGTGTCCGTGCAGCGGCGCGGCGGCGCGGATTGGCCGAACCGACCCGCTTCCAGCGGCTTCGGCCGCGTCCAGCCGCCTCGCAGCCGTCCCGCAGTCGCCTTGCAGCCGCCTGCTCGCCCCCCGGCGGGTTATGGGCTGGCCGATGGCGACGGCGACGGCGTGGCGGCCTTGCCGCTGCCCTGAGCGGCCGCCGTGGCCTCATCCAGCGCCGTCTTCATCAGGGCCAGGTCGCTGCCGTACAGGGCCAGGTTGTCGCTCTTGAGCGCCGCCTGTGCCTGGTTGTAGTAGCTCTCGGCCTGTTGCAGGTACTTCAGCACGGTCGCGTTCCCCGTCTGCGGGTGGCTGCTCGGCGGCTGCGTGCCTGGGGTGCTGGCCGTCGCCGGCCCGGTTCCCAGCGCGTTATCCAGCGCCTTCTGCAGGGTCGGCCCGAACCCGACCTGGCCGTTGTAGTACACGAGCATGTCCTGCAGCGTGGGATAGGCGCCGGAGCTGCCCGCCTGCGACTGGGACACATACACGGGCTCGAAATACATCAGGCCGCCACCCACCGGCAGCGTGATCAGGTTGCCCTCGATCACCTTGGATCCGCCCTGACGCAGCAGGGTCAGCGCGGACGCCACGGTCGCGTTGGACTCGAAGTCGTTCTGCACCTGCTGCGGGCCCCGGATCGTGGTGTCCTGGGGCAGCTGGAGCACCCGGATCGTGCCGTAACCCTTGCTCAGCGGGTTGCTGTTCACCTCCATGAACGCGGCCATGTTGGCCCGGCCGCGCGGCGTGAGGGAAGTGACCAGCGAGAACTCGGGCTGCGCCTGACCCGGCATCGTCATCGTCAGGTAGTAAGGCGGCTGGCTGGACGCGTTGGGCGAGGTCCCGCTGGGGTCGGTGGGCACGGCCCAGAAGTTCTGCCCGCCGTAGAACTCCGGCGCCTGCGTCACGTGATACTGCGCCAGGATTTGCCGCTGTGCCTCGAACAGCACCGGCGGGTAACGCAGGTGCGGCAGCAGGCCCTTGGGTATGGCGCTCTCCGGCTTGATCACGCCCGGGAACGCCTTCTTCCACGCGTCGAGCACCGGGTCGTTGCCGCCCCACTGGTAGAGCGTGACCGCGCCGGTGTAGGCGTTCACCACCGCCTTGACAGAGTTGCGGATGTAGTTGACCTGATCCGCGGGCCCGACGATCGAGCCGCCCGGGCTGTAGCTGTTCGAGCTGGCTTGCGACAGGCTGAGCCGCTGCGAATAGGGATAGTTGTCCGTGGTCGTGTACGCGTCGACCACCCAGTAGATCTGGCCGCCGACCACGACCGGGTAGGTGTTGCTGTCCAGGGTGAGGAACGGCGCTACCTTGGCCACCCGGGACAGCGGGTCCCTGATGTACATGATCTTCGAATTGCTGTCGATGGCGCCGGACAGCAGGATGTTGAGCTCGCGGAACTTGATCGCATACAGCACCCGGTTCAGCAGCGAGCCGACCGGGACGCCGCCGCCGCCCGCGTAGGTGGTGTTCGCCTGGCCGCTCGCGCTGGAGTTGGGATAGTCCAGCTCGAGCTGGTGGGTGTCGACGATCGCGTAGCTCGTCTCGGCCTCGCCGAAGTACACCCGGGGCTGGCGGACGTCGAGCTCGCCCGACGGCGGGATGTCGCTCTCGGTGAAATCCGGGTTGCCGCCGCTCGACGTGGCGTCCGCTGCCGCGGCGACGAACCCGAAGCCGTGGGTGTACACGAGATGGCTGTTGATCCAGTTGTCCTGACCGGCCGGCGGGCCGGACATGTCGCGGACGCCGACGATCATGTCCTCGGGAACCGAGCTCCCGCGGACCTTGTATCTGTCGACCGATAGCACGCCGGCGAACTTGTAATACCCCTTGACCTGCTGCAGCTGCTGGAACGCCGCGGACACGACGCCGGGGTCCAGCTGGCGCACATCGGTGAGCGCCGCCGCCTGGCTGGCGAGCTGCGACGTCGACTCGGACGACACCGCCGAATACGGCGTCACCGCCACGTTGGTGATCCCGTATGCGGCCCGGGTGTTCTTGATCTCGCGGGCGAGGTACGGGCCCTCCTTGGCGAGCTCGTTCGGCTTGACCACGAACTGCTGCACGATCGCCGGGTACACGCCGCCGACGATGATCGCCGAAAGCACGAGCAGGCCGAACCCGACGGCGGGAAGCGTGGCGCTCCGGCTTATCGCGCCGGCGAAGAACAGCGCCGCGCAGATCACCGCGATCACCGCCAGCACGGTCTTGGCCGGCAGCACGGCGTTGACGTCCGTGTACGACGCGCCGGTCTGCACCACGCCCCGCTGCGAGAAATCGATGCCGTAACGGTCCACCCAGTACGCGACGGCCTTGAGCAGCACGAAGATGCCGATGAGCACGAACAGGTGAGACCGCACGGCCTGGGTCGCGCGCTGGCCCCGCAGTTGCAGCCGCAGCCCGCCGTACAGGTAATGCACGAGCGTGGCCGCCACGAGCGACAGCAGCACGGCCCAGAACAGGAAGCTGAGCACCATCCGGATGAATGGGTAGTCGAAGACAAAGAACGAGATGTCCAGATGGAACTGCGGGTCCTTGACCCCGAATGAGGTCCGGTTGGCAAACAGCAGCCAGGTGCGCCAGCTGCCCGCCGCGGCAAGGCCGGAAATGAGCCCGATCAGGCCGAGCACCACGCCGAGGATGAGCCGCCGCCGTGGCTCGATGGCCATCCGGTACGCGTCCAGGCCGTGCTGCTCCGGGGAGATCGGCGGCTGCGCCGGCCTGAGCCGGTAGGCGAGCCGGATGTTGACGCCGATGACGGCCATCATGAACACCGCGGCAATGCCGAACAGCGCCCACTTGACGCCGTAGGTGGTGTCAAATACCGACGTGTAATGGACCGCGCGAAACCACAGCCAGTCGGTCCACACGCCGGCGCCAACGCTGACGATCACGATCAGCGCGATCACCGCCACCAGCGCCGGGATCACATACCTCGACCAGCGCGGGAGCACGATCGGGCGGTTGCCTGGCGGCCGGGAGTGGCCGGTCGACTGGAAGGCCACGCCTCCCCCTTAGCTCAGCTCAGGTTACGCAGCTCGTTCGGGTCATTCGGCTGCTGGCAATGTGCGGGCAGGGTGTGCACACCCGCCCGCTGCACGCGAATGAGCACTCTCTGACGGCAATTTACCGGTATTACGCAAGGTTCCCACCATTCCCGCGGCTGCGGGCTTGGCTCGGTTTTTCAGCACGAAGGAACCGGCTTGCCCGCCTTCAGTGCGTCAAGGGCGGCTATGGCTCCGGCCAGGGAGCTTACCTTGATCAGGTGCAGGCCAGCGGGCACCGCCCCCGCGGTGTTCGGGCAGTTGGCCGCGGGGGTCAGGAAGATCGTCGCCCCGGCCGCGCGGGCGCCGGCCATCTTCTGCTGGATCCCGCCAATCGGTTCCACCGTGCCGTTGGCCTCGATTTCGCCGGTCCCGGCGATGAACCGGCCCCCGGTGAGGTTGTCCGAGGTGATCTTGTCGATGAGGCCGAGCGCGAACATCAGCCCGGCGCTCGGGCCGCCGATGTCCCCCACGTTGATCGTCACGCTGAACGGGAACGCGAAGCTTTCCACCAGGTAGACGCCGATCTCCGGCTCCCCCTGGACGTCAGCGGTGGTCAGCCGGACCGGGATGGTCCGGCCGTTCCGCAGGATGGTCAGCTCGACCGGCGCCCCCGGCTTGCGTTCCTTGATCAGCGTCCCGGCATCGGCGCGGCAGGTCACCGGCGTGCCGTCGACCGCCGTGATGACGTCGCCGGCGCGCAGCGCGCCAGCGGCCGGCATCCCCTTGATCGTTGACTGGACGGTGTCGATCGTCTTGAAACCGATCTTGAGCTGGCACAGCGCGGCGGCGGTGGCCGTCTGCTGCGAGTTCGCCATCTCCTCGGTGTCCTGCCTGGCCACCTGCTCGGATGACTGGCCAGGGGTGAAGATCTCGGATTCCGGGACGACCGCGTCGTGCGGGCTGATCCAGTAGCGGAGCGCCGCGAAGATGTTGAAGTCGGTTCCCGGGCCGCCCAGGAAGGACACCGTCACCATGTTGAGGTTGCCGGTCGTCGGGTACAGCCGATGGCCCTTGACCTCGATCATCGGCTTGCCGCTCAGGGTGCCGAGCGTGTTGAGGGTGGGACCGGGGGTCAGCACCACGTACGGCACCGGCGCTACCACGGCGACCGCCAGCGCGATCAGCACCCCGGCTGCCGCCACGAGCAGCGTCACGGATCGGCGGGACATGGGGGAAGACTACGCGCTGTTGACCCACTCACTGCCGCCGCCGGCGTACTGCTGGTGCTTCCAGATCGGCACGCTCCGCTTGAGCTCGTCGATCAGCGCACGGCACGCCTCGAACGCCTCGCCGCGGTGCGGACAGGACACGGCCACCACGACCGCCAGATCGCCGACGGCCAGGTCGCCGACCCGGTGCACGGCGGCCACGGCGGTGACGCTGAAGCTCGCCGCCACCTTTTCCGCGACCCGCCGCAGCTCGGCCGCTGCCGAGGGATGCGCGCTGTAGCCGAGGCGGACCACGTCCTCGCCGTGATCATGGTCCCGGACCGCGCCGACGAACAGGGAGATGCCGCCCGCCGCCGGGTCCGAGACCGCGGCGAGCACCTCGTCGACCGACAGCGGTGTGTCCCGCAGCTCGGCGAGCCGGATGGTGTCCACAACAGCCAAGTTATCGTGGCCCTTCAGGTACTGCGGCGGCGGCGCCTGACCTCGCGCACGATCGCGGCGGTCCCGATGACGGCGACCGTGGCGCCGGCGGCGGTGATGGTGGCGTCCTTGCGGTCCAGCCGGCGGCCGGCCACGGCATGGTGCCCGCCGCGCTGCTCGAGCAGGACCGCCAGAGCCGCCCGGTTGTCGAACATCGGCTTCCAGCCCGCCTTGCGCAGGGTCGCGCAGTCCACCACCCACGGGTACACGACGAAGTGCAGGTCGGTCACGAGCGCTGGGGTGATCCCGGCCCGGTGCAGCCGCTGCGCGGTGCCGAACGTCAGGCCGGGCGGCAGCTCGATCTGGCGCAGCCCGGACAGCTCCTCCACCTGCTCCTGCTCCAGCCAGCCGTCGCATCCGACGGCGAACTTGCCGGTCACCTCCGCCGCCGCGGCCAGCTCGAGCGCGGACACCAGGTCGTCGACGTGGCAGAACTGCCACCGCGGTGCGCAGCCCTTCACCGCCAGCAGCCTGGGCGCCTCGAAGTGCCGGGTGATCAGCGTGTCCACGCCCTCACCGACCAGCGCGGCCGGCCTGACAACCGTGATGGCCATGCCCGGGTTGGCCGTTGGCGAGCGCTGTGCGAGCTGCTCGATCTCCATCAGGTCGCCGACGACGCTGCCGTCGGGGTCGGCACCGAGCGGTGCGTCCTCGGGCAGCGGGACTTCGTTCTCTGGCCGCGCGCCGTACACCATCGCGCTGGTCACCAGCACGACCCGGCCCACCCGCCCGGCGGCGGCCGCGGTCAGCACGGTCTGCGCGCCGCGGACGTTGAACGCCCGCCGCGACCGGGGATCGGAATCCGGCGCCAGGTCGAGGTCTGTGTGCACGACAGCGTCCACGCCGGCCAGCCGGCCGGCCAGCGCCGGGTCGCGGATGTCCACAACCCGCCAGGTCACGCCCGTCGCGTCGCCGCGGTGACCGTCGATGGCAATCACCCGGCCGATCTTGTCCGACGCCGCCAGCCGGACCGTGAGTGCGTGACCCAGGCCGCTGGCCGCCCCGGTCACGGCGACCACCGGGCCCCGCCCGCGCCCATTTCGGCCCTGCGCGGGACTGGGGTCGTGCGCAGCCTGCCCCCGGCGCGCTCCGCGGCTGGTCACCGGGTGTCCATGGCCTGACGGCGGGGCGCCAAGGCTGCGCCGTCGGCGAACCTGGCATCTCGATTGCTCACCACGGCGTGCTCCCGGGATAACGTGGCGGACGTGGACTCTTCCATCCTGCCTGAGAGGCAGCGGAGATGACTGACCCTCCCTTTGGCTTTAGCCTGCCCGGCGACCGTGACCGCGATCCCGACAAGCCGAATGCCGGCGGCCCCGGCGGTGCTGGCGGCCCCGGCGGTGGTGCCGGCGGCCCCGGCGGGCCGGGTGGTGGTGCTGGCGGACCCGGCGGGCCGCTGGGACCGTTCGGCGACCCGCAGCAGTTCGCAGATGCCCTCCGCCAGTTCGCCGACCTGATGTCCTGGCAGGGCGGCCCGGTCAACTGGGATCTCGCCAAGAATGTGGCGCGGCAGACCGTCGCCGCCCAGGGCGACGCGAGCGTCCTCGAGATCGACCGCCGCAAGACCATCGACGCGATTCGCACCGCCGACCTGTGGCTGGAGGACGCCACGACCCTGCCCACCGGCATCCGCATCGCTCAGGCCTGGAGTCGCTCCGAGTGGGTTGAGGCAACGCTGCCGGTCTGGTCAAAGCTGTGCGACCCGATCGCGGCGCGTGCCGTCGACGCGATGGGCGGGATGCTGACCGAGGATCCCGATGAGCTTGCGGCGGAACTCCCGCCCGAAATGCGTTCCGCCATGACCGCCCTGACCGGAGGGTTCGGCGCGCTCGGCGGGCTCGCCCAGATGATGCGCAGGATCGGCGGGATGATGGTCGGCGGCCAGACCGGCGCCGCGGTCGGTGCGCTGGCGCAGGAGGTGGTCAGCTCGACCGACGTCGGCCTCCCGCTCGGCCCGGCGGGCACGGCCGCACTGCTCCCGGCCAACGTCAAGGCCTTCGGCGAGGGGCTGTCGGTCAACGAGGACGAGGTACGGCTGTTCCTCGCCCTGCGCGAGGCCGCACATCACCGGCTGTTCGCTCACGTGCCATGGCTGCGCGCCCGGCTGCTCGGCGCGGTTGAGGACTACGCCCGCGGGATCACCGTGGACGCTAACGCGCTGCGCGAGGCCATGCCGCAGATCGACCCGGCGAACCCGGAGGCACTGAACGAGGCCCTCTCCGGTGCCGCGCTGTTCCAGCCGGAGGACACCGAACAGCAGAAGGCGGCGCTGGCGCGGCTGGAGACCGCGCTCGCGCTGGTCGAGGGATGGGTCGCGACCGTGGTCGACGCGGCCGCCAGCGGGCGGCTGCCGCAGGCTGACGCCCTGGCCGAGGCGATCAGGCGGCGCCGCGCGAGCGGTGGCCCCGCCGAGCGGACCTTCGCCACGCTGGTGGGGCTGGAACTAAGGCCGCGCAGGCTGCGGGAGGCCGCAGCCATCTGGCATGGGCTGACCGAGGCCCGAGGCATCGAGGGCCGCGACGCGCTGTGGGCCCACCCGGACCTGCTGCCCACGGCGGACGACTTCGACGACCCGGACGGCTTCGTCCGGGGCCGCCCCGAGTTCGACAT
The DNA here is from genome assembly GCA_030041195.1 of Streptosporangiaceae bacterium. The sequence goes on along the minus strand of JASHOI010000015.1, from coordinate 16,822 downwards.
CTCCGACCTGGAGTCCGCAGAGGCTGGAGACTCCGCGGACGCCGAGAACTCCGCGGACGCCGAAGACTCCGCGGACGCCGAGGATTCCGCCGACAAGGAAGACCCGGGTGAGGAGAAACCAGGCGACGGGGCAACTTCGCCGCCGGACGCAGACCCCCCGGCCGGTCCCTAGCCCGCGCAGGCCAGGCCCACAGAAGATCTAGGAGGATCCGGTGCAAATACCGCACCCGAGCCTCCTAGATCTCATATGAAGCGGTTCGTCAAGCTTTTGCAGGTGCCTGGCCTGGTTCCCTGTCGTGGTCTGATGGGTTGGGTGTGTTTGCGCGCGCCGTGGGGGGCGTGCCGGGCTGGCCCCATGGCCTTGATCGCTGCCAGATCACGCGGGCGGTGCCCGGTGTCACAGGGGCGCGCAGCGCTCGCGGGAGCGACGCCGCAGGCGCCCTTGACTTCGGGCACCGGCCCGCCGGGACACTCGGGCGGCGAGGGCATGGGGGGTGGCTGTGCTGGCTGCGGCGGGGTGGGGCGCGGGGCGGGCAGGGGTGGCGTGCCGGGGCGGCGTGGCGGCTGTGGCCGTCACTGCCACTCTCATATGCGCGGGTCGCGATCGCAGGTCTGATACCGGCAGGATGGTGCCCCTGACTTTTGCCGAGAGTCGCCTCAGCGGTCATAGATCTAACGGGGATCGTTCCTGCCACGGCGAGCGTCCCGGCACGCCACCGGCTCGGGCGGGTCATGCAGACCCGGTCAGGCGGTCATCTCGGCCCAGACGAAGCCGGCCAGCTCGCGGGCGATCGCGGTGGCCGCCTCCGGCGCGGCCTTGCCGGCGTGCAGCAGGCGGGCGTACCTGGCGTGCAGGCGCCGCTGGGCCTTCCAGGACCGGGCCAGGGTATCGGGGGCGGCGCCGTGCTGGCGGCGGCGCAGCGTGGCGCCGATCGCCGGGGCGTGCCGGTAAGCCCAGGCGGCTTCGGTCAGCGCGGTGCGCACCGGCTCGGAGCCGGCCTTGGTGATGTGGCCGCGGCGGGTGCGCTCCCCGCTGGAGTACTCCGACGGGACGAGCCCGGTATAGCTCATGAACATCCGGGCGGCCGGGAACCGGCGCCAGTCCACCACCTCAGCGGCCAGGGTGAGCCCGCCCAGCTCGGCGATGCCGCGGTAACAGCCCAGCCGGGCCACCGGGCCGGCCAGCGGCTCACGGGCCGCCCACGGCGCCAGCTCGGCCTCAACGCTGGCCAGCTCGGCCTCCCGCACCGCCAGCGTCGCCCGGTAATACCCGATCGCTGAGGCCAGCGCCGGCTCATCAAACCGCTGCGCGGCCAGCCACGCCCGGTGCGCGGCGGTCCAGTACGACCCGCCCTGCCAGATCCGCCCGTGCCGCATCAGCACCGCAGTCAGCCGCTGCTGCGCCCGCTTGCGGTCCGCCAGCACCGCGGTCCGCGCCCGCACCAAGTCCCGCACCGCCTCCTCGGCCGGCGACGGCACCCGCACCGGCGTCAGCTCCCCAGCGCGGCCCAGCCGGGCCAGCCGCCAGGCATCACGCTTGCCGGTCTTGACCTTGTCCGAGCCACCCTTGGGAATCAGCGACGGCGCCACCACCTGGCACCCCACCCCCATCGACGACAGCAGCCGGTACAGCTCATAACCCCCGGCCCGGCCTCATACCACGCCCGCAGCACCGACCGGTCAGCAAACCGCCCAGCCAGCCGCCGGATCGCCGCCTCCTCATTAGCGATCCGGTCGGTGACCGGGCTGTCCTCACCGGGCAGCAACGTCGCCACCACGATCGCGTTCTTCGAGGTATCCATCCCCAGATGGATCAGCCCCGCCTGTGATGCCACACTGGACACGACGGCCGGCTCCCTTCCGCCATAACGGCACCGGAACAGCGAAACTCACACCTTCCAGCTTCCGGCGACCCGCGACACCAGCCAACAGGCATACCGCGGCCACCGGAGCCGGCCGCTTCATACTGACTTTTAGGACGGCTGGCGGGGCACGAGATGGGTTTGCCGCGGATCGCTGATTCCGCACCAGGGCCCGAAATAGGACTGGTCAGCGGGATTTCACGGCCCGAGTGATCGCAATCTGCCGTCCACAGGCCGTGGAGAGCATCATCCCTGGCAGTTCGTGCAGGTACGACCTGGCCATCGAGAACTTCACAGGCTCGCTCGCCGCTGTCCACAGGGACGCTCCGGCCCTTCCCCAAGTTGTCCACAGCGCCCTCCACAAGGACGTATTGACCCTCTCGCGGCACCGGGCCTAGCTTCGCCAGGCAGGAGTCCCCGGGCTCCGGGTCGCCGTCCGTCTGGGGAAGGGGGGCGAACGGCCCGCGCCCGGGGGCCCCGGCCACGGTGCGAACGGCCGTAATGTCGTGACTGTCGGCATGCCCTGTCACCCTGTAGGCGTGAGACCAGCGCTGAAGCCCGGGCTGCTTCCCGTGTGGCGGGATCGTGACACGCTGCAGATCGGCATTGACTCGCGGCGGGCGGTGGCGCTGACCGGGATGGCCGGCGTGGCGTGGGTGATCGGGCTCCTCGATGGCAGCCGCGACCGCACACAGGTCATCGAGGCCGCCGCCGACCGTGGCATTCCCGCCGAGGCCACCGAGCGGGTCCTGGCTCTGCTGGCAGCCGCCGGCGCGCTCGACGATTTTCCCGCTGGCACGTTACGGCTGCTGCCGACGCAGGTGCGGGCGCGGCTTGCCGCGGAAATAGCGGCGGCGTCCCTGGCACACCGGGACGGCGACGGCGGTGCGCGCACCCTCGCGCGCAGGCTCGCGGCGCAGATCCGGATCCACGGTGCCGGGAGGGTGGGAACCGGGATCGCCAGCCTTCTCACGACGTCCGGCATCGGCCGGGTGGTGCACGCGGACCGGCCCGGCGACCCGGCGGCGCCACCCGCCCCGGCGCCGCCCACGGCACAACCGCCCAAACCATCACGGCCCACCGGGCAGGCCGGCGACGCGCCGCCCGGCACGGCACTCCCTGACCTTGCGATCCTGGTCGGCCGGCATCCCATGGAGCTGGCAGCCAGCCTGATGCGCGATGAGATACCGCACCTGGCCGTGGCGGCGGACGAGGCGATCGGGGTTGTCGGCCCGCTGGTGATCCCCGGCCGCACCGCGTGCCTGAGGTGTCTGGACCTGACCAGAGCCGAACGCGACCCGGCCTGGCCGCTGATCCTGGCCCAACTCGAGGGGCGGGAACCCGAGCCGCGGGCATGCGACGCGCCGCTCGCGGCCGCCGTGGCCGCACAGGCCGCCGCACAAGTGCTGGCCTTCATCGACAGGGCGGTGGCGGTCGACGCGGTTGCCAATGGCACCCTGGAACTCGTCCTGCCCGGCTGGCAATGGCGCCGCCGGACGTGGCCACGTCATCCTGACTGCCCGTGTAGCAGCCACGCCGACAGGTAGCGGACAATGGGATCTTGAGAGCTAGATTTGCTAGGGAGGTGAAGCGGCGCGCCGTGCCCGGGCTGACCACTAGTACCTGTGCGCCGCGATATCCGTGAGCGACCTGCCCCGCCGTGCCGTGACGCGGACGGCGAAACTCGCCACCCTGCCGGTCGGCCTGGCCGGCCGGACCGCGCTCGGCCTCGGCAAACGCCTGGGCGGACGGCCGGCCGAGCTCGTGGCGCAGGAGATCCAGCAGCGGACCGCCGAGCAGATCTTCAAGGTCCTCGGCGAGCTGAAGGGCGGCGCGCTCAAGCTCGGGCAGGCCCTGTCGATCTTTGAGGCAGCGCTGCCTCCCGAGATCGCTGGTCCCTACCGGGCGACGCTGACCAAGCTCCAGGAAGCCGCTCCGCCGCTGCCGGCCGGAACCGTGCACCGGGTTCTCGTGGCCGACCTCGGCGTCGACTGGCGGGACAACTTCACCCACTTCGACGACACCCCGGCCGCTGCCGCTTCGATCGGCCAGGTGCACCGCGCCACGTGGCGCGATGGCCGCCCGGTGGCGGTGAAAATCCAGTACCCGGGCGCCGGGAACGCGCTGATCAGCGACTTCACCCAGCTCAGCCGGCTCGGCCGGCTGTTCAGCGTGCTGATGCCGGGGCTCGACGTCAGGCCGCTGCTCGACGAGCTGCGCAAGCGGGTGGCCGAGGAACTCGACTACCGGCTCGAGGCCGCCTCGCAGGAGGCGTTCGCAGACGCTTACGCCGACGACCCCGAGTTCCTCGTGCCGCATGTCGTCCTCGCCACCGGCCACGTCCTGGTCACCGAGTGGATCGACGGCACCCCGCTCTCCAGGGTCATTGCCGAGGGGAGCACCGAGGACCGGAACCGGGCCGGCATCCTGATCGTCAGGTTCCTCTTCTCCGGGCCCGCACGGGCGGGTCTGCTGCACGCCGACCCGCATCCGGGCAATTTCCGGCTGATGGACGACGGGCGGCTCGGCGTTCTGGACTTCGGCGCCGTGGACCGGCTGCCCGACGGGTTCCCGCGCTTCTTCGGCAAGCTGCTGCGCCTCATGCACGAGGACCGGGATATTGAGACGGTTGAGGCGGAACTACGTGCGAACGGCTTCCTCAAGGAGGGCGTCGACGTGGATCTTGACGCCCTGCGAGCCTACCTGGCGCCGCTCGCCGAGCCGTCCAAGGTGGAATCGTTCAAATTCAGCCGGGAGTGGCTGCGGGCCGAAGCGTCGCGGGTCACCGACATGAGGTCGGCCGCCGTCGGCCGCCGCCTCAACCTGCCGCCCACCTACATCCTGATCCACCGCGTCTCCACGGCCGGGATCGGGGTGCTCTGCCAGCTGGAGTGCGAGGGCCAGTTCCGCGCTGAGGTGCTCAAGTGGATGCCCGGCTATACCGACCTGGCGGAGCCCGGCGACGACGCGGCCGGCCAGCAGGGCCGGGCGGGCCAGGCAGGCGGGCTACGCGACGCAGGGGACGACCAGCCGAGCCCGGAGCGTGACGACCCGGACGGCGCCATAGCAGGCGCGGCGAGCCCGGGCTGACCGGAACGGGCCAGGGCAGCGGAAGGGCCCGGGAGGCGGCTGCTTCCCGGGCCCTTGGCCCCCGCCGGATCGCTGATCCCGCGAGCGCAGAGCCGAGTTTCAGGAACTCCGCTTGGCCGCCAGCTCACCACGGAGCCGCATGGCTTCGCGCCGTGATCGGGCTAGCTGGCGCTGTGCCCGCTCCACCCGGCGCGTTGCCCGGGCGAGTGCGCGCACCCGCGTTGCCTGGCGTTCGGCCGCGGCCGTCGCCAGTAGTGTCTGTTGTCGTTCGCTGACCATCTCGCGAGTCGGTCTCATCTGCTCCACCACCTCAACGTCTGCGGTAGCGGGTGGTCAGGCCGCTACCTCGTCCTTCCTTGGCCGTCCGCGCGGCCGCTTGCGCGGCACGATCTCGCCGCGAAGGAACAGCTCGCCGCCCCAGACTCCCCAGGGCTCCCGGCGCTCAAGCGCTCCGGCGAGGCATGCCATCCGCGCCGGGCAGCTCCTGCACAGGTCCTTTGCGCACTCCACGTCCTGCGGAGACTCGGCGAAGAACAGGTCCGGGTCATCCGTGCAGGGGAGCATGCGGCCGTTCGGCACCCCGGCCATGGTCACCGGGATGGGGACGCCCTGCCCGGGCGCCGAGACAGCCACGCCCGGCCCGGACGGCCGGGCTGCCTTTGCTCCGGTAGCCGGGACAGCGGCGCTGATCATCTCCGCGTCGACTGCCCTCGTGATCGCCGCTACCTGCACGGATTCCGCCTCGAACCCCGCCTGGTCATCCAGAACGGCGGTGGTGCCGGGCCGATGCATCGGTGCCATCCCCTCTCATCCACTCGTCCTAAGGTCTCTCACGCGTCTGACAAAACGGTGGCCTCGCATGACGAAGGCCGCGGACCCGATTTCGGGTCCGCGGCCTTGAGGGGTTCTGGCCGGTCTTTCTAGACCGGATCCGGATCCCTCGCCGGATGCGGACCCTCTGCACCACCGCCGGCGGCGATACGGGTCGTGTACGGGTAGTTCTGCTTGCTCTGACCGGGCTGTCCGATGGCTGCACTCAGTTCAGAGGCCGGGTGGAGCCGCCCTGAGACGTCGGATGCCCAGAACGCACGCGGGCGCGCAAATGCGATTGCTCCCGGGAACGGCTGAGCGGTCCGGACGGCGTCCGACGGCAGGCAGGCACCCATGCTGAACGGCGCGCGCGCGTTGGCAGCAGCCTCGAGACCTGAGTCCATAGTCAGCACCCTGGGCACCCCCTTCCGTTAGGCGTCGTCGGCAGACTCGCGGACATGCGAGAAGCCTACGTAGCCCTTCCGCAGCGGGGCAACTGGTTTTTCTCGCTGAATTCTCGAGACCCGAATTCAGGTCTCCGGAGAAGTGCGAATCAGCCCCTCCTGCACCACAGACACCACGAGGTCGCCGTCCCTGGTGTACACCTCTCCGCGCGCAAGCCCCCGCGACCCGCGGGCGACCGGCGAGTCCTGCGCATACAGCAGCCACCGGTCGGCGCGGAACCGCCCGTGGAACCACATCGCGTGATCGAGGCTCGCCCCGCTGGTCCGCCCGTCCGCCCAGGACAGGCCGTGCGCGAGCAGCACCGAGTCGAGCAGGGTCATGTCCGAGGCGTAGGTCATCAGGCAGACGTGCAGCAACGGGTCGTCGGGCAGGTCGCCGTCGGCCCGGAGCCAGACCATGTTGCGCGTGGTCCGCAGCGCGGGATCGCGCTCGGCCTCGAAACTCAGCGGCCCGATGTGCCGGATGTCGATCGGATTGCTGCCGTACCACTCACGCACGCTGGGCCCGAACAGCCTCTCCATCCGCTCCGCGGTCGTCGCGATCGCCTCCGGCGGCGGGACATCGGGCATCGGGTCGGCGTGCTCGACACCGGGCTCGTCGCGGTGGAACGACGCGGAGAGCGTGAAGATCGTCTTGCCGTGCTGGATCGTGGTCACCCGGCGGGTGGTGAACGAGCGGCCGTCCCGGACCCGCTCCACCAGGTAGATCAGCGGGACTGCCGGATCGCCCGGCCGGATGAAGTAGGCGTGCAGCGAGTGCACGGGCCGGTCCTCAGGCACCGTGCGGCCCGCCGCGACCAGCGCCTGGCCGGCGACCTGGCCGCCGAACACGCGCTGCCTGCGCTCGCCCTCCGGGCTGCGCCCGCGGAAGATGTCGACCTCGATCGGCTCCAGGTCGAGCAGATCGATCACCTGGTCAAGGGCCTTGGTCATGCTGCGCTCACGATCGCGGCTCCCCAGCCTTGCTCCGGCGGATCCGCGGCCGGATCTCTTCCACGAACCTGGACGGCTTTCGGCCGTGCCGCCCGTCGGCGGACCTGGCCAGGGCCCAGGACAGGCAGACCAGCTCCCGGGCCCTGGTTATCCCGACGTAGAGCAGCCGCCGCTCCTCCTCGATCGCCTCATCGGTCTGCGCGTACACGATCGGCAGCATCCCATCGGTGAGCCCGGCCAGGAACACCGCGTCCCATTCCTGACCCTTGGCCGCGTGCAGCGAGGCCAGCGTCACCCCGTCCAGGGCCGGGGCGTGGCCGATGGCGCTGCGGGCGGCGAGCTCGGCGCACAAGTCGGCCAGCGGCGCATCGGGGGTTGCCGCGAAGAAGTCGTCGGCTAGCTGCGCCAGCGCCTCCAGCGACTCCCACCGCTCCCGCGCCCTGCCCTGGCCCGACGGCGGCTGCTGCGCCAATCCGATGCCGGACAGTACGGCCCTGACCTCGGCGGCCGGCTCCTCGTCGGCCGGCGCCGAGCGGGCGGCAGCCCGCAGCAGGCCGACCGCCTGGCGCACCTCGGCCCGGTCGAAGAACCGTTCCGCCCCCTTGACCATGAACGGCACGCCGGCGTCGGACAGCGCCTGCTCGAACGCGGGCGTCTGCGCGTTGGTCCGCATCAGCACCGCGATCTCACGCGGCGCGGTCCCGGATCGGATCAGCGACGCCGCCCGGCGCGCCACCGCCGCGGCTTCCTCCTGCTCATCGCCGTACTCGGCGAACTCGGGCTCCGCCCCGGCCGGCCGCTGCGCCACGAGCACCTCCCCACCCGGGCGCCTCGCGCCGCCGACCCGCAGCCGCCCTGCGCGAACCGCGCCGCCGCCGAGGCGGTTCGCCAGCGCGACCACCTGCGGGGTGGACCGGTAGTTGCGCATCAGCTTGATCACGGTCGCGTCCGGGAACTCCGCCGCGAACCCGGTCAGGTATGCCGGGGAGGCCCCGGTGAAGGAGTAGATCGTCTGCAGCGGGTCGCCGACCACGCACACGTCGTCCCGGTCGCCGGTCCACGCGTCGAGCAGCAGCTTCTGCAGCGGGTTGACGTCCTGGTACTCGTCCACGACGAAATACGCGTACCGGTCCCGCACCGCGGCGGCGGCGGCCGGGTGCTCGGCCAGGATCGCCGCGGTGAGCTCGAGCACGGACTCGAAGTCGACCAGGTGCCGCTCCCGGCAAAGCTCCTGGTACGCGGCGAACAGCCGGGACAGCGTGACCGGGGCGACCGGCTGCGCCCGGCTCACCTTGGCGCTCGCCTCCGGGTACTCCTCCGCGCGCACCCCGGTGACCTTGGCCCACTCGATCTCGCCCGCCACGTCGCGCAGGTCGGGCCCGCTGAGCCGCAGCCGCAGCCGCCGGGCCGCCTCGGCCACGACGGTGACCTTGGAGTCGAGCACCCGGGGCGGCGGTCCGCCCACGGTCAGCGGCCAGAAGTGGGTCAGCTGCCGCAACGCTGCCGCGTGGAAGGTCCGCGCCTGGACCCGCTCCATCCCGCCGCCGGGCAGCGCCCGGTCGCCGAGCTGCCGCAGCCGTCCGCGCAGCTCACCGGCGGCGCGAGTGGTGAACGCGACGGCCAGCACGCGCGCCGGGTCCACCACGCCGGTCGCCACCGCGTAACCGATGCGGTGCGCGACCGCGCGGGTCTTGCCGGTGCCGGCGCCGGCCAGCACGCAGACCGGGCCGCGTACGGCGAGCGCGACCTGCCGCTGCTCCGGGTCGAGCGCGGCAAGCACGGCATCGGCGGAATCCACGCGCACCTCCCGTCGGCTCACCGCGCTATGCTTCGTCCGGCTTGACATCTTTCCGCATGCCACCGACGCCAGGCGCCACGCCGGGCGGGAAGCGCACAAAGCGTTAACGCGTTAGTAAAGTTCAGGTGGTACGGAAAGTTGAAGGGGAGGACGGCCGATGACACAGCCGCTGACCATGTACACCACGACGTGGTGCGCGTTCTGCAAGCGGCTGAAGCGCCAGCTGGCTGCCGACGGCATTGAGATCGCCGAAGTGGACATCGAGCAGGACCCGGCGGCTGCCGAGTTCGTGATGACCGTGAACGGCGGCTTCCAGACGGTGCCAACCGTTGTGTTCCCCGACGGCAGCGCGCTCACGAATCCCTCCGCGGCCGTCGTAAAGGAACGGCTGAACCAGCTGGCTGTCACCGATGTCTAAGAAACGGGCCCGAACGCTACCCTCCGTGGCCGATCCGGTCACCGCGGAGGGCGGTCACCTGGACGGCTCCTTTGCCGCGACGACTCCGGCGGCCGGCGCGGCGCGCGTCGAGACGTCCGTCCCCTCCGCGCCCGCGGCGGGCGGGGAGGCCGTGGTCCGCCGCACCAGGGACGGATGGCGCGTCGGCGACGACGAGCTGCCGGACCTGACCTGCGCGATGGTGCTGGCAGACCTGATCGCCGCCGAGCTGCCCACCGAGATACAGCCCGCGGTGCCCGCCGACGCGACGCAGCCCGCGGCACGGCAGTCCCGCGCCGGCGGCGCCCGCGATGTCCCGCCGGACGAGGAGGCGCACCGGTTGCGGACCACGGTCGGCCAGCTCGAACACGCCCTGACCGCCCGGATCAGGATCGAGCAGGCGATCGGGGTGCTGGCCGAACGCCACCGGATTCGTCCCCGCCAGGCGTTCGAGCAGCTCAGGTCCGCGGCGCGAAACCGGGGCCGGCGGGTCATCGATATCGCGAGCGACGTCGTGGCCAGTGCCTCCAACCCGCTGCTGCAACTGCCCGAGGAGCTCTCCCGGCAACGCTCGCCGCGCCACGCGGCGCGGAATCCCCGGCACGTTCTGCGCTCCGAATAGTCCGGTTAAGCCCCTTATGGTCTGGCTGCGATTGACTTCGCCCGCCGCGGTTACTTCTGGTTCGTAGAGGAACACGAAGGGTAACAACTCCCTCGAGGGGGAGGCGTGGAGGACGACGACGGGGGCCATCGCGGCAATCCCGGCAGCCTGCTCATCATCGGAGGCGCCGAGGACCGGTGCCACGGTGCCCCGCTGCTGGAGCGGTTCGTGGAGCTGTGCGGCGCCGAGGCGGCCAGGATCGTGCTGGTCACGACCGCCACGGGCGCGCCGGACCAGGTGCACGCCGACTACGAGCGGGTGTTCCGCAGGCTCGGTGCCGACCGGACGATTCCGCTGCGGCTGCGCGGTCGGTCCGACGCCGACGGCGACGACGCATCCAAGATCATCGAAGACGCCACCGGCGTCTTCATCAGCGGCGGCGACCAGTCCCGGCTGCGCGCCCTGGTCGGCTCGCGTATCAACGAGATCCTCCGTGCCCGGCTGCGGACCGACGGCCTGGTCATCGCCGGAACCAGCGCGGGCGCCACGGCCATGGGCCGCACGATGATCCTGGGCGGGGAGCGCGCTGACGTGTCTGCCGCGGCGGTGCGCACCGGCCCAGGGCTCGGGCTGATCCCGAAGGTCCTCATCGACATGCACTTCGGCGAGCGTGGCCGGCTCCCCCGGCTGCTGAGCGCGGTCGCGCTGGACCCCGATCATCTGGGCGTCGGCATCGACGAGAACACCGGGATCCTGGTCGAGGGCAGCGGCTTCGAGGTGCTTGGCAGCGGCGTGGTCACCGTTGCCGACGCGGAGCAGGCGACGGTCGTCCACCCGGCCGGGGACGACGACCCGATCACGCTGTTCGGCGTCCGCCTGCATCTGCTGCCGCCCGGCTGCATCTTCAACGTCGAGGCGCGCGAGGCCACCATCGGGCCCGCGCACGACCGGTACTGACTCGCCCCGGCCACCGGCCCTGCATCCACCCAACGGGAGCGTCACGTGCGCCTGGAAGACCTGCGTCATCTGAGCGGACCGAACGTTTTCACCGCCAAGCCCGTCAGCCTGGCCCGGATCGAGCTCGACGAGCTGACCTGCATCGAGACCACGGACCATCCGGGCTTCGCCGAGCGGCTTCGCGCGGCGCTGCCCGGCCTGGCCGAGCATCACTGCGCGGCCGGGCGGCCGGGCGGATTCCTGGCCGCGATGGCGCGCGGCACGTACTTCGGCCATGTGACCGAGCACGTGGCGCTGGAACTGTCCAGCCTGGCCGGCCGGGACGTGCACCTCGGCCGCACGATCTGGGCGGGCGCCGACGGCCGTTACGAGATCATGATGGAGTGCCCGCAAGACGAGCCAGCGGAGTCCGGGGTTCCTGCCGACCTGCTCCGGGCCGCGATCGCCGTGATCGAGGACGTTCTCGCCGGGCGGGCGCCCGACCCGGCCGACGACCTGGCCAGGATCTCCGCGGTGGTGGAGCGGGAGCGTCTCGGGGTGAGCACCGCGGCCCTGGCCGCCGCGGCCCGCCGGCGCGGGATCCCGGTCCGCAGGATCGGCGCCCTGAGCATGCTCCGGCTCGGCTATGGCCGCCACCGCCGGCTGGTGTGCGCGGCGCTGACCGAGCAGACCTCCGTGATCGGCGTCGACATCGCCGCCGACAAGATGCTCGCCAAGCGGCTGCTGGCCGAGGCGGGCATCCCGGTGCCCGAGGGAACGGCCGCCTGGAGTGAGCAGGAGGCGGCCGCCGCCCTCGACGCCCTCGGCGGCCCAGTGGTGATCAAGCCGCTGGCCGGCAATCACGGCAGGAACGTGACCGTCGGCGTGACCACCGCCGACGCCGCGGCCGCGGCCTACACGCGGGCGGCCGGTGAGCGCGGCGGGGTCATCGTGGAGCGGTTCGTGCCCGGCACCGACTACCGGGTGCTGGTCGTGGACGGCCAGGTCGTGGCCGCTGGCGAGCTGCGGCCCGCGGCGGTGACCGGGGATGGCAGCAGCGACATCGCCCATCTGGTCGAGCGGGTGAACACCGACCCGCGGCGCGGCAACGGTCACTCCCGCGAGCTGACGAAGATCAGGCTGGACGCCAGCGCGATCGCGCACCTCGCGGCGCAGGGACTCGACGCGCGCTCGGTTCCGGCCCGCGGGCAGGTCGTCACGCTGCGCCGGAACGCGAACCTGTCCACGGGCGGGACCAGCAGGGACGTCACCGACCTGGTGCACGCCGACGTCGCCGACATCTGCCGCCGGGCGGCGGCCGTTGTCGGGCTCGACGTGTGCGGCATCGACGTACGGCTGGCCGACATCTCGGCGCCGCTCGGTGCTTGCCCGGGGGGACGACCCCCCCAAACCCCCCCGCTAGGTGCTTGCCCGGGGGGGCGACCCGGCGACGGCCAGGCCGCCGTGCTCGAGGTCAACGCCTGCCCCGGCCTGCGGATGCACCTGTCCCCGGCCGAGGGGACCCCGCGTGACGTGGCCGGCGCGGTGATCGACAGCCTGTATCCACCCGGCGCCCCGTCCCGGATCCCGATCATCGCGGTCACCGGAACCAACGGGAAGACCACGACGGTCCGCATGATCGGTCACATCCTGCGCCAGGCCGGGCTGCGGGTCGGCATGTCCACGACGGACGGCGTGTACTCCGGGGGCCGGCTGATCTACGAGGCGGACGCCTCGGGGCCGCGGTCGGCCGAGATGGTGCTCGACGACACCAGCGTGGAGGCCGCCGTGCTGGAGACCGCCCGGGGCGGGATCATCCGGCGCGGGCTGGGCTACGACAAGGCGGACGTCGCCGTGATCACCAATATCGCCGCCGACCACCTGGGCACCGACGGCATCGACGATCTCGGCCAGCTCGTCGAGGTCAAGGCGCTGATCGCGGAGGAGATCCACGACGGCGGGACGGTCGTGCTCAACGCCGACGACCCGGCGGTCGCCGCGATCGCCGCCCGGTTCCGGGTGCGCAGGCACGCCCCGGTGATCAGGTACTTCAGCCTGGACGGCGGCAGTGATGTGATCGAGCGGCACCGGCGGGCCGGCGGGATCAGCTACCAGATCCGCGAGGGCCACATCGTCGAGTTCGAGTCGGCCAGGGAGCGGGTGCTCCTCGGCGTCGCCGAGCTGCCCGGAGCATTCGGCGGGCTCGCGCGGCATCTGGTGGCCAACGCGCTCGCCGCGGTGGCGGCGAGCCGCGCCGCCGGGGTGAGCGCCAAGGACATCAGGCGCGCGCTGACGACGTTCACCCCGGACGAGTCGAATCCGGGCCGCGGCAACGTCTACCTGGCCGCGGGCAGCCCGGTGATCGTGGACTACGGTCACAACGCTCCCGCGCTGCAGGCGACCGGGCGGATGGTCACCGACGTCTGGGGCGGCCAGCCGGTGGCCGCGATCACCTTGCCCGGGGACCGCCGCGACGACCTGGTCACCGCGACCGCCGAGGCCATCGCCACGTGGTTCGGCCGGGTCGTCGTCTACGAGGACGAGGACAAGCGCGGCCGCGCTCCGGGAGAGATGACCGGCCTGATCACCGCGGCGATGCGCCGGGCCAGGCCGGGCATCGCGGTCGCCAGCGCCGACGGCCCGCGTTCGGCCTTGAGCATCGCGGTCGCCATGGCCGCGGGCAGCCCGGTGCTGTTCCTGTACGAGAAGCTCGCGATGGCCCGCGACGCGCTCGCCCGGCTCGGCGCCCGCCCCTGGCCGGACGATAGCGGCGGCACGGTCGCCACCTGAGCCACTGCAACTGCGGGCCGCATCACGTCACAGCCGACGAGGCCCGGTCGTGCGCTTCCGGTGAACCCAGCCCGTCGAAGACGGCACCCGCGCCCGGCCATGATCGATGTACCAAAAGGCCGCCTAGAACATGCCTTTCGGTACATTCATCACTCCGCCAGGTGTCAGCCGACCGGCGTGATGATCATCTGCGGCAGGACGTAGCGGCCGGGCTCGAGGTTGTGGGCCCTGAGCGTGGTGTGGATCTGGCCGAGATGCTCCGTGGTGAGCTCAAGCGGGGGTTCGTCCGGCTGGTAGCTGCACCAGGCCGGGTAGTCCACTCCCGGGGTTGTCGTCATCTCGATGTGGCAGCCGAGCAGATAGCTGACCGGCTGCTGGGCGCACCAGGCAACGAGCCTGTCGATCGAACGGACGAAGTCCGCCCAGTTGAAGACGTACAGCCGGCCCGGGTAGATGGTGTCTCCGGTGAACAGGATCTGGGTGTAGCGGTCGTAGTAGGTGATCGCGGCCTCGTGGTGCCCGGGTGTGGCCAGGCAGTCCAGAACCCGGCCGCCGAGATCAACCTGGGCCACTGCCTCAGGCTGGCCGGTAAAGCCGAAATAGCCCCACGCAGGATCGCGTTTCGCGCCGACGACCGCGGTGTTCGGCCGATCCGCGAACTGGTGATCCGCCGCGGTGTGATCGGTGTGCGAATGCGTGTGCAGAACCAGCAGCTCGTAGCCGTCGGGGTGCGGGTGGCTGGCCGTCCAGCCGTCGATGATCGCATCGACGGTGCGGCGCAGCGGGAAGAATCGCGGGCTGGCGGTGGCGCCGGTATCGAGCAGGACGGCCCTGGACCCGCCGAAGAGCAAGAACATGAACGGCGCCTCATAATGGACCGCCTTGTTCTGGCGCAGGATGAAGGTGTGCTCGTCGCAGGCGTGGACCTGGATGTCAGGGTCGGTGTTGTACTTGGCGGCTTCTGATCCGTGAATCCACGCGACATCCAGGTCCAGGGCCGCGCCGCCGTCGGGGAATCCGATCTGGTCGCTCATGGCCACGAGCATGCCTGAACGCTACGGAACCCGCCTCCCGGGCGGCCCACCCGGATCATGGAAGAGCGCTGTCCTAGCCGGCGGCGAGTTCGGCGCCGGAGTGGGCCCACGGGCGGGTGAAGCCGACCGGGTCCTGGTCACCCGGCGGCGCCGCGCTGGTCCCGAACGCCGAGACCCGGATCGGGAATCCCGTGGCGTAGGCCTCGATCATCTCGTCGTGGCCGATCACCAGCCCGACGTGGCCCGGCGCCTGGGGGGTTCCGTCGGCGCCCGCGAAGAACACCAGGTCCCCGGGCTCGACCTGGCTGGCGGGCACCTGGGGTCCCCAGAGAAACTGCTGCTGCGACGTGCGCGGGATGTAGACACCGGCCGCGCGGTAGGCCATCATCACCAGGCCCGAGCAGTCGTAGGCATCCGGCCCGGTGGCGCCCCACTGATACGGCTTGCCGAGCTGGGCCTCGGCGAAGTCGATCGCGGTGGCGACGGTGGCGTTCGGCACCGCCTCGGTGTCGGCCGCGGTGTTGACGCCCGGTATGCAGCTCGGGACGTTGGCCGCGGTCACCGGGCTGACTGTGTAGCCGCCGGCGGCGTAGGTCGAGGCGTAGGACAGCACCAGCTGCACGTATGAGTTTGAGTGGTTGTAGGCGAAGATCGCATCTGACACGTCCTCCTGCACGCCGTGCTCGAGCAGGTATTTCGCGGCGCCAGCGATCGCGTCGGCCGGGTCGTAGACGTCAGCGACGCCGCGGCCGTCGGCGTCGGTGGCCACGCCGTTGACGACCTCGCTCGCCGGGTGGACCGGGGCGCCACCCCACTGGTTGCCCGCGGCGCCGCCGATGCCGATCTGCATCGGGCCCGCCGCGCCGAAGGCGTTAGCGCCGTTGTGCACGCCCGGCAGGTTGGACCGGCCGTCGTCGCTCTCCACCTCGCCGATCCCGGCGAGGATCACCCAGGGGACCCCGTACTTGTTCCCGGTCTCCTGGAACAGGGCGAGATAGTTGGCCGGGATCGAGTCGCGGGCGTCCGAGCTGGCCGTGGGCTGGCTGCCCGCAACGGCCGAGCACCCGGTGCCGGACTCGAACAGCAGCGAGCTGCCGCCCATGATCAGCATCGGGGCGACGATGAGGCCCATCACCACGAGCACGGCGACGGTGATGATCACGCCCGCCGCGGCCCGGCCACGGCCGCCCGCGCGCCACGGCCATCTCATGAGTTGCCTGCCGAGGCCAGCTCGATGTCGTTGACCTGCCAGCTGCTGCCCGAGCTGACGACCGTCACCGCGTACTGGCCGACGGCCTGGCTCTGGCCGGAGGTGCTGGTGATCTGCTCGGTGATCGTCACGACGAAGGTGATGCTGGACGACCCGAACGCCCGTATCGAGTTGATCGCCGTGCTGCCCGCCGACACTTGTTTCTTGCTGGTCCGCTGGCTGGCGACGCCGGGCACCGAATAACCCTGCTCGATGACCTCGGCAAGTTCGGAGGTGATCAGATTGCGCATGGTGGCGACGTAGCTGGTCGCGTTCAGGCTGTAGGACCAGGTTCCGTACGCGTCGCAGAACTGGGTGACCAGGGCGGCGGCGGAGCCCAGCTGGGCCTGGGTGAACGGGAGCCACTGGTAGATGTCGGGGTCGGATGGCGTGGCGGCGGGCGTGGGTGCCGGGCTCGGAGTCGGCGTCGTGGCCGAGGTGGCCTGCGGCGCCGGTGAATGCGCGGCCGCCGCCGGTTTGTGACCGCCCTCGCTGCCGCGTGCTCCGGGAACGAACATGTAGATGCCCGACCCGACGAGGGCCACCACGATCAGGCCGAAGACCGCCTTGCGCTGGCCGGAGTTCAGCTCCATGGCCGTCGGCTACTTCCGGCGCCTGAGCGGGCGCAGCCAGAACGGTGCCGACTCCTCGGGTCGGTCGGCCTGGCCGCCACCGGAGAGCGGCGGGCCCGCGCCGTCAGGATCGGAGCCGGGCGCGGCGCCTTCGCGGCTCGACGATGGGCCGGCCCACGGACCGCTCGGGCCGCGGCCGGACGGACCCCGCCGCCCCGGATCCGGTGCCGGGGCTGGGCGCCCGGGC
>JASHOI010000158.1 GCA_030041195.1 Streptosporangiaceae bacterium | reverse complement strand
GGCCGCTGCAGCGGGTTCGGCCCCGGCCGGTTCGGCTGCGGACGACCCGAACGGCCGGACGAGTGTGCCCGCGAGAGAGCCGGGATCGATTCCGGTGTCGATCACCTTGACCCCCGGGATCTCCGAGCCAGAGGCCGCGTAGACGTGCACGTCGTGCCCACGGGCGGCCAGGCCGCCTGCCAGATCGGACACGAACGCCTGCGATCCGCCGCGCTGCGGCTCGCGGATGGCCGTCACCAGCGGCGCCATGATCGCGATCTTCATCCGGCCGGCACCTTGAAGGCCAGGTCGCGGGGTGGGTTGATGCCCAGCACCTCGAACGGAACCGTCCGGCTTCCGAGCCGCCGGATCTCGCCGACCGCCTGCGGGTAGAAGATCTCGGCCAGATCCACCGCCTCCCGGTGGCTGCCGAACTCGACCGACATCGGCCCGGGAAAGCTGAGGTGCTGGTAGCCGTGCGCGGCCAGCCAGTCGAGGTGGTTTGGCCAGATGATGGCCACACAGCCGCCCGGGCGGCACACCCGCTCCATCTCGGCCAGCCCGGCCTCGCCCCCGTGGCCCGTTCCGGGGGTAAAGGCCGAGCAGGCGACGACCAGGTCGGCGAAGTCTTCGGGCAGTGGCAGTTCGTCGAAGAACCCGTGGACCACGCTCGCCCGGTCCCCGTGGTCGGCCACGGCGAGCTTCCGCTTCAGGATCCGCCGCAACGGCAGCGCGGGCTCGACCGCCACCACGCGCCGCCCGCGCCCGATGAGCTCCATCGTCAGCCGTCCCGAGCCGGCGCCGACCTCGGCGATCCGATCCACGCCGCGCGGCAGCCAGTCCACAACAGCGGGATGGAGGCGCTCAACGCTGGCCAGCCGGTCATAAAGCTCCGGTTCGAGCCGGTACAGCAGTTCCCAGGCCAGCACCACGTCGTCGCGCGGATCGCCGCCGCCACGCGGGATGAATCGGCTCGCTTCGTCGGGGGTGAACACGCCGAGGTCAGCGGGCGTGTACCTGCTCCGCACCCCCCGGGCCGCCGCCTTAGGCAAACCCACCGATTTCAGCCCAGTTCTTGTCGGTCTCCCAGACCCGGACCGACCGCAGCAGCCCGTCCGGCAGCTCGGGCTGGAGCCGCTCCCAGAATGCCTGCGCCAGGTTCTCCGTCGTCGGAACGCGCCCCTTGAGCCACGGGACGTCGGTGTTCAGGTTGCGATGATCCACGTCCCGGATGACCTGCCTGCCGATGACGTCGGACAGGAATTTCAGGTCCATGACGTAGCCGGTGGCCTGATCGACCTCGCCGGCGACCACCACCTCCAGGACGTAGTTGTGCCCGTGCAGGTTCACGCATTTCCCGAACAGGCGCCGGTTCTCGTCATCGGACAGGTCAGGATTGCACAGCTGGTGCGCGGCATTGAACGATTCGCGGCGGCCGACCAGCATGGTCATAAGCCTCGTCCTCTTTCGAGAGCTTTTGCTAGCGATAGAATACACGAGTGACCTTGGCGCAGAACGAGGCGGACCTGGCCTCGGTGAGCTCTCTGGACGACCGGATGCGCAGCCGTCTGTACGCGTTCGTGTCCAGCCGCACCGATCCGGTGGGACGGGACGAGGCGGCCGCCGCGACGGGCATCGGCCGTGCGCTGGCCGTCTACCACCTGGACAAGCTCGTGGAAGCCGGCCTGCTGACGGCCTCCTACCGGCGCCCGCCGGGCCGCAGCGGACCGGGGGCCGGCCGTCCGGCCAAGGTGTACGCCCGATCCACGGGCGAGTTCATGGTGACCGTTCCCGCGCGGGAGTACGAGCTGGCGGCACGGCTGCTGGTCCAGGCGGTCGCCGCCGACGCCAGCGGCCAGGCCCTGGCCGCGCTCCGGGTTGCCGCCCGGAAGCTGGGCGCCGACCTGGGCAGGTGCCATCAGGCCGGCAGCGCCCATCGCGACAGCCCACGGCTGGCCGTGGCGGACGCGCTGACCGAGCGCGGCTACGAGCCATGGCAAGACGCTGCCGGCACCATCCGGATGCGCAATTGCCCGTTTCGCCGGCTGGCGGAACTGCGGCCCGAGGTGATGTGCCACATGAACCTCGCGCTGATCCAGGGCCTGGCCGCGGGCCTGGGAGCGGATCAGCCGACCCCGGTCCTTGATCCGGAGTCGGGGCACTGCTGCGTCATGATCCCCCCGGCCACGCGTGACACGAACGCGGCGACGAGGGCCCAGGAATGCCTCCCGGGCGGCTCGCGTTGACGCGCTGGTGAAGAAGATTGGCTTCCTGTCGTTCGGGCACTGGTCGTCGTCACCCGGCTCGCAGACGCGGTCGGCGTCGGACGCCCTGCTCCAGTCGATTGATCTGGCGGTCGCGGCCGAGGATCTCGGCGCCGACGGTGCGTACTTCCGCGTGCACCACTTCGCAAGGCAGCTCGGCTCTCCCTTCCCGCTGTTGGCCGCCGTCGGCGCGCGGACCAGCCGGATCGAGATCGGCACGGCCGTCATCGACATGCGCTACGAGAACCCGCTGTACATGGCCGAGGACGCCGGCGCGGCCGACCTCATAGCCGGCGGCCGGCTTCAGCTCGGGATCAGCCGTGGCTCGCCGGAGCAGGTGGTCGACGGCTGGCGATATTTCGGCTATCAGCCTCAGGAAGGCCAGACGGACGAAGACATGGCCCGCGGGCGCGCCGAGGTGCTGCTGGAGGTGCTGCGCGGCGAGGGCTTCGCGCAGCCCAGTCCGCGCCCGATGTTCCCGAACCCGCCTGGCCTGCTGCGCGTTGAGCCGCACTCGGAAGGGCTGCGTGACCGCATCTGGTGGGGCGCCGGGTCACAGCGGACCGCGGCGTGGGCGGCCGAGCTGGGGATGAACCTGCAGAGTTCCACCCTGATCAGCAACGAGTCGGACAAGCCCTTTCACCTGCAGCAGGCTGAGCAGATCCAGGCATTCCGGGACGCGTGGCAAAAGGCCGGCCACGAACGCGAGCCGCGGGTGTCGGTGAGCCGGAGCATCTTCGGCCTCGTCGACGACCGGGACCGGGCGTACTTCGGCAGCAGGAACAGCGGCACCGACGAGATCGGGTTCATCGACGCGAACACGCAGGCGATCTTCGGCCGCACCTACGCGGCCGAGCCGGACGTGCTGATCAGCCAGCTCAAAGAGGACGAGGCGATCGCGGCCGCCGACACACTGCTGCTCACCGTGCCCAGCCAACTCGGGGTCGACTACAACGCCCACGTCATCGAGACCATTCTCACCGAGGTGGCCCCCGCGCTCGGCTGGCGATAGGGCACGCCTGGGCAAAGGCCTCGGTTGGGAGGTTCGGGGGGGCCCCGCTCATCTGAGCAGTCCGGCGGGTGGCTGATGATCGAGGTAGCGGACGAGCGCATCGCCGAGTCGCCGGCTGGCGGCTGCGAAGTAGTCGCTGGTGAGGGCGGCGGTGTGGGCGGTCGCCACGATGCGCGAGTGGGCGCCCACCGGCCCGTCGGCGGGGTAGGGCTCGGTGGGGAACACGTCGAGTCCGAGGCCGGCCAGGTGCCCGGTATTCAGGTGGGCGATGGCGGCGTCGGCGTCGAGGAGGGCACCCCGGGCGATGTTGACGAGCCAGGCTCCGGGGCGCATGGCCCGGAGCACGGTGTCGTCGACCACGGGAGGCTGCCCGGCCTGATAACTGGCCGCGATGATGACCGAGTCGGCTTCGGCAACGCAGCCGAGGAGGCGGTCGGCGGCGTAGACGGCGGCGAACGGCGGGACGGGGCCGTCTGGGGAATTGCGGCGGATGCCGGTGACGGTCACGTCGAACGCAGCGAGCCGACGGGCGATCTGGGTGCCGACGGCCCCGGCGCCGAC
>JASHOI010000157.1 GCA_030041195.1 Streptosporangiaceae bacterium | reverse complement strand
CCGCCGCACCTCGGCGAGTGGATCATCAACCTGGGCGAGTCGGCCGAGTACATGTTCGACCACAACATCTTCCAGGAGAACCTGGTCGGGGTCGACTTCTGCGAGCGGATGGTCGCCGAGACCAACCCCGGCGTGCTGGAGCTGGCCAACCATACCGAGGCGCCGCACGCGGCCGACCACGGCTACCGCTACATCGGCGACATCATGCGCGCGCTGAACCCGCTCGAGGGCGAGTTCTACCGCGAGGCACTTCAGGTGAGCCGGTCCACGCGGGAGATGTTCTGCCTGATGGAGGGGCGGCACGTGCACCCCTCCACGCTGTACCCGGGCGGCGTGGGCACCACCGCGACCGTCCAGCTGTTCACCGACTACCTGACCCGGCTGATGCGCTACGTGGAGTTCATGAAGCGCGTCGTGCCGCTGCACGATGACCTGTTCGACTTCTTCTACCAGGCCCTGCCCGGGTACGAGGAGGTCGGCCGGCGCCGCGCGGACATGGTCTGCTGGGGCAGCCTCAACAACCCGGAGTACTGCGACTTCCGCTACGACCACATGACCGACTGGGGCCGCAAGATGTTCGTCAGCCCCGGCGTGATCAGGGACGGCGAGCTGCTCACCAACGACCTGGTCGAGATCAACCTCGGGATCCGGATCCTGCTCGGCTCCTCGTACTACGAGGACTGGGAAGACCAGGAGATGTTCGTGACCCGGGACCCGCTGGGCAACCCGGTGGACCGCAGGCACCCGTGGAACCAGCACACGATCCCGCGGCCGGCCAAGCGCGACTTCGGCGGCAAGTACAGCTGGGTCATGTCCCCGCGCTGGTACGACGGCGAGACCTTCCTCGCGGCCGACACCGGCGGCGGGCCGATCGCCCGGCTCTGGGCGACCGCGCTCGGCGGCCTGGTCGACTTCGGCTACGTCAAGTCGACCGGCAGCAGCGTGCAGATCAACCTGCCGCGCACGGTCACCAGGCCCGAGGTCACGTTCGAGTGGAAGATCCCCAGGGACTCCCAGGGCCGGCCGCTGTCCAACGCGATCGAGCGGGACCGGGCCAGGACCTACTTCCAGGCCTACGCCGCGGCCTGCGGGCTGTACTTCACCGAGCGGGCGCTGGCCGAGATCCGGGCCGGGCGGACCAAGACCTGGGAGCCGTTCACGGTGCCCGACGAGGCCAACAGCTGCGGGTTCACCGAGGCGGTGCGCGGCGTCCTGTCCCACCACATGGTGATACGCGGCGGGAAGATCGCGAACTACCACCCGTACCCGCCGACACCGTGGAACGCGAGCGTCCGCGATGTGTACGGCACGCCGGGGCCTTACGAGGACGCGGTGCAGAACACGCCGATCTTCGAGGAGAACCCGCCGGACCAGTTCAAGGGCATCGACATCATGCGCGCCGTGCGCAGCTTCGACCCGTGCCTGCCGTGCGGTGTGCACATGTACCTCGGCAACGGCAAGACGCTGGAAAAGGTGCACTCGCCGATGACGGTGACGTTGTCGACGTAGGACATAGGCCCTGGGCCGGCCTGGACCCGCGTCCCGGCCGGCCCAGTCCCCATCTTTCGGCCGCCCGGCGACCGGCACGGAGGCGAGGCGATTGAGCGGCGTTCGAGATGTCGGCGCTCGGGTCGAGGAACTGCTTGAGGCACTGCGCTCCGGAACCGCCAGAGACGCGGGACCGGCCGCAGAGGAGCTGGTGCGGCTGCTCGTCGGCCTGTACGGCGACGGGCTGGGCCACATCGTGGCCATGCTGAGCGAGCAGGGCGAGCCCGGCGTGGCCATGCTGCACAAGCTCACCGAGGATCCCCTGGTCGAGAGCCTGCTGCTGCTGCACGACCTGCACCCGCTGGACGTGGACGCCCGGATCCAGCGCGCGCTGGACCGGGTGCGGCCCTACCTGGGCTCGCACGCCGGTGGCGTGGAGTACCTCGGGGTCGCCGACGGCGTGGCGAGGCTGCGGCTCGAAGGCAGCTGCCACGGCTGCCCGTCCTCCACGGCGACCGTTCAGCTCGCGATCGAGGGAGCCGTGCAGGAGGCCGCGCCCGAGGTCACGAGCGTCCAGGTCGAGGGGATGACGGCGCCGCCCGGCCCGCAGCTGCTGCAGATCGGCCGGCGTCCCGGAGCCGACACCAACGCCGGCAATCCGGAACGCGACACCAACTGGGTGACCCTGGCCGGAATCGGCCCGCCGAGTTCGCGGCCGGTCAGCGTCGCCGCGGGTGACCTGGCGGTGATCGTGTGCTCGGTACGCGGCACCCTGTACGCGTACCGCGACGGCTGCGCCGCGTGCGGGTCCTCGCTGGCCGACGGGACGCTGGAGCGAGAGCAGCTCGGCTGCCCCGGCTGCGGCGCGCGCTACGACGTGCGGCTGGCCGGGCGGGGCCTGGATGACCCCGCGCTGCACCTGGAACCGCTGCCGCTGCTCACCGACAGCGCGGGCGTGCACGTCGCCGTGCCGGAATCGGTCGGCTCATGAACACTGGCCTGCGCCGGTTCGTGCCCGGAGCGCCCGAGGAAGCACCGCCGGCCAGGCCAGTAACCGAACCCGTCCCGGCCGGGGCCGGCCCGGACGCCGGGCAGGCCACCCCGGCGGCCGGGCCGGAACCCGACGCACCCGCCCGGCAGGCCGCCGAGGAGAAGTGCGAGTTCTGCGCGGCCACGATCCCGGCGGAGCACGGTCACGTGGCCGACCTCGACTCCTCGACGCTGATGTGCGCGTGCCGCGCCTGCTACCTGCTGTTCACCCACTCCGGCGCCGGCCAGACCTGGCAGCAGGACCCGCAGCCCGGGGAGGACCGGCGGATGGGCCGGGCGCGGTACCGCGCGGTCCCCGACCGCTACCGCAGCGATCCCGGCCACCCGTTCACCGCCGCCGAGTGGGACGCCCTCGAGATCCCGGTCGGCCTGGCGTTCTTCCTGCGCAGCTCGCCCGGCGGGGACACCACGGCGTTCTACCCGAGCCCGGCGGGTGCGACCGAGTGCCGCCTCGACCTGGACGCCTGGGGCCGGATCGCCGCCGCGCACCCGCTGGTGGCCGCGGCCGCGCCCGACGTCGAGGCGATCCTGATCTCGCGGGGCGAGCGCGACCAGCACGGGGTCGAAGCGTTCCTGGTCCCGATCGATGCCTGCTACGAGCTGGCCGGGCGGATGCGTTTGCTGTGGCGCGGCTTTGACGGCGGCGCGGAGGCGAGGGAGAGCATCGCCGCGTTCCTCGTCCGGGTCCGGCAGCACTCCCGCGACCTGAGCCAGGAGCGGTGAGATGGCCGAGCTCGCGTTCGACTGCGTCGCGGCGCACGCCGACAAGTACGCGGTCACGCCGTCGATGTCGCTGACCCTGCGGATCGCGGAGACCAGCGGGCAGAAGGTGGAAGCGATCGCGCTGCGCTGCCAGATCAGGATCGAGCCGACCCGGCGGCGGTACTCCGACGCCGAGGCCGAGCGGCTGAACGACCTGTTCGGCGACACCCAGCGGTGGGCCGACACGCTCAAGCCGCTGCAGTTCACGACCGTGTCGGTGATGGTGCCCGGTTTCACCGGCAGCACCGAGGTCGACCTGCCCGTGCCGCTGAGCTACGACCTCGAGATCGGCTCGACGAGGTATTTCGCCGGCCTGGAGGACGGTGAGGTCCCGCTGCTGCTGCTGTTCAGCGGCACGGTGTTCAGCAACGTCGACGGCAGGCTGCAGGCACAGCAGGTGCCGTGGAGCAAGGAGGCGACCTACCGGCTGCCGGTCGGCCTGTGGCGCGAGGCCATCGACATGCACTTCCCGGACAGCGCCTGGATCCGGATGAGCCTGCACACCCTGGACGAGCTGCAGCGCTTCAAGACCCGCGAGGCGCTGCCCACCTGGGACGCGACGATCACGGAGCTGCTCAAGCGGGGCGCGGAGGACGGGACATGAGGATGGACTCCGCGCACCTCGAGCACGCCCGCAGGGTCGCGGACGCGATTCTGTACGAGGGGTACCTGCTGTACCCGTACCGCCGGTCGGCGCAGAAGAACCAGGTGCGGTTCCAGTTCGGGGTGCTCATGCCGCCGGCCTACTGCGAGGCCGACCCGAGCGAGGCCTCCGCCTTCCAGACCGAGTGCCTGGTGGAGTGCGCCGACGATGCCCAGGTGCTGATCACGGTGCGGTTCCTGCAGCTGCAGCACCGGAGCGTTCAGGAGCTGCCGCCGGGTGGCGGCGAGCCGCGTGACGTCGCGTCGCTGGAGGTGGACGGCACCGAGTACACCTCCTGGGACGAGGCGGCCGAACGGCAGCAGCAGGCGACGGCCAGCGTCGGCGCGCTGCTCGGCAAGGACAAGAACCTGGAGTTCCACATCGGCTCCGGGGAGGCCAGCGAAGACCTCACCGACGCCGAGGGCCGCCAGGCCGGGCGGCTGATCCACCGCTGGGCCGGGCTCGACGGGCGGATACAGCTGAGCGCGCAGCGCGTCGCCGGGCCCTACGGGGCGCTGCGGCTGCGGCTCCGGGTGGAGAACCGGGCGGACCCCGAGATCCCGCCGGGCACCAGGGACGAAGCCCTCGGGCACGCGCTGATCGCCGCGCACGCCCTGATCGGCGTGCCGGGCGGGGCGTTCCTCTCCCAGACCGACCCGCCGGAGTGGGCCGCCGCCGAGGTGGCCGCGTGCACGAACATCGGCACCTGGCCGGTGCTCGCCGGGCCGGCCGAATGCCGTGACCTGATGCTGTCCGCGCCGGTGATCCTCTACGACCATCCCGAGGTCGCGGCGGAGAGCGCGGGCGACCTGTTCGATGCCACCGAGATCGACGAGATCCTCACGCTGCGCACGCTCGCGCTGACCGACGCGGAGAAGCGGGAGGCCCGCGCGACCGACCCGCGCGCGGCGCAGCTCATCGACCGCCTGGACAGCATGCCGCCGGAGATGCTCGAGCGGATGCACGGCGCGATCCGGTACCTGAAATCGGTGCCGGGACCGGCCACGCCGCAGCCGCGCCCCGAGCCCGGATTCCCGGCCGGGCCGGACGACCCGCTCGGCGACCCGTTCCTGGACCGGCCGCAGGTCCCGTGGTGGGACCCGGGTGCCGACACCTCGGTGTCGCCGGAGACCGATCACGTGGTCATCGACGGGGTGGAGGTGGCGCGCGGCAGCAGGGTCAGGATGCGCCCGGGCTCCAGGCGCGCCGACGCCCAGGACCTGTTCCTCGTCGGGCGCACCGCGCTGGTCGAGGCCGTGCTGCACGACGTTGACGGCCAGGTGCACCTGGCGGTGACGCCGGACCACGATCCAGCGGCCGACCTGCAGCGCAGCCACGGCCGGTTCCTCTACTTCGCGCCCGAGGAGATCGAGCCCATCGGCCCGGAACAGGCCGAATACCCGCAAGACCCGGCCAAACCCACTACGAGTTGACCCCGAGGGGAGGCGGACATGATCAGCAGGTTGATCAAGGCGGCGCTGCTCGCCGCACTGCTGGCAGTGATCGTCCAGTCGCTGCCAGACATCAAGCGCTACCTCGAGCTCCGCGAGATGTAGCGGGCGCGTACCCCAACCGAAAGGCGAGGCAGGAAGTTATGGAAACGATTGTGGGGTTCGTGGCCGGCTACCTGGTCGGGACCCGCGAAGGAAAAGACGGCCTGGAGCGGATGCGTTCCTCCTGGCACTCGATCAGGACCTCGCCCGAGGTGCGCAAGCTGGCGGCAGACGCGATCTCGCTGGTCGAGAACACGGTGCGGCAGCGCTCGGGCCGCGCCAGCATCGGCGGCAGCCTGGGCAGCGTCACCGACATGCTGATGCGGCGGGCGGTCGGCGCCCGCGAGGGTCGCGCCGCCTGACCGCAGGGCCCGGCGCCGATGGGCCGCCCCGCGTGTGTGGCATGGCGGGGCGGCCGGCTGCTCACCGCGTCGGTGT
>JASHOI010000156.1 GCA_030041195.1 Streptosporangiaceae bacterium | reverse complement strand
GCGCCCCCGCCAACCCCAGGCCCGCGCCCCGGCCAGCCCCGCGCGCCCCAGCCCGCGCCGTCAGCCCCGACGGCGTCGCCTCCCAGCCACCCCGGGGACCCCCGGGAGGCAGGCGCGGTTCATCGATGTACCGATGGGCTTGTTCTATGCAGCCTTTTGGTACATCGATGCGGCCCGGCTCCTGCAGCAGCGGGCCTTCACTGGGGAGGCGTGCGGCACAGAGCGCCTGGCCCTAATGAATTTGGCGGCGGGAACGGCGGACACGTATCCTTGGTGCTGCCAAAGACCGTCGGCCGTTGCCGCGCTTGCCGCGCGGTGACCGAAGGCCCCGCGAGAGCGGGCGGCCCGCGCAGGTGACCCAGCTACGCCGCTGGTTCCGGTGGTATCTCGCCGGGACGCGGCTCCGCCCTGGCGCGCCTGCGCCGGGGCGTTCGCATTTCACTTGCCCTTCGCCGGCGCCGGACGCACCCGTAGCCCTGCCAATGCAGGGCAACCGGAACGAGAAGCCGGACCCGCCATGCGGGCGACCGGGCTGAGAAGGGAGGCCCATGGCGAGGGCGGACAAGGTGGCGGCGGTCGCCGAGATGACCGAGCGCTTCCAGAGCTCGTCGGGCGCGGTGCTGACCGAGTATCGCGGCCTTTCCGTGGCACAGCTTGGCGAACTGCGCCGCTCGCTCGGCGACCACGCCACGTTTGCTGTGGTCAAGAACACCCTCACGAAGATCGCCGCCAATGACGCCGGCGTGTCGGCCGAGCTGACCGAGCTGCTGACCGGCCCGTCCGCGATCGCGTTCGTGCAGGGTGACGTCGTCGAGGCGGCCAAGGGCCTGCGCGACTTCTCCAGGGCGAACCCGTTCCTGGTGATCAAGGGCGGTGTTCTCGACGGCAAGGTGATGAGCCCGGACGACATCGTCAAGCTCGCCGACCTGGAATCGCGTGAGGTACTGCTGGCGAAGCTGGCCGGCGCGATGAAGGCCTCGCTGGCCAACGCGGCGGCCACGTTCGCCGCGCTGCCGGTCCAGATGGCCAGGCTGCTCGCGGCGCTCGAGGCAAAGCAGGCCGAGCAGGGCGGGCAGGCCAGCGGCGAGGCGGAGACGCAGGCCGCGGCCGACCAGGCCGGGGCCGACCAGGCCGGGGCCGACCAGGGCGCGGCGGAAGGCGGGGACGGCGAGGACCGCACGGAGGGCCAGGAAGGCTGACCGGGCTCACCCGGGCCGGCCACAGGGACATGCGGGTGGCGTACGCCACCGGCACTACGTAGGAACAGGAAGAGGAATCACGCGATGGCGAAGCTCAGCAACGACGCGCTGCTCGACGCGTTCAAGGACATGACGCTGCTCGAGCTCTCTGAGTTCGTGAAGCAGTTCGAGGAGGCCTTCGACGTCAAGGCCGCAGCCCCGGTCGCCGTGGCCGGGCCTGCCGCGGCCGCCGCCGGCGGCGGCGCCGCTGCCGAAGAGGCCGAGGAGAAGGACGAGTTCGACGTCATTCTCGAGGCCGCTGGCGACAAGAAGATCCAGGTCATCAAGGAGGTCCGGACGCTCACCAGCCTCGGCCTCAAGGAGGCCAAGGACCTCGTCGACGGCGCGCCGAAGCCGGTCCTCGAGCACGTCAACAAGGAGGCCGCCGACAAGGCCAAGGCCGCCCTTGAGGGTGCCGGGGCCACCGTCACGGTCAAGTAAGCAAGCTGGTACGCGTCTGCCCGCCACGGGAGCCGTGGCGGGCAGACGCACGTCGTCACCGGAGGACTGGGCGGCGGATGTCTGGCGCCGCCGCGGCACGGGGCCAGCGAATACCGGGTGGGGGGTGCGGCCGGAGCCGGGTGGGGGGTGCGGCCAGAGCCGGGTGGAGGGTGCGGCCAGAGCCGACTGGGGTGCGGCCAGAAGCCGGGTGGAGCGTGCGGCCAGAACCGCGCGGGCCTGCGGCCGCGAGTGAGATCATCAGTATCAGGCCAACAAATGGGCCTACCCGGACCCGATGGAGGCCAAACCTTAACACGCCTGTGACGTTCGTCACGTACCGTGTCTGGCCGACCCGAGGGGCTCTGGGCTTGACGTTTTGCGGCGGAAGAGCGATGCTGCGATGCAACCGTGAACATCATAGTGGCGTACATTTGACCAGCGGTGTGTCCATAGACTACACTGCTAATTTGCGCTGCACTGTGACGTCCTCGGCATCCACGGTTATCCCTCGCGGCTTGCCCGCAGGGCGTTTCGCGTGCGTGCGCTAGTCGTCCGTCACAAGCTCGGAAGGACCCCTGTTGGCAGCCTCGCGCAGCGCCTCAGCCACCGTACCTGGTCCACGTCGCGTTTCCTTCGCTCGCATCAACGAACCGCTCGAAGTCCCCGGCCTCCTCGCCCTGCAGACCGAATCCTTTGACTGGCTGCTCGGCAACGAGCGCTGGCGGGCCCGGATCGACGCGGAGAAGAATCTCGGCCACAAGGACCTACCCGATCAGTCCGGCCTCGAGGAGATCTTCGAGGAGATCAGCCCGATCGAGGACTTCACCGGGACCATGTCGCTCTCGTTCCGTGATCATCGGTTCGAGCCTCCGAAGTACTCCGCCGAGGAGTGCAAGGAGAAGGACATGACGTTCTCCGCCCCCATGTTCGTGACGGCGGAGTTCATCAACAACAGCACCGGCGAGATCAAGAGCCAGACCGTGTTCATGGGCGACTTTCCGCTGATGTCGCCCAAGGGCACGTTCATCATCAACGGGACCGAGCGCGTGGTTGTGTCCCAGCTCGTGCGCTCGCCGGGTGTCTACTTTGACCGCCAGGTCGACAAGACCTCCGACAAGGACATCTACAGCTGCAAGGTGATCCCGTCCCGGGGCGCCTGGCTGGAGTTTGAGATCGACAAGCGCGACAGCGTCGGGGTCAGGATCGACCGCAAGCGCAAGCAGGGCGTCACCGTCCTGCTCAAGGCGCTTGGCTGGGACTCGGCCAAGATCCTGGAGCGGTTCGGCCAGTTCGAGTCGATGCGGGCCACCCTGGAGAAGGACCACACCACCGGCCAGGAAGACGCGCTGCTCGACATCTACCGCAAGCTGCGCCCCGGCGAGCCGCCCACCCGGGAGTCCGCCCAGGCGCTGCTCGAGAACCTGTACTTCAACCCGAAGCGGTACGACCTGGCCAAGGTCGGCCGGTACAAGGTCAACAAGAAGCTCGGCCTTTCGCTGCCGATCAACCAGGGCACGCTGACCGAGGAAGACATCGTCGCGACGATCGAGTACCTCGTCCGGCTGCACACCGGCGAAGAGGAGATGAAGTCGTCCGGGGATGTGATCGTGCCGGTCGAGACCGACGACATCGACCACTTCGGCAACCGCAGGCTGCGCACCGTCGGCGAGCTGATCCAGAACCAGGTCCGGCTTGGCCTGGCGCGGATGGAGCGCGTGGTCAGGGAGCGTATGACCACGCAGGACGTCGAGGCGATCACGCCGCAGACGCTGATCAACATCAGGCCGGTGGTCGCGTCCATCAAGGAGTTCTTCGGCACCAGCCAGCTCTCCCAGTTCATGGACCAGACCAACCCGCTGGCCGGGCTCACCCACAAGCGGCGGCTGTCCGCGCTCGGGCCGGGCGGCCTGTCCCGGGAGCGGGCTGGGTTCGAGGTCCGGGACGTGCACCCGAGCCACTACGGCCGGATGTGCCCGATCGAGACGCCGGAAGGCCCGAACATCGGCCTGATCGGCTCGCTCTCCTCGTACGGGCGGGTCAACGCGTTCGGCTTCGTGGAGACCCCGTACCGCAAGGTGAAGGCGGGCAAGGTCACCGACCAGATCGAGTACCTCACCGCCGACGAGGAGGACCGGCACGTCATCGCGCAGGCCAACACGCCGATCAGCGCTGACGGGTCGTTCGCTGAGGACCGGGTGCTGGTGCGCCGGAAGGGCGGCGAGATCGACTACATCGGGCCGGACGACGTCGACTACATGGACGTCTCGCCACGGCAGATGGTGTCGGTCGCGACCGCGATGATCCCGTTCCTCGAGCACGACGACGCCAACCGGGCCCTGATGGGCTCGAACATGCAGCGCCAGTCGGTTCCGCTGCTGCGCAGCGAGGCGCCGCTGGTCGGCACCGGCATGGAGTACCGTGCCGCGACCGACGCCGGTGACGTCATCGTGGCCGAGCAGGGCGGCGTGGTCGAGCAGGCCAGCGCCGACTTCATCGCGATCGCCAACGACGACGGCACCCGCAGCACCTACCTGGTGGCCAAGTTCCGCCGCTCCAACCAGGGCACCTGCTTCAACCAGAAGCCGGTGGTCGAGGAGGGCCAGCGGGTCGAGGCGGGCCAGGTGATCGCTGACGGCCCGTGCACCGACCACGGCGAGATGGCGCTGGGCAGGAACCTGCTCGTCGCGTTCATGCCGTGGGAGGGCCACAACTACGAGGACGCGATCATCCTGTCTCAGCGGCTGGTCCAGGACGACGTGCTGTCCTCGATCCACATCGAGGAGCACGAGGTCGACGCGAGGGACACCAAGCTCGGCCCCGAGGAGATCACCAGGGACATCCCGAACGTCTCCGAGGACGTGCTCGCCGACCTGGACGACCGCGGCATCATCCGGATCGGTGCCGAGGTGACCACCGGCGACATCCTGGTCGGGAAGGTCACCCCCAAGGGCGAGACCGAGCTGACCCCGGAGGAGCGGCTGCTGCGCGCGATCTTCGGTGAGAAGGCCCGGGAGGTCCGGGACACCTCGCTGAAGGTGCCGCACGGCGAGTCCGGCAAGGTCATCGGTGTCCGGGTGTTCACCAGGGAGGACGGCGACGAGCTGCCGCCCGGCGTGAACGAGCTGGTCCGGGTCTACGTCGCGGCCAAGCGGAAGATCACCGACGGGGACAAGCTGGCCGGCCGGCACGGCAACAAGGGAGTGATCGCGAAGATCCTCGCGGTCGAGGACATGCCGTTCCTCGAGGACGGCACGCCGGTCGACATCGTGCTGAACCCGCTCGGCGTGCCCGGCCGCATGAACGTCGGCCAGGTACTCGAGACCCACCTGGGCTGGGTGGCCAGCTCCGGCTGGGACATCGACGCCGCGATCGCCGACGGCGGCGACTGGCGGGAACGGCTGCGCCAGATCGGTGCCGGGTCGGCGGACCCGGGCACCAAGGTGGCGACGCCGGTCTTCGACGGCGCCAAGGAAGAGGAGATCACCGGCCTGCTCGGCAGCACGCTGCCGAACCGGGACGGCTTGCGGATGGTCGGGGCCAGCGGCAAGGCCACCTTGTTCGACGGCCGCACCGGCGAGCCGTTCAAGGACCCGGTCTCGGTCGGCTATATCTACATCCTCAAGCTGCTGCACCTGGTCGACGACAAGATCCACGCCAGGTCGACAGGGCCGTACTCGATGATCACCCAGCAGCCGCTGGGCGGTAAGGCGCAGTTCGGCGGGCAGCGATTCGGTGAGATGGAGGTCTGGGCGCTCGAGGCTTACGGCGCCGCGTACGCGCTCCAGGAACTGCTCACGATCAAGTCCGACGACATTCTCGGAAGGGTCAAGGTCTACGAGGCGATCGTCAAGGGCGAGAACATCCCCGAGCCCGGCATCCCTGAGTCGTTCAAGGTGCTGATCAAGGAGATGCAGTCGCTCTGCCTGAACGTGGAGGTGCTCTCCAGCGACGGCGCAGCGATCGAGATGCGGGAAACCGACGAGGACGTCTTCCGCGCAGCGGAGGAACTCGGCATCGACCTGTCCCGGCG
>JASHOI010000014.1 GCA_030041195.1 Streptosporangiaceae bacterium | reverse complement strand
GCAGGATCCGCTCGTCGCGGCGCAGCGTGCTCGGCGACCGGCCATCGCGGCCCTCGCGCATCCAGTCGGTCACGGCCTAGTCGACGGTGTAGCTGGCCGATGTCTGCACGCCAGCGTCGAGGTCGGAGTGCAGTTCCCTGAGCTTGTCCTTGACCTCGGTCTTGGTCTTGCCGGAGACCTTGCGCCGTAGCCGCTTGCCGCCAGAGTCGTAGCCGAGGCTGACCGAGCCGTACCAGCGGCCCTTGCTCTCGTCTCAATAGATCGCGTCTTCGCCGTGACTCCGGCGCTTCGCCGACTGCGCTGGCTCCCGGTTTGGCTCCCTGAAAGCTACAAGCATCTAACTTGATCGCTGATCATGGTGCTGAGCTGGAGCTTTGTGGAGCCGCCTGTCGGAATCGAACCGACGACCTGTTCATTACGAGTGAACCGCTCTGCCGACTGAGCTAAGGCGGCGCGCCGTCGCGGCGGACGGCAGCCCAAGGAGTCTACCGGTTCGGCACAGCCCGCCTGAACTAGTGTGGTCGGTGCCGACAGGCGCCCGGCGCAGGAGCTGCAGTGTGAAACTCCGCATCAAGACCGCAGCGATTGCGGGTGGCTTGCTCATTGCCTGCTTCGCTGGCGGATGCGGAGCGCCTTCGGGTGGGACATTTCACGGCACCGTGCGGAGCTGCGCCGCTTACGGGGTCCGTGCCATCGAGCATCACGTCAAGGTGACCAGGAAGCCTGCGGCGTGCCAGGGCCTGAGCAAGGCCGAGGTCAACCAGGCCGTTGCCTTGGCTGAGGACCGGGTCATCCGGGACGCGCCGAAGGCCATCCGGAGGAAACGGGCGGGCGAGGTTGCCCCATACCTTGAGTATCTGGTTAGCACGCTGCCCACTGTCGGTAATGCCTTGCCGGCCGGAACGCGCTCGTCGGCGGCGAAGAGCGGCCGGGACCTTCCGATGGACATCGCCGCGCTGATCGCGTGGCTCGTTGCGGCTGGCAGCGGTGCTTACGTGCTGGGCTCCTGGATAGCGCACGGCGGCACTCTGCGGCGTCGCGCTCGAGGCACCGGCACCGGCTCGCCGCCAGCAGTGGTCTTCGCGCATTTCGGGCTGGCGCTGAGCGGGCTGGCGGTCTGGGTCGCTTACCTGGCCGGCGGCTGGGCAGCGTTGGCCTGGGCAGCGGTCGCGTTGCTTGTCCCCGTCGCCGGGCTTGGTATGGCCACGCTGGTCAACGGCCTCCCGGGCAGGTCACGCCGCACGACCGCAATGGCCGGGGCGGGCACGGGGTCGGTCCGGGCCCGGCTCTCCCCGCTAGTGGTGGCCGCTCATGGCGCGCTCGCCGTTACCACGATGATCCTGGTGCTGCTGGCCGCGCTGGGCCGGACGGCCAGCTAATGGATCAGCGATGACTGGCTAGCGCGGCGAGAACTTCGGTCGTGCGGAGCTGCTCCCCGGCAGGCCCGAACGGGGCCGCCATGAGCTCTGTGACGCCGGCCTCGGCCAGCCGTTCCAGATGACGGGCTACCGCATCCTCGTCCCCGATGATCGCGACGTCCTGCGGACCGTCGGCACCTTCGCGGTCGAGAACCGCGCGGTATTCCGGCACCTGGCCGGCCAAGGCGAATTTCCGGGCGATGCGCTCACGCGCCTCGGCGTCGTTGCGTGTCACGCATACCAGCATGCCCGCGACCACGCGCGGCGCGCTGCGGCCTGCCGCCTCCGCGGCGCTGGTGACCGCCGGGACGATATGCGTGGCGAGGGTGCGCGGGCCGGCCATCCAGGTCACCGTGCCGTCGGCGAGTTCGCCTGCCAGGCGCAGCATGGCAGGGCCGAGCGCGGCCAGCAGCACATCCGGGGCCTCGGCGCCAGGGATGGCCACCGAGCCGGCGGCTGTCAGGGTTTCCCCGCGAAAGCTCACGTTCTCTCCGCGCAGCAGCGGGCGCAAAACGGTCAGGTACTCCCGCATCCGCAGCACGGGCTGATCGCTGGGCAGGCCGAATACGGTGCCGAGCATCATCGCGATGCCCGCCCCGATTCCCAGGGACAGCCGGTTACCGGATGCGGCCTGGACACTCAGCGCCTGGCTCGCCAGCACCACCGGGTGCCGCTGGGGAACGGGAACCACCGCCGAGCCGAGCCCGATCTGCGGCACCTGGCTGCCCGCCACGGCAAGGGCGGTGAGCGCATCCCAGCCGAATGCCTGAGCAGACCAGGCGGTGGCAAATCCAGCGTCCGCGGCGGCCCGCACCTGACCGGTGAGTTCTTCCATGTCTGCGGGGCCGCGGAGATCACCCACCGCAATTCCGATCTTCATCTGGCATCCTCGATCCGGGGTCAGCCAGGTCTAAGGCGCTAGGATACGGAGAACTTCTCCGGTTGACTACAGGGACCCCATGGGAACGAACGGCACCCCGCGGCGGATGCGCGCCGACGCACGCGGCAACCGCCAGCGGATACTCCAGGTTGCCAGGGCAGCCTTCGCCAGCGACGGAAGCCGCGCCTCTCTCAACAAGATCGCCCAGCGGGCCGGGGTGGGGCCGGGAACGCTGTACCGCCACTTCCCATGCCTGCAAGCGCTCCTGGTCGCGATCATCGGCGACGACGTCGCGGCCTTGTGCCGGAGCGGCCACGAGCTGCTGGAGCACTCATCTCCGGATGAGGCGCTGTATATCTGGCTGCACGCGGTCGCCGTTCACGCCACAGCCATGCGCGGGCTGGTCGCCACGCACATGGCCACCGAACCCGCCCCCGGCAGCAGTTCCGGGCTGGCAGCCTGCCACGACTCGATCCGGGCCACCGGGGCGGCGCTGCTCACCCGCGCCCAACAGCGCGGGACGGTCCCACGCAATACCCGCGTCGATGATCTGCTGAAACTCGCGAACGCCATCGCCTGGGCCAGCGAGCAGGCACCCGCTGACAAGGGACTCCTGGAAAGGCTGCTGGCGCTGACTGCGCACAGTCAGCACGCGCAGGCCACCGCAGTCAGGCTGCAGCGCAGCGAACGTCCGCGGTCACCGGACTAGCTTGCCGCGGGAGTCAGCCCTGGCCGTACTTGGCCTCGTACGCCTGCCGGGAGCCGCAGACGCTGGCTTTCGGGCAGGCACAACGCCGGCCGTCTTCGGCGAGCTTCACGACGACCTGATCCGCTGGCACGTTGTGGCCGACGACCACCCCGGGCCCGTCGGGCGACTCAACGGTGGCGCCGATCTTCGGCGCCTCCTCGCGGAACTTCTGGTACAGCGGGTGCTCGTACTTCAGGCAGCACATCAGCCGGCCGCATGCGCCCGCGATCCGCATCGGGTTTACCGGCAGGTCCTGATCCTTGGCCATCCGCACCGACACCGGCTCGAAGTCCTTGAGGAACGTGGCGCAGCAGAGGTCCCGCCCGCATGGCCCGATGCCGCCCTGCAGCCTGGCCTCGTCACGCGGCCCGATCTGGCGCAGCTCGACCCTGGCGTGCAGCCGGACGGCCAGGTCCCGCACCAGCGCCCGGAAATCCACCCGGTGCGGTGCGCTGAAGTAGATCGTGAACACGTCGGGCGAGTCCACGTAATCGACCGCGACGACCTTCATCGGCAGCTCGTGCTCGCGTACCAGGCGCCGGGAGGTGACCCGGGCCTCGGCCCGGCGGGCGCGGCGGGCCTCGTCCTTGCTCAGGTGCTCATCGGTGGCCAGGCCCGCGCACACCGGCAAGCCTCCGATTTCGTCGTCCACGTACTGCGGCGCCCAGATGCATTCGGCCACCTCAGGGCCTGCGTCGGTGGGAACGAGCACCTTGTCCCCGACCGCCGGCGAGTACGGTCCGGGGTCCAGGTAATAGAGCCGCCCGCTCCGCTCGAAGCTGACCGCCATCATCATGCCCACCGCCCCAGGTTACGGGATGATTACGGGCATCCGTCCAGTCGCCCTGGCCGAGCGCCTGGAACGCAGGTCCGGGGAGCGGTGGTTACCAGGCGCCTTCGCTGGCCTGGATCGTGACGAGCTTGCCCGACTGGCAGCTGCCGAAGCCGAGCTGGTGCTGGTCAGTCGCGGACGACGTGGTGGCGTTGAGCTCCATCGTGGAGTACTTGCAGGCGGACTTGGGCAGCAGGCCGATGAAGAACGTCCCGCCCTGGA
The DNA here is from genome assembly GCA_030041195.1 of Streptosporangiaceae bacterium. Next base: position 3,434 of record JASHOI010000014.1, on the reverse strand, counting down.
CCTGCTCGGTGGCCGGCGCGGGCAGCGCGCCGGCCGAGGTCAGCTGGATGGAGTAGTGCCCGGGGTTGGCCACGAAGCCGTACACGATGCCCTGGCCGCCGGTGTCGATCAGCTCGAACTCGGCCGGGTTCGGGAACCCCGCGCACAGGCCGTACCAGCGGCCGCCGAGCACCAGCCCGCCGTTCTCGACCCCGGCCACGCCCGACGTGCCGTGCTGAGCCCACAGGCTCCACGACTGGCCGCCGACCAGCCCGGACGCCACCTTGACCTCGGAGCCGGTCAGCGACGCCGCCGCGTCGCCCGAGTCGGCGGACGTGGCCTGGGTGCTGCAGTCGTCTTCCATGTTGGCCAGCTTCCCGCCGCCGGACAGACCCAGGCCCGCTCCGACCGCCGCGGCGATCCGCCCGGAGCCCCACTCCCCATTGCTCTCGGTGATCGCCACGTCGTGGTCGGCCTGGCAGGTTCCGAACCCGAGGTGGTGCATGGAACTGCCGGACTTGCCGCTCGCGTTCAGCACCATGGTCGAGTACGCGCAGGCCGACTTGGGCAGCTCGCCGATGAAGAACGAGATACCGGAGGCCACTTGGCGGACCTGCGGGGACGGGAGCGCTCCGGCTGAGGTCAGCTTGACGCCGATCTTGCCCGGGAAGGCCACGAAGCCGTAGTCGATGCCGCGCGTGCCCGCGTCGATCAGCTCCATCTCGCCGAGGTTCGGGTAACCGCCGCACAGGCCGTACCAGCGGCCGCCGAGCACCACCCCGCCGTCCTCGATCGCGTTGACACCGGTCACGCCCTTCTTGGCCCAGAGGGTCCACGACTGGCCGGCCACCGAGCCCGACGCCACCTCGTGCGCGGATCCGGTGAGCGCCCCTGCAGGCTCACCAGATGTGGCGGCCGTGACCGCCGGCGCGCAGGTCGACACCATGCCTGCCTGAGCGCGGAGACCGCGTTCGGTGTCGGCCGGAGACTTGGTCGGGCACCCGCGGGTGTCCGAGGCGTTGCAGGTCAGGGAGTTGATCACGGACAGCGTGCTGGCACCCACGTTGACGATGTACACGGTGTGCGTCGCGGTGTCGACGGCCGCCCGCCGGGGACTCGACCCGACCGGGAAGCTGGCCTGGGCCGCGCCGCAGCTGCCCTGATCGGACGCGTTGCACGTGGCGCTGTTGATCATCGACACGGTGTCTGAGCCCGCGTTCGTGACGTACACCGTGCCAGATGCCGGGTCGAGCGCGTCGCCGCGTGGGTCAGACCCGGCCGGAACCAGCGCCGGGGCGTGACCGCACCCCGAGGTATCGGCAGCGTCGCAGGTGGCCTCAGCGACGACCGCGACCGAACCACTCATCCCGCTCACGTAGACCGTGCCGGTGGCCTGGTCAACCGTGATGCCGGCCGGCTGGTTGGCGACCGGGATCACGGCCGCGGCCCGACCGCACCCGCTGAGGTCCGAGGCGTCGCAGGTCTGGCCGTCGATCACGGCGACACCGTTGCTCACCCCGGCGTACACGGTGTTCGTGGCCGGATCGACCGCGATCGGGAACGCGCCGGCCCCGACCGTGACCGTCGCCGGAGCGTTCGCGCAGCCGCTGGTGTCCGACGCGTTGCAGGTGTTGCCGTCGATCACCGAGACCGTGCCCGAGGAGGTGTTGGCCACGTAGACGGTGTTGGTCTGGGAGTCGACGGCCAGGAACTCGGGGCCGTTCCCGACGCTCACCAGGGCCGGTTTGGCGGCGCACCCGCTGGTGTCCGTGGCGTTGCACGTCGCCGAGTTGATCACGGCGACCGTGTTCGACTCGCCGTTCACCGCGTACACCGTGTGCGTCTGCTCGTCCACGGCAACCCCGATGGGGTCCTGGCCCGCGGTCGACACCCGCCCGACGTGGCCACAACCGGCGAGGTCCGACGCGTAACAGGCGGCTGTGTTGATCATCGATAGCTCGTTGGCCGAGCCAGCTGACACGTAGAGCGTGTTGTGCGCGCTGTCGAGGGCGATCCCGGTGGGGAAGCCGCCGACCGGCACGACCGGGGCTACGCCGCCGGCGGGCGCCGCCGAGCCACGGTGCGCGATCGGCGACAGCGCCAGCGCGAGGCCGATGACGAGCAGCACGGACACGGCGGCCGCCGCGGGCGCTAGCACGCGCATCCGGAGCCGGGGCCGCGCTGGACGCGCCGCGTCGAGCGGGCGGAGCGTTTCCTCGCGCACCGCGCGGGCGGCGGCGGCGAGCGCGTCGGCGAGGCGGTCCTGTGTCGTGCTCACGGTTCCTCCCCGAGCATCAGTGCCAGCGCCGCTATGCCGCGGGCGGCGCTCGACTTCACCGTGCCGGTGCTGATCCGCAGCACGCTGGCGATCTCGGCCTCGGACAGTCCCAGGTAGTAGCGCAGCACCAGCACCTCGCGGCGCCTGCGCGGCAGCCGGGCCAGGGCGGCGAGCACCTGCCTGCGGTCCTCGGCGAGGATCGCCTCGCCCTCGGCAGACTCGTGCGCTGGATCTTCCACCAGCCACCGCGGGTACCCGAGGCGCCGTGCCACCGCCCGGCGCCGCAGCACCGAGCGGGAACCGTTGACGACGGCGGCGCGCACGTAGGGAAGGCCGAGGTCCGGATCCAGCGGCGCCCGCCTGGCATGCAGCTTGGTGAACACGTCTTGCACCACATCTTCTGCCGTCTCCTGGTCCCCGACGAGGAGCACGGCGAGCCGGACCAGGTCCCCGTGATGCCGCCGGAACAACGCCGACAGATCTGGGTGAGCGGGCTCCGGGCTTCCGGGACCCGGCGCAGATTCGGCGGCGGGTTCCATGCCAGAGGCCAGCGGCGGATGCGTCACGCCTATACAACGCCTGAAAGCCGCCGAGGTTGCTCGGGACGGGCTCAGCGGGCGGCCAGGGCCAGGGTCATCTCCTCGACCGCGAGCAGCGGGGCGACGCTGGCGGCCAGCCGCTCGCGGCACTTCATGATCGCCTCGAGCCGGCGCACCGTGGCCTCCGCGGGCCCGGCTGCGGCCACCTGCTCCAGCTCACGGCGTTGCGCCTCGTTGGCCAGCTCCACGTCCGCGCCGAGCTGGACCGCGAGCACGTCGCGGTAGAAGCTGGCCAGGTCGAGCACCGCGCGGTCGAGCGCGTCGCGCTTCAGCCTGGTGGCGCGGGACTTCTGCCGGTCTTCGAGTTCCTTGAGCGCACCGGCCGCGCCGCGGACGGCGGTTGCGACCCCCTTGCCGGTCGAGCCTTCGCCGAACGCCCGGCGGAGCGCGTCGCGTTCGGGCACGTCGAGTTCTTCGGTCAGCGCCGCCGCTTCGTTCTCCGCCGCCTTGACCAGCTTGGCCGCGGCCGCGAGCGCATAACCGAGGCCGCCTCCTGGCCGGGGCGCCGACACCTGCACCGGGACCTCAAGCACCTCGGCCCGCCGCGCCGCCGCCTGCGGGTCGGTGGCCAGCCTGCG
>JASHOI010000155.1 GCA_030041195.1 Streptosporangiaceae bacterium | reverse complement strand
ACCCGCCTGCCCGGGGCGGGCCGTCTGCCCGCGGCACCCGTTCGCGGCGGGCGCCCGCGCCCGAGGACCGGCAGCGCGATGCGGAGCGCTCGAAGCGCTGCCTGCTGTCGGCGGCGCTCGACGAGTTCGCCGCCAAGGGCTTCGCCGGCGCGCGGGTCCAGGACATCGCCCGCCGGGCCGGCGTCAACAAGCAGCTGATCAGCTACTACTTCGGCGGCAAGGAGGGGCTCTACCGGGAGCTACAACGCAGCTGGCAGGAGACCGAGGCAGGGTTCGGCGGGCCCGGCAGGCCGATCGCGGAACTCGCTCTCCGCTATCTGCACGACGGCCTGACCGACCCTCGCCCGGCCCGGCTCATGCTGTGGCGCGGCCTGGACCCCGACGAGGACCAGCCGCCGGACGACACCTCGGTTCTCGAGGATCTGGCCAGCATGCGGCAGCGGCAGGCCAGCGGCGAGCTGACCGCCGACCTGGATCCGCGGTTCCTGCGGCTGGCGCTGATGGCGGTGGTGATGGCCCCGATGATGATGCCGCACATGACCGAGAAGATCTTCGGGCTGGCGCCCGATTCGCCGAAGTTCGAGGAGCTGTACGGCGCCCAGGTACGCGAGATGCTTCGGCACCTCGCCGGGCGCGGCGAGTAACCTGCGCTCTGGGATGAAAGATCACCAGAAGGCCAGCGAGCTGGCTACCGCCGCGCCGCCGCCGGGCGCCCGCGTGCCCGTGGTCGGCATGGTGGGAGCCGGGCAGCTCGCCCGCATGACCTGCCAGGCCGCGATCGCCCTGGGCATCGGGTTCCGGGTGCTGGCGGGCGCCGCCGACGAGAGCGCCGCGCAGGTGTGCGCCGGGACGGAGCTTGGCGACTACCGCTCCCTCGACGACCTGCTCGCGTTCGGCGGGGGCTGCGACGTCGTCACGTTCGACCACGAGCACGTGCCAGGGCCACACCTGATCGCCCTGGAGCGGGCCGGCCTGAAGGTCCGCCCCGGCCCGGGCGCGCTCCGCTACGCCCAGGACAAGCGCGCGATGCGCGAGCGCATGGCCGGGCTCGGCATCGCCTGCCCGCGGTCCGCCGCCGTTGCCGGCCTGGACGATGTGCTCGACTTCGCTGACCGGTCGGGATGGCCGGTGGTGCTCAAGGCGGTCACCGGCGGATACGACGGCAAGGGCGTGTGGGTGTGCAACAACCCCGACGAGGCCGCCGTCGTGGTCGCCCATGGGCTCGACCTGCTGGCCGAGGAGCATGTCGCGTTCGAGCGCGAGCTCGCCGTGCTCGTGGCGCGTTCGCCCAGCGGCCAGGGTGCCGTGTACCCGGTCGTGCAGACCATCCAGCGGGACGGGATCTGCCGGGAGGTGCTGGCCCCGGCCCCCGGCCTCGCCGAGAACACGGCGCTCGCAGCACAGCAGCTCGGGCTGACCATAGCCGCGGGCACCGGGGTCACCGGGATGCTCGCGGTCGAGCTGTTCGAGACCCCGGCCGGGCTGCTGGTCAATGAGCTGGCGATGCGGCCCCACAACAGCGGTCACTGGACCATCGAGGGAGCGCGCACCTCCCAGTTCGAGCAGCACCTGCGCGCCGTGCTCGACCTGCCGCTCGGAGCGCCGGCCGCAACGGCGCCGTACGCGGTCATGGCCAATGTCCTCGGCGGCGACGATCCCGACCTGCACGGCCGCCTGGTGCACGTGATGGCCGCCGACCCCGGCGTCAAGGTCCATCTCTACGGCAAGGCGGTCCGGCCGGGACGCAAGATCGGCCACGTCACCGTCCTCGGCGACGACGTGGCCGAGGTGCGGGACCGGGCCAGGCGCGCTGCCAGCTACCTGCGCCATGGCACGGAACTAGAGCAGCCGGACGGGTGAGGAGACGGGTATGGACGGCCGGGCCCTGGTGGGCGTCGTGATGGGCAGCGATTCGGACTGGCCGGTGATGCAGGCCGCGGTCACCGCGCTGGCCGAGTTCGGCGTTCCGTGGGAGGCCGACGTGGTGTCGGCGCACCGGATGCCGCGAGAGATGCTCAGCTATGGCGCCCAGGCGGCGGGGCGGGGGCTCCGTGTGATCATCGCGGGCGCCGGGGGCGCGGCGCATCTTCCCGGCATGCTCGCGGCCGTGACGCCGCTGCCGGTGATCGGCGTCCCGGTGCCGCTGGCCCACCTGGACGGGATGGACTCGCTGCTGTCGGTGGTCCAGATGCCGGCCGGGGTGCCGGTGGCCACGGTGGCCGTCGGCGGCGCCCGCAACGCCGGCCTGCTCGCGGTCCGGATACTGGGCACTGCCGACGAGGACCTGCGCGCCCAGATGCTGGGCTTCCAGGACCAGCTCCGCGCCACCGCCCAGGCCAAGGGCGCCGCCCTGCGCGCCAAGCTCGGCGAGAACAACGCCTGACGCACACGCGCTTCCGGTCAGCCGAGTCGCCTTGGCGTGTGGTAGTAGACCTCTTCGCGCACGATGGCGCCGCCGGCGACGGTGCAAACCGACATCTTGACGGCCGTCTCACGGCTGCCCGTGGGCAGATGCGTCTGATCGAAAGCGAACCGGACGGCGAACTGATCGCCGCGCACGAACGGGGCGCCCACCTCGACCGAGTGAAACTGCACGTCCGCGTTGAGCCGGGCGCTGTTGTCCATGATCGCCTGCACGCCGCGCACTTCGCCGGGCCCGTCCGCCGCCTCTATCGGCGCCACGCGGGCCACGTCGGGGGACAGCAGCGCCAGCGCCGCGCCGAGGTCGCCGACCCGGAAAGCCTGCACGTAGCGCTCGGCCAGTTCCGCGGTAGACGGCAGGCGGAACTCGTCGCGGTGATCGCGGGCCCACTCTCGGAAGGTCCGCGCCGGCACGCCGGTGATGTCCTCGACGGTGTGGGTGACCGGCTCCGGAACGGCGGCCATCCTGGCCCAGCTCGCCACGGCATGCTCGGCGAACGCCCGGTCTCCCCACGCGGCGGCGAGCTGATCGGTGGCCTCGGCCGGCGGCAGTTCCACCCAGCGAACCTCATGACCCGCCTCCTCGCCGATAATGCGGACCTGGTCCGCCTGGCTGATGGCCTCGGGCCCGGTGAGCAGGTACCGCATGCCCGCATGCGTGTCCTCGGTGAGCGCCGCAGCGGCGACCGCGGCCAGGTCGCGCTCGTGGATCAGTGACCGGACGGCCGCGCCGTAGGGCCAGCGCACAACGCCGCTGCGGATCTGCTCGGCCCACATCCGCGTGTTCGCGGCGAAGCCGGTCGGCCGCAGGAACGTCCACTGCGCGCCGGAGTTCTCGATCGCACGCTCCACCCTCGCCCAGAACGAGTCCGGGTCGGCCGAGGCGGCCTGGGCCGACAGATAAACGATGCGCGGTACGTGCCGGACCAGCACCTCCACGACCGTTGGCGCCAGCCGCGCGGCCTGCTCAGGATCGGTGAACGGCCAGATCAGGAACGCTGCCGACACGCCGCTGCCGACGGCGGACTCCAGCGAGCCGGTATCGGCCAGGTCGCCCGGTGCGACCTCGACGTCATCCGGCAGCCACGCTCCGGCCGGGTTGCGGCTGACCGCGCGCACCCGGCTGCCGCGCTCGCGAAGCTCGGCCACGACCTGGCGGCCTACCGTCCCGGTCGCCCCGATCACCAGGATCACAGCGGCCTCCCTTCGGCGGTGCTGTGGTACCGGGGCCCGTCTGACGCCGGGACCCCCACCTGGCCGACGTTAGAACTTCAACTAATGTTGAAGTCAAGTCAGGCTGAGGCGCTTGATAGCGGCACGGACAATGCGGGGCGGACGATGGAGCGAAGCTTTGACTGGCATGAGGCCGGCCTCAGCGTGGGCCAGGTATCCGAGCGGTCCGGCGTCGCCGCATCGGCGCTCCGGTTCTACGAGCGGCAGGGCCTGCTCAGCAGCGATCGCACCGGCGGCAACCAGCGCCGCTACCACGCCGACGTGCTCTGCCGGGTCGCCATGATCCGCGCCTGCCAGCGGGTGGGCCTGTCGATCGCGGAAATCCGAACTGCCCTGGCCGAGCTGCCGGAGGGCCAGGTTCCGGGGCCGGAGGACTGGAACCGCCTGTCCTCGCGGCTGCAGCACGAGTTGCGTGACCGAATCGATGACCTCAACAAGGCCCTGGAGGCTCTGCTGGAAGGCACAGGTTAGCCGCCGCGCCGCAGCGCCGCCGCCTAGGCCAAGGGCGCCGCCCTGCGCGCCAAGCTCGGCAACCGATAGCCAGTCGCGGCCCACGCCCCTCTTCAGCATGATCGATGTACCGATGGGCATGTTCTATGCGGCCCAAAGGTACATCCACACCGGGCTCGGCCCGGTTTCCGGTGCTGAAGGGTCAGGCGCTAACGGTGAGGTCGGTGCAGATCAGGCCCCAGGGGCGGCCGCTGACCCGGGTGAGGACGATCGTGGCGCGGCCAGGCCCGCGCAGGCCGAGGCGGCGGTGGATCTGCGGCACGTCCCCGGCCAGGCCCCGGCGCCTGATGTCCGCGGCCCCGATGCCGAGATCCCGCAGCCTGCGGGCGAAGTCACGCTCGTGCCACGGCGCCGATTCCAGGATCCGCAGCGTGCGCGCGAACGGGCTGCGATGCTCCCGGTCGTCGGACAGGAACGCGATAGCGGGGTCGATCTTCCACGCGCCCAGCTGATGGGCGAGGTCCTCGACCAGCCCGGCGCGGGTCACGGCCGGACTGGGATCGAACAGGAACGCGCCGGGCTCGGCGACGGGCACGTCGCCGGCGCTGGGGCCGGGGGACGCGGCGAGCGTGTCGCCGGATGGCAGCACGGTCGCCCTGGACCGGGCGGTCGCCAGCGCCGGGGACCACAGCAGGGCCTCCTTCAGGTCCCGGCCGACCGCGACGAACTCGGCCTCCCAGCCCGCCGGGACAAGCTCGCGCGGCAGCCCCGGCGCCGCCTTGATCCCCACGGCGGCGACGCGTTCGGCCAGGTCCAGGCACCAGCCGAGCGGCGGCTCGCTGCGCCCGGCCGCGAGACGCCGGCCGTTGGCCCGGCGCGCCGGGTCGATGAACACCGCGCGCACCCCGGCCAGCGTGACCTCGCGCACGTCCGCGCACAGCACGGCCAGCCCGCCGTCCACGCCGTAGACGCCGGCGTTGTGCCGGGCGAACGCCAGGCTGACCGGGTCGAAGTCCACCGCGAGCACCCGGCGCCCGGCGCCCAGGGTGATCGCGTTCCCGCCGATGCCGCAGCACAAGTCGGCCACCGGCCCGTCCGCCGGGTACCGCGCCGCGGCGTGGGCCGACGTGATCTCGGAGGATGCCTGCTCCAGACCGTCGCGGGTGAACAGCATCGCGTCCGCCCGGCTGAACTTGGCCCGGGCGGCGACGCGCAGCGCCTGCTGGGTAAGCGCCGCCGCCAGCAGTTCGGGCGGGTACCGGCCGCGCAGGGCCTCGGAAAGTTGCAGCGCGCGATCCGGACCGACCTGCTCTCCGGCCAGCCGGTCCAGCAGTTCACGCCCGTCCGGGGACAGCAGGGCCATCGTCACGCCCGCTCTCACCTCCCCAACCGGCCCCGGGACTTTGCGTTAAGGCCCGAAGATAGTTTGACGGCCTACCATCGGGTTCATGAGCCTAGACTTTCCCGCTTTCGCTCTGTCGCCAGAGCATGAGGCCCTGCGCGAGTCGGTCCGCGCGCTGGCCGAGGAGAAGATCGCCCCGTATGCCGCCAAGGTCGACCAGTTGGCCGAGTTTCCGCAGGAGGCTCACGACGCCCTGGTCAAGGCCGATCTGCACGCGGTACATATACCCGAGGCGTACGGCGGGGCGGGCGGCGACGCGATCGCCACCGCGATCGTGATCGAGGAGGTGGCGCGCGCCTGCGCGTCGTCGTCGCTGATCCCCGCGGTCAACAAGCTGGGCACCGTGCCGCTGCTGCTCTCGGCGTCGGAGGAGGTCAAGCAGCGCTACCTGCCGCCGGTCGCGCGCGGCGAGGCGATGTTCTCGTACGCGCTGTCCGAGCCCGAGGCGGGCTCCGACGCGGCCGCGATGAAGACCCGCGCCGTGCGCGACGGCGACGGCTACGTCCTGAACGGGGTCAAGCGCTGGATCACGAACGCGGGCGTATCCCGCTTCTACACGGTGATGGCGGTGACCGACCCGGCCGCGGGCGCCGCCGGGATCTCGGCTTTCGTGGTTGAGGACGGGGACGAGGGGTTCTCGTTCGGCGCGCCCGAGCACAAGCTCGGGATCAAGGGCTCGCCCACCCGGGAGCTGTACTTCGACAACTGCGCGATCCCGGCTGACCGGCTGATCGGCGAGGAGGGCAACGGCTTCCGCACCGCGCTGGCGACGCTCGACCACACCAGGATCACGATCGCCGCCCAGGCGCTCGGCATCGCCCAGGGGGCGCTTGACTATGCCGCGGGGTACGTGAAGGAGCGGCGGCAGTTCGGGAAGCCGGTCGCCGAATTCCAGGGCGTCCAGTTCATGCTGGCCGACATGGCGATGAGGACCGAGGCGGCCAGGCAGCTGACGTACGCCGCGGCGGCCAGGTCCGATCGGGCGATGTCCGGCGAACCAGCACCCGACCTCACGTTCATGTCCTCGGCCTGCAAGTGCTTCGCCTCGGACGTGGCCATGGACGTGACCACGGACGCGGTCCAGCTGCTCGGCGGGTACGGGTACGTCAGCGACTTCCCGGTCGAGCGGATGATGCGAGACGCGAAGATCACCCAGATATACGAAGGGACCAACCAGATTCAGCGGGTTATCCTGGCACGATGCCTTCTGGGGTGATCTTGAAAGGCACCCGTCTCGGTCAAATCTCGGTGATCATGACCTGATCAGGGCGTTAGATCACTCCTTGGCAGGTGCCGCCGTCGAGCTGCAGGTTCGGGCCGGAGATGTAGCTGGCCTGGGCGCTGCACAAGAAGGCGCACGCCGCCCCGAATTCGTCCGGCCGCCCGAGGCGCTTGGCGGAGATGCTGTTGGCGATGGCGGCGATCGCCTCGTCGTTCAGCCATGAAACGCGTGCGGTCGGTGTCAAACCGCTCAGGGAGGAGGTTGTTGATCGTCACGTTGTCGGCCGCGGCATGGCAGCGGCCCGGGCTGGGCCCCGGCGGGCAGGTGGAGGTAGGCAGGCACGTCGCGCCCGCCGAACGGGATCTCCAGGCGCTGGATGGTACGGCCGGCCCGCTCCATGAACGCGCGGTAGCACTCGGTCTTCTTGCGGTCGAGCAGAAGATTGAACACCGTGTTGGCTTCGATCGCCCACTGAGCTGCTCCGTAGAGCACCGCGGCCGTGAAGCAGCTCTCTCGCGCCGAAGCCCGGTGGCCCCGGTGCACGGCGTCGCGGGCGAGCAGCTCGCGGCGGCGAGCCGCCTTCGAGAACTCACGGGCCAGGTCGTCGTATTTCCTGATCCGCGGGCGCACTGCGGCGAAATCGACCTGGGAATCCTGACCACACGCGGCGGCGTACTACGCCACCCGGCCCTGATCCCATTCGGGACCAACGAGGCCGATGACGGCATCGAGCAGCCAGCGCTGGCCTGCCCAGCGCGACGAGCGCCTGACGACATCCGCCGGTTGCGACGGCACAAGAACCCCTTCCGGATCTGACGATGAAGGCCGGTGTCAGATGGTCACCCGTTCGGCAGCGCCCCGAGCCGCCTCGGCGTTGGGGAATCGGCGTCCCCAGGTGATGTGGAGATGTCCCGCTCCGGCCTGCGGTCGTGGCGTAGCCCGAACGCCGCAACGACCGCGGCAGCGATCAGGAAAAGTCCCGCGATGAGAACTGCCACCTGAAAGCCATGGGAAAAGGCCTGTTCGGCAGCTGCCCTGTGACCCGCCCCGAGGGCCCTGGTCACCAGGCCGATGCGAGCGCTGGCGACGTTGCGGGCTTGGCCGATCGCCGCGGTCCGGGCTGCGCCGGGCAGATGAGCGACCCGTCCCCTCCACGCGGAGGTTGCCACGTCTGCGCCGATAGCACCGAGGATCGCCAGACCTATGGAGGTGCCCACCTGGCGGGAGGCATTGAACACCCCCGACGCGGTGCCCGACAGGCCTGGCGGGACGTCCCGCATGGCGACATTGGCAACCCCGGGAATCCACATCCCGGTTCCGGCCCCGAAGACTGCGTAGCCGATCGCGGCGATGACGAACGGCGATGACGGTGTGAGCGTGCTCATCGTGATGACGCCCGCCGCGGTCACCAGGCAGCCTCCACCGACGATCGCGATCGCCGGCAGCTGGCGGCTGAGGCGCCCGGCGAACTGGGCCATCACCAGGAACGGGATGTTCAGGAACAGCCAGGACAGCCCGGTGCGCAAGGCGGTCCATCCGTCGACATCCTGGTAGAGCAGCGTGAGATAGAAGTACACCCCGGTCAGGGCGGCGTAGGAGAACAGGTAGATGACACAGGAGGTGGTGAAGCTGCGCAGCTTGACCACCGCTGCCGGGATCATCGGGAACGGTGCCCGGTGTTCCCACCACACGAACGAAGCCAGCAGCACGAGGCCCGCGGCAAGCGGCGCCCCCACCAGGGCCGACGTCCAGGAGTTCGAGGACGACTCGATGAGGCCGAAGGTCAGGGCGAGCAAGCCCACGGCACTGGTCAAGACGCCCGGAACGTCTACCGGGCGGGTATCCGGGTTTCGTGATTCGGGCACCACGACGACGGTCAGGGCGACCCCGGCGACGGCAAACGGCACGTTGACCCAGAAGATCGATGACCACCCGGACACCCCGAGCAGAAGACCGCCGACCACCGGGCCCAGGCCGAAGCCGAGGCCGGCCACGGTCGCCCAGATCCCGATCGCGCCGGCCCGCGCCTTCCCGGAGTACGTCTGGTTCAGGATGGACAGGGCCAGCGCCGACATGATGGCACCCCCTACACCCTGCGACGCCCGTGCGGCGATTAGCTCCGCGGCCGATGCCGACAGCGCGCACGCAGCCGATCCGAGCGCGAACACGACCATGCCGGCCGCGAAGAAACGCTTGCGCCCGAAGCGATCTCCCAGGGCGCCGCTGAGCGGAATCAAGGTGGCCAGGCTGAGGGCGTATGCGCTGATGACCCATTCCAGCTCGCTGGATGACTCGTGCAGCTCCCGCTGGATTGACGGCAGGGCGATGTTCACGATCGTGACATCCAGCAGGATCATGCCCTGCGCGATGCACATTGCCAGCAGGGTCAGCCGCCTTTGCAGTGCGGAATTCCCTGCAGAGCCAGTGTGAATGGATGCTCGTTCTTTCGGCGTTCTGGTCACTGGCAAGGGACAATTCAGCACGCGGTTTGCCGGGAAGAGACCGGCAAGACCTCATCGACGATCGGGTTGCGCAGCACGCCGATTCCCTCGATCTCAACCTCACACACGTCGCCGGCCTTCATGAACAGCTGGGGATCCCGTTCAAACCCGACGCCGGGCGGGGTTCCCATGACCAGGACGTCGCCCGGCTGGAACGTCATTGCTTCGCTCAGGAACGCGATGACGTTGGCGACGCCGTAGATCATCTCGCTGGTATTAGCCTGCTGGACGATCTGCCCATTCAGTCGCGTCGTCAGCCGCAGCCCGGAGCCGCCGGCCGGAACCTCGTCGGCCGTGACGAGAAATGGCCCGAAGGCTCCGGTATGGTCGAAGTTCTTGCCGACGGTCCACTGCGGAGTATCCATCTGGAAGTCGCGCACCGATCCATCGTTGAAGACCGAGTAGCCGATGACGTGCTCCAAGGCGTCATCCTGCGCGATGTGACGGCCGCCCTTTCCGATGACCGCGACCAGTTCGCCCTCGTAGTCGAGTTGCCCGGACACCCACGGGCGGACCAGCGGGGCCTCGTGTCCGGTGAGACTGGTCGGGAACCGCGCGAATACCGTGGGGTGCGGCGGCACGCTGTAATGCGTCTCCTGCGCGTGGCCTCGGTAGTTGATACCCACACAGATGATCTTGCTCGTCTGGCCAAGCAGCGGGAGGTAAGAGACTGACTCAGGGTCCACGAGCGAGGCCGTGGCCAGTGCCTCTGCTCCACGCTGCAGGGCCGCCGAGCCTCCCGATACAAGCTCTGACAGGCCTCCGGGATACGCGGCGTCGGTGTCAAACAGCACGCGGGCGCTGTCACCTTCCGCCAGCGCAATTCCCGCACGGCCGTCGCTGAAAACGCGAGCGAATCTCATGGTGATGGCCTCCTTTGCGTCAGCCCTGCCATCGTCATGCCGGGAGCGCTGTGTTCGCCTCCGCCAGTGGACAGTGCAACTGGCGGGGGTTTGGCCGGCGGGGCCGGGCCCCGGCCAGCGTGTCGGCGGGGCTAGCGCGGCCTGGACATGCAGGTGTCGCCGCGAGCGCGCATTGTGCTTCGCGACAGCGGCGCGTGGCTTCGGCGGCCGCCTGCTGGCTAAGCTGATGAGCACCTATTCCTGCGCGCTGACGAGCGGGTCTTGGAGGCGCCGATCAAGATGGCCGGGAAGCTTGCGCCTGATCGGCAGTCAGGTCACGTCAGCACCGCAGCCACCGTACGCAATCAGGTGGTCAGGATCGGTGGTCCGCCGTCAGACCTCCCGCGCACCCGGCTGGACGGCCGGAGTACGGCATCCCTGTGCCGTCTGGCCGACCGGGGCGCCGTCACCGATCTCATCGTCATGAAGGCTGGGTAGCGCCGGCCGATGGGTGAAGATTCCGGGTGGCGGGGCCGCGCGAGTGAGCTGAGGGACCGCCGCCGCGAACGCGGTGTGCTGGATCAGCTCGTCGGCGCGGTGTGGGCGGGCGGGAGCCGTGTGCTGGTGCTGCGCGGCGAGCCGGGGGTAGGCAAGTCCGCGCTGCTGGAATACCTGGCCGAGCATGCGCTGGGGTGCCGCGTGGTGCGGGCGGCGGGGGTGGAGTCGGAAATGGAGCTGGCGTTCGCGGGGCTGCATCAGCTTCTGGCGCCGGTGCTTGACCGGGTGGATGGCCTGCCGGGACCGCAACGCGACGCGCTGCGGACCGCGTTCGGCCTGAGCGCGGGCCCGGTCCCAGACCGGTTCCTGGTGGGCCTGGCGGTGCTGGGGCTGGTGTCGGAGGTGGCCGCCGAGCGGCCGCTGATCTGCGTGGTCGATGACGAGCAGTGGCTGGACCGGGCGTCGGTGCAGTCCCTGGGGTTCGTGGCGCGGCGGCTGGCGGCCGATCCGGTCGGGCTGGTGTTCGCGGCCCGGAGCGTGAGGGCGGAGCTGGCCGGGCTGCCGGAGCTGGCGGTGGAGGGGCTGGCGGAAGAGGACGCGCGGGCGCTGCTGGATTCTGTGTTGGCCGGGCCGCTGGATGCGCGGGTTCGGGACCTGATTGTGGCTGAGACACGGGGGAATCCGCTGGCGCTGCTGGAGTTGCCGCGGGGGCTATCGTCGGCCGAGTTGGCGGGCGGGTTCGGGCTGCCCGGGGCGGTGTCGTTGCCGGGCCGGATCGAGGAAAGTTTCGGTCGGCAACTGGAAGGCCTGCCGGAGCAGACGCGGCGGCTGCTGGCGCTGGCGGCGGCGGATCCGTCGGGTGACCCGTTGCTCGTGTGGCGGGCGGCGGGGCGGCTGGGGATCCCGGTGCAAGCGGGGGCGGCGGCGGTCGGGGCGGGGCTGGTGGAGTTCGGGGCGCGAGTTCGGTTCCGGCATCCGCTGGCGCGGTCGGCGGCCTACCGGTCCGCTCCAGTACAGCAGATACAGGAGGTACACAGCGCGCTGGCGGAGGCCACCGATCCGGCCGCTGATCCTGATCGGCGGGCGTGGCACCGGGCTCAGGCCGCGGCGGGTCCGGATGAGGACGTGGCGGCGGAGCTGGAGCGGTCGGCCGGGCGGGCGCAGGGTCGCGGCGGGCTGGCTGCGGCGGCGGCGTTCTTGGAGCGGGCGGCGCTGCTGACCCCCGAGCCCGGCCGCCGGGCGCGGCGGCTGCTAGCCGCGGCGGTGGTCAGCCGGGACGCGGGTGAGCTCGATGCGGCGCTTGGCCTGCTGGTCGCGGCGGAGGCCGGACCGCTGGACGCGTGGCAGGCCGCGGAGGTGGAGCGCCTGCGCGGGCAGATCGCCTCTTACCAGGGTCGCGATACCGACGCCGCCCGGCTGCTGGTGCGCGCGGCCCGGCTTTTGGAGCCGCTCGACGTCGCTCTGGCCCGCGAGACGCATCTGGAGGCGATCTGGGCCGCGATGTTTGCGGGCGATCTGGGCTGGCCTGGTGGCGTACGAGAGGTGGCCGAGGCCGCGCTGGCCGCGCCGCCCGGCCCCGATCCGCCGCGCGCGGTCGACGTCCTGCTCGACGCGCTCGCGCTCCGGCTCACCGAGGGATACGCAGCCGCCGCGCCGGCGCTGACCCGGGCGTTTGAGCTGCTTGTCAGCCTGGACGTCGGCGCCGACGAGGCCCGCCGCTGGCTGTGGCTAGCGGGCGGCAGAGCCAGCGGCATCATCGCGGCGGAACTGTGGGATTTCGGGTCCTGGGGTGCCCTTGCCGCCCGCCAGGTTCAGGTCGCCCGCGACATGGGCGCTCTCGCCCAATTGCAGTTCGCGCTCAGCCGCCTCGGCCTGCACCATCTGCTCGCCGGTCAGCTAGCCGAGGCGGGGCGGCTGATCGAAGAAGAGTGCCTGATCGCGGAAGCGACCGGCAATCCGCCGGTTAGGTATGTCGCGATGCTGCTCGCGGCCTGGCAGGGCCGGGAGCAGGAAGCTTCCGAGCTGATCGAGGCCACCGTGCAGCGGGCGGCCAGACGCGGTGCGGGCAGGCTGGCCGGCTTCGCGGCGTACGCAACGGCTGTGCTGGACAACGGCCTGGGCCGGTACGGCGCCGCACGGGACGCCATCAGGGACGTATTCCAGAGCGACCAGCTGGCGCTCAGCCCCATGGTCGTCACTGAGCTGGCCGAGGCGGCAGCCAGGACTGGCGACACAGCGATGGTCCAGGCGGTGCTGGACTGGCTGTCCGAGCGCACCCGGGTGACCCCGACGGAGTGGGCGCTGGGGGTCGAGGCCCAGGTCCGTGCCCTGCTCAGCGAGGGTCTTG
>JASHOI010000154.1 GCA_030041195.1 Streptosporangiaceae bacterium | reverse complement strand
GCGGGCCGGGAGCCGTCGCGGAGGGCCGGATCGGTGAGGTTGGCGTGGCAGGCGTGCAGGGCGCGGCGCAGGCTCGAGACTTCCCTGCTGGTGAGCCCGGCCTGCATCTGTGCCTGGAGCGCGGCGACCGGGTCGCGGTAGCGGTCGAGCAGGGCCCGCCCGTCGGCCGTCAGCGCGACGACCAGCCGGCGGCGGTCGCTCTGGTCGCGGTGCCGCTCGATCAGGCCGCGCCGGAGCAGGATGGTGATCATGTCGGCCATGGACTGGGCCGTGACAAAGGAGTCGCGGGCGAGTTGCGCCGAGGACAGATCGGGATGGCGTTCCAGCACGGTCAGCGCGGTGTACTGGAGCGCCGTCAGGCCCGAGGGCCGGAGCAGGTCGTCCAGGTGGGACCGGACGGCGAGTTCGACCTGCTTGACGAGGTACATCAGCATCGGCTCGGCGCCGTGCCCGCCCTGCTGCTGCATACGCCGAGGTTATCGTTCCAGTTCCGGACGGGATTGCGGGCAATGCGCGGTAGCCGCGGGCGGCCGGTCCGGCAGGTTCAGCGGCGGCCGGGCCACTGACGGTAGAAGCCGGTCGCGCCGGTCAGCGACCCCGGGTAGTAGTCGGTGAACTGGGCCGCACCCAGGTCGAGGCCGGCCGCGACCTCGTTGAGGCTGCTGGGCTCGGTCTGGTGGCCCCACTGGCCGGTGGCGACCCGGTGGCCGAGCGCCAGCACGCCGGCGACCAGTTCGGCCGGGCTGAAGTTGCAGTGCCCGTAACTGGCGACGAATGCCTGCCGGAGCAGGTTGCCGTCGCCGGCCGCGCGGACCTGGCCGGCGTAGAAGTTCTCCTGCTGCACCGCGACCAGCTGATCACCGATCGTGTGCAGGTCGAGTTCGGGGACCGCGAGATGCCCGGTCGGGACCGACGTCAGCGCCAGCGACCGGACCGCGGACGGGTCCGCGGTGATGTTCGCGGCGCGGGTCAGGTCGTTCAGGTCGGCCCGCAGGTTCAGGCCCGCCCCCCGGTACAGGGCGGCGACCTCCGGCCCGTATGGCGACCCGGCCAGCACGGCCGCGAAATTCGTGCCGGCGGTCCAGTTCGCGCTGCCGCCGTCCGCCTGGTCGATCGACACCCGCCCGGACTCGATGAAGTCGAGCGTGCTGAACGAGCCGGTGAACTCCACGTCGTACTGGGCGGCCTCCTGCGCCGCGGGATCGTCGGCCGGGGCCGGCGCCGCCTGGCTGGGGTCCCACGTCGGCACGTTGATGAGGGCCAGCGCGAGGGCGAGCCTGGCCCGCCCGGCGGCGGTCTGCTGGGCCTGCGCGGCGGCGGCCTGCAGGGTGGCGGCCGTGGCGAGCGCGTCGTCGATGCTGGCGAACCCGACGAGCTGGACGTGCTGTCCGGGCAGCAAGAGCTGGGCCATGGCGTACTCGCCGTCGAGCTGATATTCGTTCAGGTTGATCCCGCCCGCGACGATGCCGCAGGTGGTCAGCGCGCCGTCGATCCGGCCGGCCCCGTCCTGCGCCTCGAGCGCACTGATCAGGCCGCCCATCGACGTGCCGAACGCCAGCACTTGGCGCGGCCGGCCGGGCAGCACGCCCGACTCGACCGCCTGCAGCGTCCCGAACTGGTCGCTGACCGCGGTGTCGAGGGCCCACTCCGAGCCGCTGGGGTCATACGACGATCCGGCCAGCGCGTAGCCGCGGGCCAGCAGCGCGGCCTGGGTGGTCGGGTCGGGCGCGTCGGCGGCGACCAGAGGGCCGAAGCCGTGGCTGTAGAGCAGGAGGGTCCCGTTCCAGTTCGCGGGGACGTCAGCGATCCACGTAGCCCCGTCGGGCAGCGTCCCGGTGAAGTGGCCGGGCGCAGAGGCCGCCATGACCTGCGCCGGCGCCGCGGCCGCCAGGCCCAGCGCGGTCGCCGCGGCCAGCACGCACGCACCCGTTCTTGCTCTTAACGATCTCACCGGACACCTCTTGTTTCTCAGTCCTCGGACAGCGTCTGCGGGTCGAGGAGCGTTTCATGCACCCGGCCGCGCAGGGCCACCACCGTCAGCAGCGCGGCCACCAGCGCCGATACGCCGCAGATCACGTAGCCGACGGAATACGCGTGGCTGAGGGCGTGGAACGCCACGTCCTTGAGGGGGTTGAACGGCGCGGTCTTCCCGCCCGGCTGGGCCACCGTGGCGGGCACCGCGTTGGCGCCCAGCGGCCCGGAGGCGACCGCGTGCACGGCGGCTTCCACCGTCGGTCGCTGGGCGGCCGGGGCGTGGGCCGGAGCGGCGTTGAACGCTGCCAGTGCCCCGCGCAGGGCCGGGCTGCCGGACAGCTTGCCGGCGATCTCGGCCGCGGCCTGGCTGAGCGCGACCGCGCCCACGACCGCCGGGCCCAGGGTGAAGCCGAAGTCCCGAAGCATGTTGGTGGAGCCGCTGGCCATGCCGGCCAGGTGGTTGGGCACCGCGTTCACCGCGACCGCGGTCACCGACGAGACCGTCAGGGCAAAGCCGGCGCCGACCAGGATGAACGGGACGATCACCGGGGCCAGCGACAGATTGGTCGCGGGAACGGCGGCCAGCCACAGCGCCCCCGCGCCCATCAGGACGCATCCGCTGCCCAGCGGCCACTTCGGGTTGTACCGCTCCAGCAGCCGGGAGGTCACCGTGACCTGGATGACCGCGATGCCGTTCAGGAACACGAACGCGATCGACGTCTTGAGCGGCGTGAACCCCTGGATGGCCGACAGCCGGATGCTGGTCGCGTACGCGATGCCGAGGAAGGCGAACATGCCGAGCACGGTCACGACCGCGACCACCGCGTACGCCCGGTTGGCGAACAGGTCGAGCCGGAGCAGCGGGGCCGCCGACCGCCGCTCGGCCAGGACGAACGCCGCCAGGAACGCGGCGGACACCGCAAACCCTGCAACGACCTGGCCGCTGCCCCAGCCGCTGGTGGGGCCCTGGATGACCGCGTACAGCAGGGCGAACAGCGCGACGGCGATCGTGAGCTGGCCCGGCCAGTCCAGCGACCGCCCGGCCGGGGCGGCGGAGTTCTTGGCCGCGGCCAGCGTTACCGTGGCGCTGGCCAGCGCCAGGATCAGCACGACGATGAACGCCCAGCGCCACCCGGCGTCGGGATCGCTGCCGAAGTGAAGCTTGGCGACGAGCCCGGCGAGCACGCTGGAGACGCCCCCGCCCACGGACAAGGCCGCAGCCCAGATCGTGACCGAGCGGGCGCGGCCCCGCGTGGTGTGCGTGCCCGCGGCCACCATGGCCAGGCTGGTCGGGAACAGCGCGGCGGCGCCGATGCCCGCGATGATCTGCCCCGTCCACAGCACCGCGACGCGGGTGCCGGTCGCCGTTCCCGCGCCCGGCGTCAGAGTCGCGATCGCCTCCCCGACGGCGAGCACGAGCGCGCCGCCCGCCAGCAGCCGCTTTCGGCCGAACAGGTCGCCGAGCACCCCGAAGGTCAGTTCCAGCAGGCAGACCGGGACTAAGAACGCGTCCGAGATCCAGGTGAGCTCCGACGAAGTGGGTCCCAGGTCCTGCTGGAACAGGCCGTTCAGCACGGCCGGGATGGCGAGCGCCACCTGGGCCAGGCAGACCGCGACCGCCGCGGCAACCAGGGTGCCGGAATCGAGAACGTACGGTCCGGGGGAAGCGTCGGTCCCACGTCCAGGAGCTTCGAGGTTGGCCATGGGATGCCTCCCTGCAGTCAGGGACAAGCCGATCCGACTGGTTGTGAATCGTGTCACGCCGCCGTTTGGATGTACAGGTTTCCTGATGATTTTTCTTCAGGAAACTTGATTAAATCTGGAGCGCGAGATCGCGATCCCGAGGCGGCCGGCGAGACGCTGGCGCTGCCCGGGCCGAAGGGGGCGGGGCAAGTCCATCGCCGATGGGCCGGTACGCGACATCCGCCGGACCGTGGCCACCAAGCACATCCGGTTCCGTGCCGGACCCGGCGTGCCGAACGTGCACGGTCAGACCGGGTACGGCTCGGGGGTGACGGTGTACCGGCGGCCGCTGGGGAGGGTCCAGATCAGGGTGCCGGGTTCGGGCTGGTCGAGCCGCCATCCGGGTGCCTGCTTGGCTTGGTGGTGCCGGCGGCACAGCGGGTGCATGTTGCATTCGCAGGTGCGGCCGCCTTTGTCGTACGGGACGGTGTGGTCGTCGTCGCAGCGGACAGCCGGCCGCCGGCAGCCGGGGAAGCCGCATCGGCGGCTGCGGGTCTTGATGATGTGCCGCAGCATGTTTGATGGCTGGTATCCAGCGGTTTCGCGGCGGTGGGAGCAGGTGCCGGTTTCGATCGGGGTGATCTTCACCGTGGTGAGCCAGGCCGCCTGGTCGCCGGTGGCGGGCGGCCCGGGTCCGGCGCGGGCGCAGCCGTGGGCGACCGCGCGCCCGTCGGGGCTGACCAGGGTCACGCACCAGCGGGTGGCGGGGTGTGCGGCCAGG
>JASHOI010000153.1 GCA_030041195.1 Streptosporangiaceae bacterium | reverse complement strand
CGCCGCGAACCCGGCGAGCAGCCGCGCCGTGTCCTGCCCGGCGGCCTCGCACGCGAGCACCTGGTGCGCCAGGTTCTCCAGGATCACCGGGCGCCCGGACAGCACGGCGGCCTGCCGCACCACCTCGCCCGCTGGCGCGCCGGACACCGCCAGGTCGGTGAACACCTGGTGCAGCCGCTCCGAGGCGCGCAGCTCCTCGAGCTGGGCGTCGATGATCCGCGCGTGCACCGCCTCGGTGATCTCGACGAACTGTGTCTCCCGTTCGAGCACGATCAGCGGCAGCCGGTGCCGCGAAGCCGCCGACACGAGCGCGGCCGGGAGGCTGCGGGCGTACCTGGAGCCGAGCTCGACGGCCAGCGCGCTGACCCCGACCGACGCCAGGTCGGCCACGTAACGGGTCAGCCCGGCCGCGTCGTCCGGCAGCGCGATGCCGGTGGACAGCACCAGCTCGCCGCCGCGCAGCAGGTGCGCGGCCTCGGCCAGCTCGATCACGTGCACCCAGCGCACCGGCGCGTCCAGACCGTCGGTGGCGGCAACCACCCGTGGCGCGCCGCGGCGCAGCGGATCGAGGGCCAGCACCTCGGCCACGGTCGGCAGCATGGGCGAGCACCTCCCGGCACTGACATCAAGTAAGCACGGACCCCCTCCATGCTTACACAGTGTCACTGGCGCCGAGCCCGGGTCCGGTCGCAGACTGACTATAGAGGCGACCGAACCGAGGGGATCGCGCAATGAAGCATGTGTCGCACTGGATCGGTGGCAAGCCGTGGGCGGGCGAGGCGGCCACCCGAGGTGACATCTACAACCCGGCAACCGGGCAGGTCACCGGCACCGTGGACTTCGCAACGGCGGCCGAGGTCGACGCCGCGGTGCAGGCGGCGGCCGGCGCCTGGCCCGGCTGGGCGGAGACGTCGCTGACCAAACGGGCCGACGTGCTGTTCGCGTTCCGCGAGCTGATCAAGCAGCGCCGCGGCGACCTGGCCGCGCTGATCAGCTCCGAGCACGGCAAGGTGGCCTCGGACGCGGCGGGCGAGGTGTCCCGCGGGCTCGAGGTGGTCGAGTTCGCCTGCGGCATCCCGCACCTGCTCAAGGGCGGGTTCTCGGAGAACGTGTCGACCGGCGTTGACGCGTACTCGATCCGCCAGCCGCTGGGCGTCGTGGCCGGCATAACGCCGTTCAACTTCCCGGCCATGGTGCCGATGTGGATGTTCCCGATCGCGCTGGCCTGCGGCAACGCGTTCGTGCTCAAGCCATCGGAAAAGGACCCTTCGGCGTCGCTGCTGCTGGCGGAGCTGCTCGCCGAGGCCGGGCTGCCGGACGGCGTGTTCAACGTCCTGCAGGGAGCCAAGGAGGCCGTCGACGGGCTGCTGACCCACCCCGGCGTCAAGGCGGTCAGCTTCGTCGGGTCCACCCCGGTGGCGCGTTACATCTACGAGACAGCGACCGCCGCGGGCAAGCGGGTCCAGGCGCTGGGCGGGGCCAAGAACCACATGGTCGTGCTGCCGGACGCGGACCTCGACCTCGCCGCCGACGCCGCGGTGTCGGCGGGCTTCGGCTCGGCCGGCGAGCGGTGCATGGCGATCTCGGTGGTGGTCGCGGTCGACCCGATCGGCGACGAGCTGGTCGAGAAGATCGCCAGCCGGATCCCGGCCCTGCAGGTCGGCCCCGGCGACGACGAGAAGTCCGAGATGGGCCCGCTGGTCACCGGGCCGCACCGGG
Organism: Streptosporangiaceae bacterium; assembly: GCA_030041195.1. The sequence continues at coordinate 4,432 of JASHOI010000153.1, read as the reverse complement.
ACAAGGTGGCGTCCTACCTGGACTCCGGGGTAGCCGAAGGCGCGGTGCTCGCGGTGGACGGCCGCGCGCACCCGGTCGCCGGCGGCGGCGCCGAAGGGTTCTGGCTCGGCCCGTCGGTGCTCGACCGCGTCACGCCCGCGATGAGTGCCTACCGGGACGAGATCTTCGGGCCGGTGCTCTCGGTGGTCCGGGCCGCCGGCTACGACGAGGCGATGGCGGTCATCAACGGCAACCCATACGGCAACGGCACCGCGATCTTCACCAACGACGGCGGCGCGGCCCGGCGGTTCACCCACGAGGTCGAGGTCGGGATGGTGGGGATCAACGTCCCGATCCCGGTGCCGATGGCGTTCTACTCGTTCGGCGGGTGGAAGTCCTCGCTGTTCGGCGACACGCACGTGCACGGAACCGAAGGCGTGCACTTCTACACCAGGGGCAAGGCGGTCACGTCCCGGTGGCTGGATCCCAGCCACGGCGGGGTGAGCCTCGGTTTCCCGGTGAACCGGTAGGAGGAACGTCATGACCGATTACAACCCCGACCCGGAGCGCGGCGCCGAGGTCCTGGCCATGGACCGGGAGCACGTGTTCCACTCGTGGTCGGCGCAGGCGACACTGCACCCGCTCGCGATCGCGCGGGCCGAGGGGTCGTGCTTCTGGGACTACGACGGCAAGCGGTACCTGGACTTCTCCAGCCAGCTGGTGAACGTCAACATCGGGCATCAGCACCCCCGGGTCGTCGCCGCGATCGCTGAGCAGGCCGCCAAGCTCGCCACGATCGCGCCGCAGAACGCGAACGAGGCCAGGGGAGAGGCGGCGACCAGGATCGCGGCGCTCGCGCCGGACGGCATGGAGAAGGTGTTCTTCACGAACGGCGGCGCGGACGCGAATGAGAACGCGATCCGGATGGCCAGGCTGCACACCGGCCGCACCAAGGTGCTGAGCTTCTACCGCTCCTACCACGGCAACACCGGGGCCGCGATCACGTCCACCGGCGACCCGCGGCGGTGGCCGAACGAGTTTGCCACCGGGCACGTGCACTTCTTCGGGCCGTACCTGTACCGGTCCGCGTTCTGGGCCACGACCGAGCAGGAGGAGTGCCAGCGCGCGCTCGAGCACCTGGAGCAGGTGATCATCTTCGAGGGCCCGGGAACGATCGCGGCGGTGCTGATCGAGACGATCGTGGGCACGGCCGGGGTTCTGGTGCCGCCTCCCGGCTACCTGGCCGGGGTGCGCGCCCTGTGCGATAAGTACGGCATCGTGTACATCGCGGACGAGGTGATGTGCGGCTTTGGCCGGGCCGGCACCTGGTTCGCGTTCGAGCCACACGGCATAGTCCCGGACCTGATCACGTTCGCGAAGGGCTCGAACTCCGGGTACGTGCCGGTCGGCGGCGTGATCATCTCGGACGCGATCGCCGCGACCTTCGACGACCGGGTGTTCCCCGGCGGGCTCACCTACTCGGGGCACCCGCTGGCCTGCGCGTCCATCGTTGCGGCGATCGACGCGATGAAGGACGAGGGGATCGTGGAGAACGCGGCCAGGGTCGGCGCGGAGGTGCTCGGCCCGGGGCTGCGCGAGCTGGCCACCCGGCACCCGGTGATCGGCGAGGTCCGCGGGCTCGGCGTGTTCTGGGCGCTCGACCTGGTCTGCAACCGCGACACCCGGGCCATGCTGGCCCCCTACGGCGGCGCGTCCGAGGCGACGAACGAGCTCATGGCCGCGTGCAAGTCCGGCGGGCTGGTGCCGTTCATAAACTACAACCGGCTGCACGCGGTGCCGCCGTGCACGATCTCCGATGCCGAGGCCAAGGAGGGCCTTGGCATCCTCGACGAGGCGCTCGCCGTCGCGGACCGCTACTACGAGGGATAGGTACCCCGCTGCGGGGAATAGCACAAGTGTGATTACTGCCGACGACTCTGGGTGGGGGAGCGGAGGGCGTCGGCACGTGGCAGTGCCCGGCTCCCTGGCTGAGCTGCGCGGCACGCTCGAGGGCGTCGTGTGCATGCCCGCCCGGCTGTTCTGGCAGGCTCCGAACCTGCGCAGCGTGCGGTGGGACCTGTCGGACCGGCGCCGCCGCCGGGACTTCTACGAGATCGTGCTCGTCAAGGGGACGCTGGAGGACATCTGCGGGTTCGTCAACGGGCCCGAACTGGTGCGGCTCTGGGACGAGATGTACCTGCCGCCGTGGGTCAGCGAGGCCTGGCGCCCGCTGGTCGAGCCGGGCGAGGTCGCCGCCTGAGTGCTCCCGGGTCCGGCCTACTGGCGGTTGGCGCGGTTGGCGCGGTTGGCGCGGGCCAGGCGCACGCGCAGGCAGATGATCATCACGATGAGCAGGACGGCGATTACCGCTGGCGCCAGCGTGCCGACCCAGTCGAAGCCCGGGTTGGGGGGAAACCCCGGGGGAACCCGCAAGCCCTGGCGTTCCATCGCTGCCCGGACCAGCTCGCGTTGCTGGACGGTGAGGCCGGGTTTTAGCGCGCCGGCCAGGGCGGAGAGCGCGAAGACGAACGTGGCGGCGGCGGTTGCGCCGATGGCTATCCGCGTGGAGCGGACGCGACTGGCTCGTTGCACGGCGGTGGCCCGCGCCGCGAGTGCCTCATCCAGCGGCAGGTCGGCGAGCAGGGCGGTGAGTTGTGTTCCGGTCCGGGCGCTCAGGGCCTGCTCGGATCGCTGGTCGAATTCGTCGGCCGTGATCCGGCCAGCCCGGAAGGCCAGGCTCAGCTCGTGCAGCGCCTGGTCGCGGTCGGCGTCGGATACTCGCAGGTCGCCGGGCGGGTAGTGCCAGCCGGCTCGGTCCATGGCTCGTGCTCCTTCGGCGTCCAGTTTTCAGCGTAACTCGCGGCGGTCAGGCGCGGCCGGCCGGCGGGCCACCGGGCCCGCGCGCCGCGCCTGTTGCCCGCTTCGACTCATTACTATATTGTACTAGCCACCTAGATTAATCCCTGATGGCACGGTGGGGAGCGCTCGTGATCGAGTTCCACATCAACAGCCGCTCCGGCGTCGCGCCCTATCTGCAGCTGATCCGGCAGGTCCGCCAGTCGCTGCGGCTGGGTTTGCTGCGGGCCGGCGATCAGCTGCCCACCGTCAAGGACGTGGCCGGCGCGCTGGCGATCAACCCCAACACGGTGCTCAAGGCCTACCGGCTGCTGGAGTACGAGGGCTTGGTGGCGGCAAAGCCGGGCGTCGGCACGTTTGTGACCAAGACCGTCAGCGACGCATCGGTCGCCGCGCACCAGCGGCTGAGCTCCGAGCTATCGGCGTGGATCGGCCGCGCACAGCAGGAGGGACTGGACGTCGAGGACATCGAGGCGCTGTTTCAGCGCGCCATCCAGTCCGCCGCACGGGAGGAAGCAGTATGACCATCGCAACCGCGGCGATTGAGACACGCGGCCTCGGCAAGCGCTACCGGCACCGTTGGGCCCTGGCCGACTGCACGCTGACGATCCCCACCGGGCAGGTGACCGCGCTGGTCGGCCCGAATGCGGCCGGCAAGACCACGCTGATCAGCCTGGCGACCGGGATGCTGGCACCGACCACCGGCACCGTGGAGGTGCTCGGCGGCGCGCCGGCCAGCGGTCCCGACAAGCTCGCGCGCGTCGGCTACGTCGCGCAGGACACCCCGACCTACGCCGGGCTCAGCGTGGCCGATCACCTGCGACTCGGCGCGCACATGAACCCGCGCTGGGACGCCGCGCTTGCCCGGAGCCGGATCGAGCAGCTTGGCCTGGAACCCAGGCAGAAGGCGGGCAATCTGTCCGGCGGCCAGCGGGCCCAGCTCGCGCTCACGCTGGCGCTGGCCAAGCGGCCTGAGCTGCTGATCCTGGACGAGCCGATCGCCAGCCTGGACCCGCGCGCGAGGCGCGAGTTCCTGCAGGTCCTGATGAACGCGGTGGCTGAGCAGGAGCTCAGTGTGGTGATCTCCTCACATCAGGTCGCCGACCTGGAACGGGTCAGCGACTACCTGGTCGTGCTGGTCGACTCTCGGGTGCGGGTTGACGGCGAGGTGGACAACCTGCTGGCCACCCATCACCTGCTGACCGGCCCGCGCCGCGCCGCCGCCAGCCTTCCGGCCAGCCAGCAGGTCATCACCCAAAGCCACACCGGCCGGCAGAGCACGTTCGTGGTCCGCAGCAGCGAGCCGGTCATCGACCCAGCCTGGACGGTCGAGGAGGTCAGCCTGGAAGACCTGGTCCTGGCCTACATGGGCCCCGCCGCCACAGGGTCGCCCGACATCAGGACGCTGGAGGCCAGGCCATGATCTGGCTGACCTGGCGCCAGTTCCGCCCGCAGGCCATCACCGCGGCCATCGCGCTGGCCGTGATCGCGATCGTGGTGGCGGCGACCGGGCCGGGCATCGCCAGCGCGTACACCTCGTCCGGCCTGCCGGCCTGCCACGCCAGCTGCGCCACGGACGCGAGCAACTTCTTCATCG
>JASHOI010000152.1 GCA_030041195.1 Streptosporangiaceae bacterium | reverse complement strand
CCGGTGCCGACGCGCTTGAAGTACTGGGCCTCGAGCAGGAACCGGTCCTGGTTGGCCTGGTCGTCGTTGGGCCACCGCCCGGTCGCGTCCTTCCAGTGCGCGATCGTGACCCGCTCGTAGTGGTCGGCGAGGACCTCGACCGGCGACACGCCGCCGAGGTAGATGTGCGCGGTGTCCGGGCACAGGTCGACGTAGGCCGGGTCGGTGAGCGCCAGGAACAGGTCGATGTCACGCCGGACGCAGAACACCGAGCCGACCTCGGTGTGCAGCGCGGTCCGGACGCCCTGGCTGAGCGACGCCGCCCCGACCCGGTTGATGAGGTCCGCGACCCGCTTGGCGTAGTCGAAGTCCACGAAGTTCGGCCGCTCCGGCGTGCCGCCCTGGCGCATCGGCATGCCGGCGACCAGCACCGACGCGCCCGCCTCCTTCAGGAACGCCGAGTACTTGACGGTCTCGTCGATCACCTTGTCCTGGACCTGCGGGTCGTCCAGGTTCTCGTACTGCTCCAGGGCACTGAAGAACCCGCTGATCACCGAGATGCCGGACCCGCGCAGGACGTCGGCGAAGGCCGTCGCCGACCCGTACGTCCGGACCGCCGTCTCCCAGTCGCCGGGCGGGAACGTCACTTCGACCCCGGTGATCCCGGCGGCCACGACCGACTCGGCGATCTTGTTCCAGAAGCCCTTGGGATCGCTGAACGCGTGCTGTTCGAAGCCCTTGCGATCCTTCTGGCCCCAGAACTCCGGGTGGTAGAAGGTGATCAGGTCGACACCGTACTGCAGCTGCATGTGCTGGTTCCTCCTCCGTGATTTTCTGAACTAGCCGTCCGCCGGCACCGCGGCCAGCCCGGCCAGGTCTCCGGACTCCACTCGCGCGGGCCGGGCCGGGGCCGTCGTCAGGTGGACGACGGCCCCGCTGTCGCTGGACATCTGTACCGACTCGAGTACCTCGAGCACGTGCTCACCGAGCTCTGCGCTGGCCCGCTGCGGCCGGCCGCCGAGCGAATCCACCAGGTCCGCGACGCCGAGGCCGCGGATCCGCTGATCCGGCGGCAGGAAGTCGCCGAGCGTCAGCACCGGCGGCAGCACCTGCCACCCGCCGCCGCCGTTCGGCTTGACGGTCACGTCCTCCGCGAACAGGTCGGGGTTCGGGATCCGCAGGATTCCCTCGGTCCCGTAGATCTCGATGTGCGGGAGGTGCTCGCTCCAGATGTCGAAGCTGGCGGTGAGCGTGCCGATCACGCCGGAGGCGAACCGCAGCACCGCGACGGCGTGGGTGGGCACCTGCACGGTCACGGCGTCGACGAGGCGGCCTGGCGCGGTGACCGTTCTCGGGTTCTTGCCGATCCGGGTCGCGCCGGAGACCGACGCCACCGGGCCGAGGCAGTTCACCATCGCCGCGACGTAGTACGGCCCCATGTCGAGCAGCGGCCCCCCGCCCGCGCGGAACAGGAACGTCGGGTCGGGGTGCCACTCCTCCGCGCGGCTGTGCGGTATCGCCGCCGCGACGCCGATCGGCTCCCCGATCAGCCCCGCGTCCACCGCGGACCGGGCGGTCTGGCCCGCGGAGGCCAGGAACGTGTCCGGCGCGCAGCCGAGCCGGCCGGGCGCGCCGGCCAGCGCCGCCATCGTCGGCTCGGCGTCCGCGAGCGACGCCGCGAGCGGCTTCTCGACGTACACGTGCTTCCCGAGGCCCAGGGCCTCGCGGGTCACCGCGCCGTGCACGGCCGGGGGCGTGATGTTCACCACGAGGCCGACCTCCGGATCGGCCATGAGGTCGTCCGGCGAGTCGTACGCGCGCAGGTCATGGGCCTTGCTCATGGCCTGCGCCCGGGCCTGGTCGATGTCCGCGCACCCGGCCACGCGCACCGAGCCGAGCTTGCCGAGCCCGAGCGCGTAGGACGGGAAGATGTTGCCGCAGCCGACGATGCCGACGGCGACCGGATCGGCGCCGCTCATACCGGCCTCAGGTGCAGCACCACGACCTCGTCCCAGGGCGATGCCACCTCGTTCATCTCGTAGTTGTCGCTGGCCGACGGCCAGCCGGTGGCGTGGACCGTCGTGTACAGCGCCCACGCGCCGCCGTTGAACAGCGGGATGACCGGGACGTCGTTCACCATCACCGACTCGATCGTGGTGTAGGCCTTCAGCAGCTGCGCCGGGTTGTTGGTCGCCGCGGCGGCGGCCAGCGCCGCGTTGGTCTGCGGGCTGTAGAAGCGCTCCACGTCGCCGGTGGCGGCCTTGCCGTCCGGCGCGGTCAGCGCGCTGTTCAGCATGTAGTTGTAGATCGAGTACGGGTCGTTGGTGGTGAACTCCCCGCAGAACGTGAACTGGTAGTTGCCGGTGTTGTAGTCGTTGGTCCAGTCGCTGACCGAGACCCCGCTGACCGTGGCCGAGATCCCGGCCTGCTGCATCTCGCTGGCCATGAGCTGGGCGTCGGTCATGAAGTCGGTGTACGGGGACGGCCCGAGGATCGTGACCGTGAACGGCTTGCCGTTCGGCTCGTTCAGCATGCCGTTGCTCCCGGCCTTGAACCCGGCCTTCTCCAGCGCGGCCTTGGCCGCTGCCGGATTGAACTGCTCGGTCGCGCTCGCGTACTGCGGGGCCAGCCAGGTCTGCCACCTGGGCAGGCTGAGCCCGGTCGGGTTGGTCGAGGCGAAGTAGTAGCCGTGTTCGCCCTCGGACACGATCGTCTTCCTGTCGATGGATTCGCTCAGGGCCTGCCGGACCACGGTCATGTTGAACGGGTACTGGGTCAGGTTCGGGCACATGTAGAAGTCGCCGATGGGCGAGACCGAGATGTGGTACTTGCCCGGGTCGTGGTCGAGGAAGGCGGTCTGGTAGTTCGGCACGTAAGCGGTCGACCAGTCGGCCTCGCCCTGCCCCAGCGCGAGCCCGGCACTCGGGTTGGACGCGTACGCCAGGAACCGCAGCGTGCTGATCTTGGGCAGTCCCGCCTGCCAGTAGTGCGGGTTGCTCACCAGCGTGAACTCCTGCGCGGTGAAGCTGCTGACCTTGTACGGGCCGGTGCCGACCGGGTTGTTGTCGGAGTACGTGACCGGGTTGGAGATGCCGGACCAGATGTGCTCCGGCACGATCAGCACCTGGCTGATGTCGAACAGCTGGCTGTACGCCGGCTGGGCGAACTTCACGATCGCCTCGGTGGACGATGGTGCGCTCGCGCTGGTGAAGTTGACGCCGTTGCCGTTCAGCGCCGGGAACTTCCGCATCAGGTTGAACGTGAACGCGACGTCGGCGGCGCTGAACGGCTTGCCGTCCGACCACTTCACCCCGGTGCGCGTGTGCAAGATGAGCTCGGTCCCGCCGTCGGCCCACGACCATGACGTCGCCAGCCAGGGGTAAATCTGGCCGGGCTTGTCCAGGTTGTACTGCATCAGCGGCTCGTAGATCATGCCGGTGGCGCCCTGGCCGTACGCCGAGTTGGACAGCGAGAACGGGTTGAACCCGTCGGTGAACGGCCCCTGCGGGGACGCGATGATCGAGAGCTCGCTGCTGCTGCTGGAGGCGCTCGTGCCGCCGCCCGACGAGCACGCCGCCGCGAGCAGGGCGACCGCCGTGACGCCAACCAGGGTCCGGACCGTCATGCTTCTGGCCCGGAAAAACGAGTTACGCATCTGTTTGCTCCTTTGCGCACTCTTCGTTGCTCGCGGCGGGCTGGGATGTTTGCCGCGCAGCTGGGGGCTGAGGTGGTTCGGACGCGCCGTCGCCGAGCAGCCAGCAGGCTGCCCAGTGACCGCCGCCCTGGCGGAACGCCGGTGGTTCCTTCTCGGCGCAGATCGCCATGGCGTGCGGGCAGCGCGGGTGGAAGCGGCAGCCTGAAGGGGGATCGATCAGGCTGGGCGCCTCTCCGGGTGACTGCATCTTCGGGCGCATCCCGGCCGCCGCGTCCGGGTTGGGCGCCGCGGAGATGAGCAGCTGGGTGTAGGGATGCGCGGGTGACTGGGTGACCTTCTCGGCCGGGCCGGCCTCGAGCACCTGCCCGGCGTACATGACGAGGATCTCGTCGGCGAAATAGCGGGCCGAGGCGATGTCGTGGGTGATGTAGAGCAGCGCGAGCTCGCTGCGCGTCACGAGCTCGGAGAGCAGGTTCAGGATGCTGAGCCGTACCGAGACGTCGAGCATGGAGACCGGCTCGTCGGCGACCAGGACGCTCGGCCGGACGGCCAGAGCGCGCGCGATCGCCACCCGCTGGCGCTGCCCGCCGGACAGCTCGTGCGGCAGCTTGTCGATGACCTGCGCCGCGGGCGTCAGGTGCACCCGCTCGAGCAGTTGCAGGGCCTGCCGTCGCGCCTCGGCGGCCGACTTCGCGAGCCCGTGGATCCGCAGCGGCCGCTGCAGGTGGTAGGCGACCGAGTGCACCGGGTTCAGCGACGAGTACGGATCCTGGAAGATCATCTGCACCTGGCGCCGGTAGGCCTTGAGCACGGAATGCCGGCGGAACCTTGGCTCGGCTCCGCGGAACAGCAGCCGCCCCGACGTCGCCGGCTCCAGGTGCGCCACGACCTGCCCGGTGGTCGACTTGCCGGACCCGCTCTCGCCGACGAGCGCGACCGCGGCGCCGGACCGCAGCGTGAACGACACGCCGTCGACCGCGTGCACGACGCGCCGCCCGGGCCGGGCCAGCCGGACCGTGGCGTCCCGCACCGGGTAGTGCTTGGTCAGCGACTCGACCTGGAGCACGGGGGCGGGCGCGGCGCTGGATCCGCTGGCGTCACTCACCGGAGCCGCCTTCCGTCGCCGGGACGCCCTGCGGCGTGTTCAGCCAGCAGGCCGCGAGGTGACCGGGCTCGCCTGGGTCGGCCGCCGGCTCGAGCGGCGGGTACTGCTCCCGGCAGACCGCCATGACATAGCCGCACCGCGGGGCGAACGGGCAGCCCGGGGGGAGGGCGCGAAGGTCGGGCGGGAAGCCCGGTATCCCGCTGAGCTCGCGCCGCGGCCCGGTCAGCGGCGGGAACGAGTTGATCAGTCCGCGGCTGTACGGATGGGCGGGCTCCGCGTGCACCCGCTTGGCCGGGCCGGTCTCGACGATCCGGCCCGCGTACATGATGGCGATCGAGTCGGCGACGTCGAGGAGCAGCGAGAGGTCGTGCGTGATGAACACGGTGGCGAAGCCGAACTCGACCCGCAGTTCCTCCAGCTTCTCCAGGATCTGCCGCTGGGTGACGACGTCGAGCGCGGTGGTCGGCTCGTCCATGATCACCAGGTCGGGGTTCAGCGCCAGCGCCATCGCGATCATCACCCGCTGGCGCATGCCCCCGGAGAGCTGGTGCGGGTAGCTCCGCAGCCGGTCGGTGCTGACGCCGACCAGGTCGAGCAGGTCGGCGGCACGCGCGTTGCGGTCCGGCCGGCTCATTCCCGGCTCGTGCGCCCGCATGGCGTCCACGAGCTGGCTCCGCACGTCGATCACCGGGTTGAGCGCGTTCATCGCGCTCTGGAAGACCACGGCGACCTCTTCCCAGCGGAACCGCCGCAGCTGGGCCTCGCTCATCGCCAGGATGTCGACCACCCGATCGCCCGGCGTGCCGGCCGGGCCGCGCTGGTGGTACCGCACCGAGCCGCCGGTGACCAGTGCCGGGGGCCGCAGCAGCCGGGTCATCGCGTGCGCCAGCGTCGACTTCCCCGACCCGCTCTCGCCCGCCAGGCCGAGCACCTCGCCCCGCCGCACCGCCAGGTCCACCCGGTCGACCGCGTGCACGGCGCCAGGCCCGCTGCCGTAGTCAACCGACAGCCCGGTCACCTCGAGCAGCGGCTCCGCGGCCAGCGTCACCCCGGTCATGACGCCCGCACCCTTCGGCGGCGGGAGGGCTTCGCCACCGCGCTCAGGCGGGGGTTCGCGATCTCGTCCACGCCGAAGTTCATCAGCGCCAGGCCCGTGCCGAGCAGGGCCAGGCACAGCCCCGGCGGCACGAACCACCACCAGGCGCCGGACGACAGCGCGGAGGCGTTCTGCGCCCAGTAGAGCATCGTGCCCCAGCTCCACGTGGTCACCGAGCCAACGCCCAGGAACGCCAGGCCGGCCTGGATGAGGATGGCGTAGATCACCGTGATCAGGAACTGGGCCGCGATCAGCGGGATCTCGTTCGGCACGATCTCGAACCAGATGATCCGGTTGGCCGACTCGCCCACCACCCGCGCGGCGCGCACGTAGTCGCGCCGGCGCAGCGACAGGGTCTGCGCCCGCAGGATCCGCGCCGTCCACGGCCACGCGGTCGCCGCGATCACCACGGCCACCGCGAGCGTGCCCGCGCCGTGCAGGTAGCCGGCCAGCACGATGACCAGCGGCAGCGCGGGGATCACGAGAAAGGCGTTCGTGATCGTCGAGAACACCTCGTCCCACAGGCCGCCGAGGAACGCGCTGGACAGCCCGATCGCGATCGCGATCAGCGTTGCGATCGCCGACGAGACGAAGCCGACGATCAGCGAGACGTTGGTGCCGTCGACGAGCTGAGCCAGCACGTCCTGGCCGGTGTCGGTCGTGCCGAGCAAATGGTGCGCGCTCGGATGCGCGAACGCCTGCGGGCTGGTCACCGACGGATTGCCGGCGAAGAACGGCCCGATGATGCCGAGCAGGATGAAGAACACCACGATGCCGAGGCCGACGCGCACCTTTCTCGACAGCAGGGCGTTGCGCACCCATCCCCGGGGCCGGGCGGCCACCGGGAGCTCAGCCGCCGATGCGTCAAGCACGGCCATCGGTCAGCCCGCCTCTCGGGTGCGCGGGTCGAGCACGACGTAGATCACGTCGGCGAACAGGTTCGCCAGCAGCACCAGGATCGTGATCATGAGGAAGATCCCCTGCATCAGCGGGAAGTCCTCGTTGGTCACCGCCTCGAACAGCACGTAGCCCATGCCGGGGTAGGAGAAGACGACCTCGGTGAGGATCGCGCCGCTGACGATGAAGCCCAGCGAGAGGGCGAAGCCCGCCATGTTCGGCAGCAGGGCGTTGCGCGCCGCGTAGCTGAACGTGACCCGCCGCCGGGGCAGGCCCTTGGCGTCGGCGAGCAGCACATAGTCCTCGCCCAGGGTGGAGATCATCACGTTGCGCATGCCGAGCAGCCAGCCCGCGATCGAGCTGACCACGATCGTCAGCGCCGGCAGGATCGCGTGGTCGATCGCGCTGGAGATGAACGGCCAGGTGAACCCCACGTTGACCGACGGGCTGTAGCCGCCGCTGAGCGGGAACCAGCCGAGCTCGACCGCGAACACCGTCAGCGCGAGCAGGCCCAGCCAGAAGTACGGCACAGCGGACAGGAACGAGGTCACCGGCAGCAGCGCGTCGACCCAGGTGCCGCGGCGGGTGGCCGCGACGATGCCGAGCAGGGTGCCGAGCACGAAGCTGAGGATCGTGGCCACCCCGACCAGCGCGAGCGTCCAGGGCAGCGCGGTGCGGATCACCGAGGCGACCGTGGCCGGGAAGAACGTGATCGAGATGCCCAGGTTCCCGTGCAGCAGCTGGTCCAGGTAGCTGAAGTACTGGGAGATCAGGCCCTGGTGGCTGTCAACCCCGAACGCGACGCTGAACGCCTTGAGCGCGGTCGGCGACATCGAGTGCCGCACCCGGTTGAACACGAGCTCGACCGGGTTGCCCGGCATCAGGCGCGGGATGAAGAAGTTGATCGTGATCGCGATCCACGCGGTGATCACGTAGAAGCCGAGGCGCCGGGCGATGAAGCGCACCGCTATCCCTATTCCTTAATGAGAGGGCAGCCGTCATCGGCCGTGCGCCGGATCAGCGGGCGCAGGGTGGTATGGGCGATCATCAGCCCGCTCAGGACCCGGCCCGTGTCCCCGGCCCACACCGGGTCCTCGTGCTCGACGGACAGGGTTCCGCCGAAGCCGGCCTGGTACAGGGTGTCGACCACCCGGCGCCAGTCGACGTCGCCAAGACCGGGGACCCGGTAGCGGTACCAGCCGTTGTCCCACGGGTTCGCGCGGTCCAGGGCCCGGCCATATACCCCCACGCGGTTGCGGGCCGCCTGGTCGATCTCCACGTCCTTGGCCTGCGCGTGCACGATCCGCTCCGGGCAGACCCGGATCGCGGCGATCGGGTCGATGCCGAGCCAGGTGAGGTGGGACGGGTCGTAGTTGAGGTAGAAGCCGAGCGAGAACATCCACTCCCAGAGCTCCGGGGAGTAGCCGAGGTTGGCCGGGTACCCGTCCGGGTGCCAGCCCTCCATGGGGCAGTTCTCGACGATCAGCCGCACGCCCCGCTCGCCCGCGTAGTCGACCAGCGGCGGCAGCTCGGTCTCGGCCAGGCGCACGTTGCCGGTGACCGAGCGGGTGATGTCGCGGCCCACGAACGTGCCGACGTACGGGCAGCCGAGCAGCTGCGCGGCGTCGACGCAGCGGCGCAGGTGCGCGTGGATCTCCTCGCGCGCGGCCGGATCGTGGTGCAGGTTGTTCTCGTAGTACGCGAGCGCGGAGATCGACACGCCGTGCCCGGCCAGCAGCGACACGACGTCGTCAGCGGCAGCGGCGCCCAGCGAGGTGACGTCGAGGTGGCTGGCCTCGAACGGCCGCGACTCGGTGTCCGGCCAGACGGCCACCTCCAGGGCCTCGAAGCCGTGCGCGCCCGCCCAGTCCGCGATGCGCGCCAGCGGGACGTCGGGCAGGCAGGCGGTCAGGAAACCAAGCTTCACGGGATATGCACCCACTCCCGCGCGCTCGCGGAGCGCAGCACCGCCTCCGTGAGGATCGCGCTTCTCGCACCGTCGTCAAACGTGGGGAACGTCTGCGCCGCCCCGTTGCGCAGGGCCTTGTAGACGTCGGAGAACAGGCCGGCGAAGCACTCGACGAAGCCCCGCGCGTGCCCGGGCGGAAGGAAGCTGGAGTCGGCGATCTGAGCGCCCGGCCTCCCGTTGCGCGCGATCTGCAGCCCCGCGTCCCGCCGGCCCAGCCACAGCCACTCGGCGTTCTCCTGGTCGAACACGACGCTGGCGTCGGCCGCGTCGACCTCGAGCCAGAGCCGGTTCTTCCGCCCGGGGGAGACCTGGCTCACGGTCAGCGTGCCGACGATCCCGCCGGTGGCGCGGAAGACCAGGCACGCGATGTCCTCGTTGGTCACCGGTACCGGCTCGCCCGCGCCGTCGCCGGCCGGCGCCGCCTTGGCCGGGCGGGTCGGGTACACGGTCGAGGTGACCGCGGCGATGTCGGTGATCCGCTCCCCGGTCATCCACTCGGCGAGGTCGCACCAGTGCGAGCCGATGTCGGCGAACGCGCGCGACGGCCCGCCGATCTCCGCGACCGCGCGCCAGTCGCCGTCGCTGGCGTACAGCAGCCAGTCCTGCAGGTATGTGCCGTGCACCAGGCGGATCCGCCCGAGCTCACCCGCCAACACCTTCGCCCGCGCGTCCTGTGCCAGCGCCTGGTAGCGGTACGCGAACGCGACGGCCGCGATCAGGCCGGTCTCGCTGGCCAGCGCCGACAGCCGCTCGGCGTCGCGCGCCGTGGTCGCGAGCGGCTTCTCGCAGATCACGTGCTTGCCCCGGGCCAGCGCCAGCTCGACCTGGGACACGTGCAGCGCGTTGGGCGTGCAGACGTGGACGACCTCGACGGCGGGGTGCTCGATCAGCTCGGTCACGCTGGCGAAGCGCTGCTCGGCGCCGAGTTCGGCGGCCGCGGCGTCGGACCGCTCCGGCGTCGACGCCATCACGCCGACCAGTCGCGCCCCGAGCATTCGCGCGGCCTGGGCGTGCATCCGCCCGGCAAACCCGGTGCCGAGGATGGCGACGCCAACTTCATCCGCCAAAATCGCCTCCTGAGCGGAAGTGATAGCGATATCGAACATTGCTACGACTAGTTAGTGTTGTCAAGGGATTAAGTTTGTTGTGTTTCGGACAAAGTGTTTAGTACGATTCAGCCATGACCGGGACGTTAGGAGAGCTTCGCGGCACCGAGCTGGGCGACGTGGCCGCGCTGGTCGGGCAGCGGCATCAGACCACCAGGGCCGAGCTGGCCAGACTCACCGGGCTGGCCCGCTCGACCATCTCCCAGCGAGTCGAGCAGCTGCTCCGGCTCGGCGTGCTCATCGAGGCCGGAGACGGCGTGTCCGCCGGCGGCCGGCCGCCGGTGCTGCTCACCCTCAACCCGGCGGCCGGGGTCGTGCTGGCCGCCGATCTTGGCGCCACGCACTCGCGCCTCGCGCTGGCGTCGCTGAGCGGTCACATCGAAGCCGAGCGCGGCCTCGAGATCGACATCGCGGCCGGCCCCGAGGTGGTGCTGGACTGGCTGGTCAAGCGCTTTCACGAGCTGCTCGAGGACAACGGCCGGTCGCCGGCC
>JASHOI010000151.1 GCA_030041195.1 Streptosporangiaceae bacterium | reverse complement strand
GGATTGCCTGTACATCATCTCTGTACAGTGTTCCTATACGTTGTACAGCACTGGCCCAGTGTCTCTTGTACGGCGTATAGTTGTCAACCGAGATGACCTCCACACCCTCCGCCGACATCGAGCGGCCCCGGCTCAGCAAGGCCGCCGTGATCGACCGCGCGCTGGCCCTGGCCGACGCCGAGGGCCTCGACGGCCTCACGATCCGGCGGCTGGCGCAGCGGCTGGGGGTTACCCCGATGGCGATCTACTGGCACTTCCGCAGCAAGGAGTTGCTGCTCGCCGGGCTGGCCGAGCGCATCTGGGCCGAGATCGACACCGAGGTCGACCCGGCGGCCGACTGGCCGGATCAGCTGCGCGGCCTGCTGGAGTCGCTGGTGCGGGTGCTGCGCGCCCACCCGTCGGCGTCCCGGCTGCTGCAGATCGGCAAGTGGCTGGATAGCCAGCCCGCCTTGCAGGCCACGGAGGTGACGCTGGAGGTGCTGCGGCGCGGCGGATTTGACCCGCGGCACGCCAGCGAGGTGGCCCGCAGCGCACTGTGGACCGGCCTGATGCTGGTGATGAGCACGCCGGGATTCGACCCCGCGCTCACCGATGAGGAGCGCACCGAGAAGCAGCGGCGCAGCAAGGTCCAGCTAGCGCTGCTGCCGCCGGACCGGTACCCGCGCACGGTCGAGGCGGCCGTCCCGATGACGGCATGCGCCGACGAGGATCAGGAGTTCCACTACCGGTTCGGGATCGAGCTGTTCGTCGCCGGGGTGCGGGAGATGGCCGCGGTCAGCCAGTCTTCCGTGCCCGGCGGCGGGCGAGCTCATCCGGGCTAGCCGACGCCAGGCCGACCCGGGTGCCGGGATCCGCCGCGGTCCCGGCGTCCTCGGCCCGCTCGGCGGGCAGGTCGGCGAGCGAGCCCTCGACCTCCTGCCAGACCCGGCCGAGCGCGATGCCGAACACGCCCTGGCCCCCCTGCAGCAGGTCCACGACCTCGTCCGGCGAGGTGCACGCGTAGACGCTCGCACCGTCGCTCATGAGCGTGACCTGCGTGATGTCGCCAGCTCCGTGGTCGCGCAGGTAATCGACGGCGGCCCGGATCTGCTGCAGCGAGATCCCGGTGTCGAGCAGCCTCTTGACCACCTTGAGCGTCAGGATGTCGCGGAAACCGTAGAGCCGCTGCGACCCGGAGCCGCTGGCGGGCCGGACGCTGGGCTCGACCAGCCCGGTCCTGGCCCAGTAGTCAAGCTGCCGGTAGGTGATCCCGGCGGCCACGCAGGCTGTCGGGCCCCGGTAGCCAACCTCCTCGGGACTGGGCGTGGCTTCCTCGCCGAACAGCAGTCCCTGCTCGTCGCCGCGGGACGCGCCCGCCCGGCGGGCGGCTGCGCGGCTCGTGCTGGCTCGGGGGGCGCCGTCGCGGCCGGCCACGTTACCGCCCATGCCCGCCGAATGGCCCTTGCCCTTGATTACCGCCACGCGCACCTCCGGCCC
Organism: Streptosporangiaceae bacterium; assembly: GCA_030041195.1. Next base: position 17,660 of record JASHOI010000151.1, on the reverse strand, counting down.
GGGACGCCGAGCCCCCGGGTACTCGTCTCGAACCGTAGGCCGCCCGCGGCGACGTCGTCAACGATCTCCCGCGGCGCGTCGCGGTAACAGTAATGAGTCACGACAAAACCATCCCCCGGACTGCCGAACTGCACATGCTCAGGTTGCGCGGCCGAAGTCCTCGGGAGTGATCGTGTCGAGGAACTCACGGAACTTCTCGACCTCGTCCTCTTGCTCGTCCGGGATCGCGATCCCGGCCTCCTCGAGGATCTCCTCGGCCGCGAAGATCGTGGCACCGGTACGCAGCGCCAGGGCTATCGAGTCCGACGGCCGTGCGCTCACTTCCTTGCCGTTCGAGAAGATCAGGTCGGCAAAGAACGTGCCGTTGCGCAGCGCGGTGATGTTCACCGTGCGCAGCTGGACGTCCAGCGCCTCAAGGATGTCACGCAGCAGGTCATGGGTCAGCGGCCGCACTGGCACCAGACCCTGCTGAGCGTAGGCGATGGCCGTCGCCTCCATCGGGCCGATCCATATCGGCAAGTACCTCTCCCCCTGCGTTTCTTTCAGCAGGACGATGGGCTGGTTCGTGGGCATCTCGACCCGGACGCCTACGACCTCCATCTGCCTCACGGCGGCTCCGTCCCTCACGTGCGCCTGACGCGCTGCCTTACTTCTGGACCCTGCTCAAAGGGCACTCCCTTTGTCAACGTACACCCGCTATCGAGACGTGCCCGCCGGCGCCCCAATTGAATTCCCCGAAAACGCCCACAGGTTCGGGCCGGCCTCACGCACCGGGACCTGCCGCGGGATTGCACGGCCTGCCAGCGGGACCGCCGGCGAACCCGGCCTCGGCCAGGGCTGCCTCGATGAGCGCGCCGTGCAGCCGCATCGTCACCGCCGCGATCTCCCGGGCCGTCCGGCCTGCCTGCTCCCTTGCCTCCGGGTTCCGCTGCCGGAGCGTGGGCGCGACCACCTGCTCGATGAACGACATCTCGCGCTCGACCGCGGCCCGGACGGCCCGCAGGTGCCGCGCCTCAACGCCGTACCGGCCGAGCACGGCGGCGGCGGACGCGATCTGGAGCGCGCCCGGCCCGTATGCCCGTCCGGTCCGGCGCACCAGCCCGAAGTTCTCCAGTTCGGCCAGCTGCTTCTCATCGATTCCGGCGGCGGCCAGGAACTCACGCCGGCCGAGCGGCCCGCTCGCCTTCGCGTCTGTGCGGTCGGCCGGGCCCGCCGGGTCGGCCATGTTGACGCCGGCCGGCGCCGCGCCCTGGCCGGGCGGGAGCAGCCGTTCCTTGATCACCCGCAGCGGCAGGTACTCGTCCCGCTGGGCGGTCAGGATGTACCGGAGCCGGTCCACATCCGCCTCGTCGAACCTGCGGTAGCCGGACGGCGAACGGGCAGGCTCGATCAGCCCCTCCGACTCCAGGAACCGGATCTTGGAGACGCTGACGTCCGGGAACTCGCCGTGGAGGCGGGCCAGTACCTCGCTGATGCCGAGGTACGCGCGAGCAGGCTGAGCGCTCATCGGATTCGCGGCGAGGAGACTCTGTCCGCCGGGCCAGACAGGAAACGCCGCTTCACCGCCCCAGGAATGTCAGTGGTCGCTACTAGATTCGATTCATGACCCGCTACCGGCTGACGCCGACGGCCGTGCAAGAGATTGTCCTGGCCCAGCACTGTACGCACGCGCGGTGTGTGTGGAACCTCGCCGTCGAGCAGCAGTCCTGGTGGCGGCCCGGGCGCGGCAACGCCCCCGGATACTGCGCGCAGGCCGCACAGTTGACTGAGGCTCGCGCTGAGTTCGGCTGGCTGGCCGACGGCAGCCAGATGGTGCAGCAGCAGGCGCTGCGGGACTTCGCCCAGGCCATGGCGAACTACTTCGCCGGCACCCACGGGAAGCCCGGCTGGCGCAAGGAAGGCCGGGACGAGGGATTCCGGATCGTCGCGGTCAAGCCGGGGCACATCCGGCGGCTGTCCCGTCGCACTGGCGAGGTCTGGATCCCCAAGGCAGGATGGGTGCGGTTCCGATGGTCTCGCGCCGTCCCGCCGGCAAGGTCTTATCGGGTCACCCGCGACCGGTCTGACCGGTGGCATGTGTCTTTCGCCGCAATCCCTGAGCCTATTCCCGGTCCGGGCACCGGCGAGGTTGTCGGCATCGACCGGGGCGTGATCGTATCGGCTGCCCTGTCGACTGGCGAGTTGCTGCAGTCTCCCGGGCTGCGTCCAGCCGAACAGGCCCGGCTTCGGCGGCTGGAGCGGAAGTTGGCCCGCGCCCGGAAAGGCTCGAACCGGCGCCGCCGCGTCAAGATGGCGGTCGCGAAACTGAAGGCTCGCGACGGCGACCGGCGCAGGGACTGGGCCGAGAAGACCTCGACAAGCCTGGCCCGCCGGTTCGACGTGATCCGCGTGGAAAACCTGCGAATCTCCAGCATGACTCGCTCGGCCCACGGAACACTCACCCAACCCGGCAGCAACGTCCGGCAGAAGGCCAGGCTGAACCGCGGCATCCTCGCATCCGGGTGGGGCTTGCTCGCCCGCCGACTTGAAGACAAGGCTCCCGGGCGGGTCGAGAAGATCAACCCCACGTTCACTAGCCAGCGTTGCTCGGCGTGCGGGCACGTCGGCGCGGACAACCGCGAGAGCCAAGCGCTGTTCCGCCGCACGGCCTGCGGATACGTCGGCAACGCGGACGTGAACGCGGCTAAGAACATCGCCGCAGGGCATGCGGTGACTGCGCGGGGACGCTCGCCGCTGGGCGGGCGGGAGAACCGCGAACCTCAACCTCTGTCCCTCCGCATAGAGGCTGCAATCCCCGCTAATCGCCGCGGGGAGGATGTCAACCCCCGACCTGTGCGCCCCCGCCTCCGTGCTCAGCCTGCGAGCGCGGGCCGAGCAGGAACACCAAGCGGAACTTGCCCACCTGTACCTCATCGCCTCCGGTCAGGTCGGCCTCCTCGATCCGCTCCCGGTTCACGTACGTGCCGTTGAGGCTGCCGACGTCACGGACGGTGAACCGGTTGCCCGACCGGTAGAACTCGGCATGCCGCCGGGAGACGGTCCAGTCGTCAAGGAAGATGTCGCTGTCCTGATGGCGGCCGACCAGCGTGAGATCGCTGTCCAGGAGGAACCGGCTGCCGGCGTTCGGGCCGCGCTGGACGACCAGCAGCGCCGTCCCCGCGGGCAGGGTGTCCAGCATGGCGGCATCGGCGACCGGCTCGTCACCGTACTCCGGATCCCCGGCGTCGATGCCGACAGCGGAAATCACCGACGTGGTGTCCCCGGAGCCTTCTCCGGAACCACGCCCCAGCGGGGCGAGCGGGTTGCCGCAGTGCGAGCAGAAGCGCGCCCCCTCGGGGTTCTCCTGACCGCACCGGATGCAATACACGCTGGCCATGCCCCTGCCTAGCCTCCCATTCGCCGGCCATTCGGCCGGGGCGGGAACCATGTCAGCTCGCTGATCCTGGGTGGTTCGCCGCGAGAACTCCGCTGGTGGAGTCAACGCTACCCGCGCTGCACCGCGCCGGTCTATGCGCCACGCGCGCCGCTCCCGGCCCGGCAGCCCGGCCATGGCCCGGCTGGGCTGGTGATTCTCCCCCGCGCCAGCCGCCCCGGTCCCGGCACCGTCCGGCGCGCCAGCGTCCGTCCGCGCGGCTCGCGCACGCGCCTTCTCGCGACGCCTACGCCACATCCTGGCCGCACCTCCGACGGGCCACCGCTACTTGCAATTCAGCGATTCTCTCACGCGGGCGGCCTTTGTGCCGTCACTCTAGGGCAGCTCAGACGGCGGCAGCGCCGGGGCGGGCCGGGCTCAGCGCCCGGCCTCGGCGACCACGGCCGCCCACTGGTCGAGCAGCGCCTGCGCCGCATCGTCGTCGCTGCCCTCGGCCCACATGTGGGTGACCGCCTCAGACGGGTCGGGCAGGACCAGGACCCAGCCCCCGTCCGGCTGTTCGACACGCACCCCGTCGGTGGTGTCGACCTTCCGGTCCCCGGCCGCCTCCACCACGGTCCGCATCACGCTCCCCTTCGCCGCCCACGGGGTCGGCATGGAGCGCTTGAGCAGGTAAGCCTCTGGGATCCTGGCGTCGATCTGGCTGAGCGTGAGCCTGGTCCTGGCGACCAGGCCAAGCAGCCGGGCGAACGTCGCGATCCCGTCGATGGAGCGGGAAAACTCGGGCATCACGAACCCGCCGCGGCCGTCAGCGGCGAAGATGACGTCGTCGGCCGCCGTGGCCTCGTAGATCCCGTGCAGCGAGGTCGGTGTCCACTCGACCCGCACCGAGTGGAACCGGGACACCCGCTCGGCGACCCTGGTGGTGGTCACCGGCAGCGCCACCCGGCCGGTCCGCCGCTCGGCCGCGATCAGGTCGAGCACGACAAGCAGCGCCCGCTCGTCGCTGACCAGGGCGCCCTTGTCGTCGACCAGCGTGATCCGCTCACCGACCGGGTCGAACCTGACGCCGAAGTCGGCGCGCGACGATGAGACGAGCTCGGCCAGGCGGTGCATCCCGGCCCGGATCTGCGCGAGCGACTGCGTCGGTGACGCCTCGTCCAGGCGGTTGTTCACGGTGAGCACGTCGACGCCGATCGTGCCGAGCAGCCCGGGCAGCACCAGCGAGGCTGTCCCGCCGGCGCAGTCGGCGACGACCTTCAGGCCGGCCCCGCGAACGCCGGTCATGTCGATTTCCCTGAGCAGCGCGTGGGTGTAGGCCTCGACCACGCGCGGCGGGTAGGTCAGTTCCGCGATCTCGCCGGGGAACGCGCGCCGGTACTCCTGCCGGGAGAAGACGCGCTCCAGCTTGCGCTGTGCGGTCTGCGACATGTCGGCGCCGTCGGAGTCGAGGAAGATGATGTCGATGGACTGAGGGTCGCCCGGCGTGGTGCGCAGCGCGATCCCGCCGCTGTACTCGCTGCGCGCGGTCTCGAACCTGGCCACCGGCAGCGGCTGGGCCTCCAGGTCGACGACGTTGATCGCGCTCGCGTTGAGCGCGCCGTGCACCGCGCGCTTCAGCGCCCGGGCGGCGCGCGACACGTCCCTTGACGTGGTGACGGTCGTGCCCTTCCGCAGCGTGGTCGCGTAGGCGCTCGCCAGCCGGACGCACAGCTCGGGGGTGATCTCGACGTTGACCAGGCCGGAAACCCCGCGCGGCCCGAACAGCGTCCGCTGCCCGCGTGACTCCCAGATCACGCTGGTGTTCACCACCGCCCCAGCCTCGATCGTCTTGAACGGGTAGACCTTGACGCCGGCGGACACGTAAGCCTCCGGCTCGATCAGGCACTCGTCGCCGACCACGGCGGACTCCTCGACCCTGGCCGAGCGCATCACGTCGGTGTTCTTGCCAACCACGCAGCCGCGCAGGGTGACGCCGATGCCGACGTACACGTTGCTGTGCACGACCGCCCGGTGCAGGAACGCGCCCTCCTTGACCACCACGTTGCTGCCGACCACGCTGTACTCGCGCACCTGCGCGCCGCCCTCGATCTTGGCGTAGTCGCCGATCGCGAGCGGCCCGCTGAGCGTGGCGTCCGGGTCGACCTCGGCCCCCTCCGCCACCCACACGCCCGGCGACATCTCGAAGCCGTCGATGTGCGCCTTCACCCGGCCGGCCAGCACGTCGGCCTGGGCCTTCAGGTAGCTCTCATGCGTGCCGACGTCCTCCCAGTACCCGTCGGCGACCCAGCCGTACAGCGGCGCGCCGCGCTCGAGCAGCCGCGGGAAGATGTCGCCCGACCAGTCGGCGACCTCTCCGGCGGCAAACTCGCCGAGCACCTCGGGTTCCATGACGTAGATGCCGGTATTGACGGTGTCCGAGAACACCTGGCCCCAGGTCGGCTTCTCAAGGAAGCGCTGGATACGCCCGTCGTCGTCGACGATGATGATCCCGAACTCCAGCGGATCCGGCACCCGGGTCAGCCCTACGGTCACCAGCGCGCCGTTGTCCTTGTGGAACCGGACAAGCTCGGACAGGTCGATATCGGTGAGCGCGTCGCCCGAAATGACCAGGAACGGCTGGTCCCGCAGCGCATCCTCGGCGTTCTTCACGCTGCCTGCGGTGCCCAGCGGGGTCTCCTCGGTGGCGTACTGCAGGCTCATCCCGAAGTCCTCGCCGTCGCCGAAGTAGTTGCGCACCATCGAGGCGAGGAACGCGGTCGTGACCACGGTCTCGTCAAAGCCGTGCTGCCTCAGCAGCCGCAGCACGTGCTCCATGATCGGCCGGTTGACCACGGGGAGCATCGGCTTGGGCTGGTTAGCGGTCATCGGGCGCAGCCGAGTGCCCTCTCCGCCCGCCATCACGACAGCCTTCACCGCGGCCCAGCCTCCCTGCTCCCCCAGGGGTTACCCAGGGGGACGAGTTTGTCGGTCCCCCCGCTGCGTTGCCCTGGGGGAATGACCCCCCGATTCCCCCCGCAGTATGCGTCGCGCCTGCTCCACGTACAACAGGGCGGCACACCAGTACAGTGCACTTCCCCAGATGGCAAAGGCCCAACCGGCGATTCTGGCGACCTCTGAGTAGCTGGCCGTGTGCGCGCCGAGGAACAGCAGCGGGAACGCGTACAGCAGCGCCAGCGTGGCGGCCTTGCCGACGAAGCTGACCTGCAGTGGCCCGTAGTCGTGCCTGCGCAGCACCAGCAGCACCACCAGCAGCAGCAGTTCCCGGGCGGCGAGCAGGATGACCAGCCACCACGGGATGATGGCCCGGACCGCGAGCGCGATGACCGTGGCCACGATGTAGGCCCGGTCCGCCGTCGGGTCCAGCAGCTGGCCGAGCCTGCTCTGCTGGTTCAGCGCGCGGGCGATCTTGCCGTCCAGCCAATCGGAAGCCCCGGAGGCGATCAGCAGCCCGACCGCCCACCAGTCCCCGGCCTGGGTGCGCAGGCCAAGCACCAGCCACAGGAACACCGGCACGCCGGCCAGACGGGCGACGCTGATCGCGTTCGGGATGGTCACGACCCGCGCCTGCGCATCGGTTGCGGCCACGTCCCCGGCCGCTGCCTTTGCCATCCTGCCTCGCTGCCCTGCCTCGCTGCTCCCCGGGCCGGCCCTTCGCTTGCGGGCGGTGCGCCCAGGATACGGGGGCCCGGCCGGCCGCGAAGCTAGGCGGCCTCCCACAGCGTGGCGATGCCCTGCCCGACACCGATGCACATGGTCGCGGCCGCCCTCGCCACGCCGCGCCGCCGCATCTCGTGCAGCAGCGTTGTGGTGATCCTGGCCCCCGAGCAGCCGAGCGGGTGCCCGATGGCGATGGCGCCGCCGTTCACGTTCACCAGATCCGGGTCGAGCTTGAGCTCATCGATGACCGCAACCGCCTGCGCGGCGAAGGCCTCGTTGACTTCCACCAGGCCGAGGTCGCCCACCTGCCACCCCGCCCTGGCCAGCAGCCGGGTCATCGCGGGCACCGGGCCGATGCCCATGAAGTCCGGGTGCACCCCGGCCGAGGCCCCTCCGGCGTACCTGGCGATCGGCTGAACGCCGGCGTCGGCCACCGCCCGCTCGGACATCAGCAGCAGGCCGGCCGCCCCGTCGTTGAGCGGCGAGGAGTTCCCCCCGGTCACCGTGCCGCCGGGCCGGAACGCGGGCTTGCGCGAGGCCAGGTCGTCCAGGGTCAGATCGGCCCGGATCCCCTCATCAGCGTTCACCTCGCCGCCCGGGGCCGTCACCGGGACGATCTCCTCGGCCAGCACCCCGGCGGCCGCCGCGCGGCCGGCCCGCTGGTGGCTCTGCAGCGCGAACCGGTCCTGCCGGTCCCGGTCCACGCCGTAGCGCTCGGCGACGTTCTCCGCGGTCTCGCCGAGGCTGATCGGCGGGTAGAGCTGCTGCATCAGCGGGCTCACCAGCCGCCAGCCGAGCCTGGTGTCGGCCAGCCCCGCGTCGCGGGGAAACGGCTCGGCCGCGCGGGGCAGCACGAACGGCGCCCGGGTCATCGACTCGGTGCCGCCCGCCAGACAGACATCGGCGTCGCCGGCGGCGATCGCCCGCGCAGCGCCGGAGATCGCCTCCATGCCGGACCCGCAGAGCCGGTTCACCGTGGCCCCGGGGATCTCCACCGGCAGGCCGGCCAGCAGCACGCCCATCCGGGCCACGTTCCTGTTGTCCTCGCCGGCCTGGTTGGCCGCGCCCCAGTACACGTCGTCGATCCGGGCCGGATCGAGCCACGGGTTCCTGGCGATCAGCGCCCGGATCGCGTCCGCCGTCAGGTGGTCGGGGCGGACCCCGGCCAGCGCTCCCTTGATCTTGCCCACCGGAGTCCGGCAAGCGTCGACAGCGAAGACCGCGTTCATGCCGCTCATGCCTTGAATGTACCGTCGGTGGCGCCATTGGCCGCCTGACGCTGCCCCGATTTACCCGGTGCGTTCCTCGATGAAGGCGGCCAGCGTGCCGAGCGTGGCCAGGGCGTCGAGGTTCAGGTCCTCGCCGGCGACGTCGACGCCGAACCGCCGGTGCACCTCGCGCAGCAGCAGCGTGCCGGTCAGCGAGTCCAGCCCCACGCCGGCGCCGAACAGCGGCACCTGCTCGCCCAGGCCGCCCAGTTCCGCGCGCCCGGTCGCCTCGGCAAGGATCTCGCGGAGCTCGGCGATGACCGCAGGCCCACCGCCGTCTCGCACCGCCCGGTCACCCGCTGCCACGCGGTCAGGCCGCCGCTGCCCAGTCGGGCAGCTCGGGCAGCGGGCCCTCCAGCGCCCGGGAGAACACCGCGACCGGCAGGTCCGGCGTCCCGGCCTCGGCGGCGCGGAAGCCAGAACCGGCCAGGGCCAGCCGCAGCGGCACGTTCCTGGGGCTGACCAGGCATGGGACGGCCAGCGTCGCGGCGCCCGCTTCGGCAGCCGACCGGGCGAGCCAGGTGAGCAGTGCCTCGATGACGCCGCGGCCCATGGCCCGGCAGGACATCATCAGCAGCGAGACCTCCCAGCCGTCGCCCGCGGTCTCGACGACGCAGCCGCCGACCAGCCCGTCGTCGCCGAACCTGTCGCGCAGCCGGACCGCCGTGACCTGGTGCGCGGGCGAGCCGGTCAGCGCGGCGAGCTCCGGTTCGGTCACGGCCCGGCCGGCCGTGTTGAACTGGTGCGTGCGCACCGACAGCTCGTGCAGGCGCGGCACGTCGGCCGCCGTGCCAGGGGTGATCGTCACCCGGGTGCCGCAGTAGCGCAGAAACTCGTCCCTCGAGCCGCCGAACGCCCTGGCCTCCTCCTGCCTGAGCCGCCGCTCGGCGTACATCTGCCCGCGGCGGCGCGCTTCGGCCGTCACCAGCGCCGGGCTGAACTCCGGCCAGCCGACGGCGTCGGCCATGTCCTCGGGCGACAGCACCAGCGCCTCGGGCACCCGGAACGAGACCTCGGCCCGCTCGTAGAGGTCGTCGTCAACGAACGCCACCGCGTCGGGCGCGATGGCCAGGTCGGCCACGATCCGCCGCACCGCGTCCGACTTGCGGTCCCAGCCGCACTCGACGGCCGCGAACTCCAGGCCGGTGGCCTTCTCGGCGTACTGGGCCGCTTCCGGCGGGTTCCTGCTGGCGATCGCGTGGATGATGCCGCGATCCCGGAGCTCGGCCGCGACCGCGACCATGGCCGGGTCGGGCGGGGGCGGCTGGGATCCGGACTCCAGATACACGCCGGACAGCATCGTGTTGTCCAGGTCCCAGATCACGCACTTCACCATCATCGCCGCTCCCCTTCCCCGTATCCCCCGGTCTCGCTGCCCGCCACCCGCTTCTCCATCGTGACGTGAGTGGCCTCGAACCCGAACTTCCGGTACAGCGCCCGCATGCCGAGGTTCCTCGCGTGCACCTTCCCGGTCAGCTGGCGCAGCCCGGCCTCGCCGGCGGCGCGCAGCACCGCGGCCAGCAGCAGTTCGCCGATCTGGCTCCGGCCGGGCACATCGGCGACGGCCAGCGACCTGAAGTTCCCGTACCGAGCTCCGGTCAGCGAGTTGGTGCGGCCCGACAGCCAGGCCCAGCCCACCGGCTCGTCCGGCGTGGTCTCCGCGGCGGCGACCAGCGTGATCTCCCCCGGCTTGCCCAGCGCGGCGCCGACCCGCCGGCGATGCAGCGCGGCGTCGGTGACCGCCTCATCGCCGAACGACACCTGCGCGATCTGCACCTCGAATCCGGCGATCGCGTCGAGATCGTCCGCCCTGGCCTCCCGGACCAGGTACCCGGGCAGGTCGGGGCGATCGTGACCTGCCTCGCCGCTCATCCCGCTCCCGTTTCCGTTCCCGTTCCCGTGCGCGCCCGCAGCGGCATCGGCCGGAACACCGTGCCACCGCACCGCGGGCAGCCGGCCTGCTGCAGCGCCGCGATGCGCGGCCACCGGCCGCCGGGGCCGACCTCATGCACGGTCCGGCAGCCGGCGCACCGGTACGGCCGGACCGCGGTCGCCCGGGCCTCGGCCGTGTACAGCGGCCCAGTGGCATCGCCCTCGACAAGCGGCATGGCAGCGGCCGTGCTGCGGAGATAGTACAGGTGGCTGGTGCCGGCCAGGATGCCTGCGCCCAGGTACTCGTTGAAGTTGGGCCACAGCGCGCGCACGGCCAGGCCCATGGCGCCGATCAGCTGCTGTGCGTGCACGGTCTCGTCGGGCCTGCGGGCGCCGAAGGAGAAGAACACGTGCCCGCCGGGCTCGGGCGACAGCCCGGTGACCGCGCGGGACAGGAACAGCTCGGCCCCGGCGACGGTATACGGCGGGTCGGTGCAAACCACGTCGAAGCCCCCGGCCAGCCCGCCGGGCAGCGGGCGGCGCAGATCGTGCTCGACCAGCTCGGCGTCGACCCCGGTGCCCGAGATCTGGTCACCGGCCCAGGCCAGGACGTCGGGATCGGAGTCGATCACGGTCAGCCGCTCGATCCCCGCCGTGACCCCGAGGGCCGCGGCAAAGGCCGCGATCGCCACCGAGATCAGGTCGTCGTCGCCGAGCAGCAGGATCCTGCGGCCGAGCAGCGCGCCTGCCTCGTGCATCGCCAGCACCCGCCGGATCTTTGTGCTGACCGTGCAGTGTGTCTGGTCCAGCTCCAGCTTTGCCGTGGGAGCCCCGGCCGCCGCCCGGTCCAGCAGGGCGGCCAGCCCGGCCAGCTCGTCGGGCACGACGAGCCCGACGCCGCCGCAACGGGAGCAGATCCCGCTCAGATCCGGGTACCGGGCGGTGAGCAGGTCCCGGCCGGCCGGGGTCAGCCGGACCGGCCTGGCCCGGTCGACCACGCCGCGCTGGCGCAGCTCGTTGCAGACAGCGGCCACGATGGGCACCGGGAGCTCGGCCATCCGGCTCACCTCGCGGACGGCCACGGGCTCGCTGCGGGCGATCGCGCGCAGGACGTCACTCACGCCGGACGGTCCCTCGGCCAGTCCCACGGCCGACGCGACGTCGGCGATGACCGAGTCCAAGTCCATAAGGCTGTACGGTATCCTCCCACATCATGCCCGGCATCGATGCGGCGAGCAGCTACCCGCAACTGCGCAGGCACGAGGCACTCGCGCCGAAACGCCTCTACGCCCTCGACGCCAGGCTCACCGAGTCCTCACCGGTGGCCGACATCACGCGGCTGACCTCGCTCACGGCCGCCGCGGTGGCGGCGGGCAACGGCCACGTGCTCGACACCAGCCATGTGATCTTCCCGAACGGCGCGATCACGCTGGTGCTGATCCTCGCCGAGTCGCACCTTTCGATTCACACCTGGCCGGAAGAGAATCTGATCGCGATCGACCTGTTCAGCTGTGGCGGGATCGACGGCGACGCCGTGATCTCCGGGCTCACCCGGTCGCTCCGGCTCGAGGAGGTCTCGGTACGCCTGCTGGCGCGGGGTCATTGGTCTAGCCGGTCAGGCGCCGCCGACCAGTCCATTTAACCGAAAGTTAACCAGCTGTACCCCTACTGGCCTTCATCACTCTAAGTGTTCGAAACACTGCTATCCGTAGTGTGGCCTCATGGGGGCGCAAACTGGATCAGCGGCGGCACCGGGCAGTTTCGACGCGCTCGATGACGCCAAGATCAACCGGTTCCAGCTGAAGATCATGTTCGTGTCCGGCATGGGGTTCTTCACCGATGCCTACGACCTGTTCGTGATCGGCATCGTCGTCGCGCTGCTGAAGACCCAGTGGACTCTTTCCACGAACCAGGTCTCCTGGATCAACTCGGCCACCCTGCTGGCCTCGGCGGTCGGCGCGATCGTCTTCGGCCGGGTCGCCGACATCCTCGGGCGCAAGAAGATCTACGGGTACGAGGTGCTGATCCTGGCGTTCGGGGCGATCGCGTCCGCGTTCGCCCCGAACTACACGTTCCTCCTCGTCAGCCGCGTCATCCTCGGGATCGGCATCGGCGGCGACTACCCGGTGTCGGCGACGATCATGAGCGAGTACTCAGGCAAGCAGACCCGGGGCCGGATGGTCGGCCTCGTGTTCGCGATGCAGGGCGCCGGGCTGATCGTGGGCCCGCTGGTGGCCTCGATCCTGCTCGGATCGGGGATCTCCAACAATCTCACCTGGCGAATCCTGCTCGGCCTCGGCGCGATACCCGGGCTGGCGGTCTTCTACCTGCGGCGGCAGATTCACGAGACGCCCCGGTTCGCCGCGGCGGGCGGGGCCCACGAAGAGGCGGCGGCCGCGATCGCTCACGCGACCGGCTCTTCGGGAGCCGCTCCGCGCACGGCCGCGGAATCGAAGGCACGCAATCCGCAGAGCGCGCTCGGCGGCTTCATGATCCTGGCGAGGAGCCGCCGCATGCTGCCGTGGCTGATCGGCACGGCAGGCTGCTGGGCGCTGCTGGACTTCTGCTACTACGGCAACACCATCTCCACGCCCGAGATCCTCAAGCTGCTCAACCCGCACGCCTCGCTGCTGCACAACACGCTGGTCCAGCTGGCGATCTTCGCGGTGTTCGCGGTGCCCGGCTACGTCGTCGCGATCCTGTTGCTTGACAAGACCGGGCGGCGCAGCATTCAGATACTGGGTTTCGGGATGATGGCGCTGATGTTCCTGCTCATCGGCATCATCCCCAGCGTCACGACCGTGGCCTGGCAGTTCGTGCTGCTGTACGGGATCAGTTACTTCTTTACCGAGTTCGGCCCCAACACCACCACGTTCATCTACCCGGCCGAGATCTTCCCGGTTGAGGTCAGAACCACCGGCCACGGCATCTCGGCCGGGGCCGGCAAGATGGGCGCGTTCGCCGGCGCGTTCCTGTTCCCCGACATGCTCGCGTCCTCGCTGGGCGTCCGCGGGGCTGAGATCGTGGCCGGCGTGGTGGCGGCGGCCGGCATGCTGCTCACGATCGCGGTGCTGCCCGAGCCGAAGGGCAAAACCCTCGAGGAACTGTCGGCAGATGCCTACGCCCCCAGCGAACTGAAGCTGGAGACTGCGTCATGACGTACCGGATCGTGGTTGGCGTTGACGGGTCGGAGCACAGCGGCGCGGCGCTCCGGTGGGCGCTGCAGGAAGCCGGGTGCCACTCGGGCACCGTGACCGCGGTGCTGTCCTGGCAGGTCCCGTTCCTGTCCTTTCCCGGCGCGTTCGGCCGGGACGAGCTGGAGCAGGCGTACAAGAAATTCCTGATCGACACCGTGAGCGAGATCGCGCCCACCCCGGCCGTGCCGCTGGAGACTCTGGTGGCCGAGGGTGACCCGACCGAGTCGCTGGTCGAGGCGTCGAAGGGCGCGAACCTCCTGGTGCTCGGCATCCGTGGCCGGTCGCATTTCGCCGGGCTGCTGCTGGGGGGCGTCAGCCAGGGCGCCGCGGCCACCGCGCACTGCCCCGTGGTGCTGGTCAAGGTGACCGACCCATTGTTCACCCTGAGTACCCAGAAGCGCCGCATTGACGTTTAGCGGTCGCAAAGTAGCGCTGCGCTCATAAACGGTATGAGTGCTGACTCCTCGGCCGCAGCGAGCCCAAACGTCTTCCAGCAGCTCGACGACTCCAAGATCAGCAGGTTCCAGATCAAGACCATGTTCGTCTCGGGCATGGGCTTCTTCACGGACGCCTACGATCTGTTCGTCATCGGCATCGTGGTGTCGCTGCTCAAGACGCAGTGGGTCATGTCGACGAACCAGGTGTCCTGGCTGAACTCGGCCACCCTGCTGGCCTCGGCGTTCGGCGCGATCATCTTCGGCCGGATCGCCGACATGCTCGGCCGCAAGCGGATCTACGGCTACGAGGTCCTCATCCTCGCCGCCGGCGCGATCGCGTCGGCGTTCGCGCCGAACTACACGTTCCTGCTGGTGAGCCGGATCGTCCTGGGCATCGGCATCGGCGGCGACTACCCGGTCTCCGCGACGATCATGAGCGAGTACTCGGGCAAACAGTCCCGGGGCAAGATGGTCGGTCTCGTGTTCGCCATGCAGGGCGCCGGCCTGGTTATCGGCCCGCTGGTCGCTTCGATCTTCCTGGCCTCGGGCGCGAGCACCAACATCACCTGGCGGCTCCTGCTCGGCCTCGGCGCCATCCCCGGCCTGGCCGTGTTCTACCTGCGCCGCCAGATCCACGAGACGCCGCGGTTCGCCGTGGCGGGCGGCGCGCACGAAGAAGCGGCGGCGGCGATCGCGGACGCCACGGGGCAGGGGTCGGGCAAGGTGGCCCCCGGGGAGTCCGCCGCCAGGCACCCGCAGAGCATCTCCCAGGGGTTCTTCGAGCTGGTCAGGAACCGGCGGCTGCTGGTCTGGCTGATCGGCACCGCGGGCTGCTGGATGCTGCTGGACTTCTGCTACTACGGCAACACGATCTCCCAGCCGGAGATCCTCAAGCTCGCCGACAAGCACGCCACCGAGCTGACCACCGTGCTGCTCCAGCTGGCCATCGTTTCGGTGTTCGCGGTGCCCGGGTACATCGTGGCGATCCTGCTGCTCGACCGGATCGGGCGGCGGACCATCCAGCTCACCGGCTTTGCCGTGATGGCTGTGATGTTCCTGCTCATCGGCCTCATCCCGTCGGTGGTGAAGAACATCGCGCCGTTCCTGATCCTGTACGGCATCAGCTACTTCTTCACCGAGTTCGGGCCGAACATGACGACGTTCATCTATCCGGCCGAGCTGTTCCCCACCGAGGTGCGAACGACCGGCCACGGCATCTCCGCGGGGGCCGGGAAGATGGGCGCGTTCATCGGCGCGTTCCTGTTCCCCGATCTGCTCGCGTCGCACCTCGGCCTCAGGGGCGCGATGTGGATCGCCGGCATCGTCGCCGCCGTCGGCCTGGCACTGACCTTCGTGTCCCTGCCGGAGACGCGGGGTAAGAGCCTGGAGGAGCTGACCGAAGACGCCTACGCGGAAGAGCCCGCAAGGCTGCGGGTTCAGCCCGCCTGACCCGTCCGGGCAACAGCCCGGCGAAGCTGATATCGCCGAGGAGGTGAAGCGGCACATGCCGCGAATCCGGTGACGTACCGCATCGTGGTTGGCGTTGACGGGTCGGAGCACAGCAACGCGGCGCTGCGCTGGGCGCTGGCCGAGGCAGAGGCGCATCCTGACAGCCTGGTCACCGCCGTCCTGTCCTGGCAGATGCCGTTCCTGTCGTTCCCCGGCGGGTTCGACCGGGAAGAGCTGGACAAGACCTACAAGAACTTCCTGATCGAGACCGTCAGCGCGATCGCGCCCACGCCGGCCGTGCCGCTGGAGACCCTGGTGGCCGAGGGCGACCCGACCGAGTCGCTGGTCGAGGCGTCGAAGGACGCGAACCTGCTGGTCGTCGGCATCCGCGGCCGCTCCCCGTTCGCCGGGCTGCTGCTCGGCTCGGTGAGCCAGGGTGCCGCGGCGACGGCGCACTGCCCCGTGGTGCTGGTCAAGCGGACCGACGAGAAGTAACCGCGCACGGCCCGCGCGAGCGGGCTTGCTGAGTCGCATGGGCGGACGATCCGCGCTTTGATGGGCCTTCCAGCACACGTCGCGGACCGGAGGCCCTGTGAGCGAGCACGAGGTAGACGTCGTCGTCATCGGCCTGGGTCCCGGCGGCGAGTACGCCGCCGGGGAGCTCGCCGAGGCGGGGCTGACGGTGGCCGGCGTGGAGGACGGCCTGGTCGGCGGCGAGTGCCCGTACTGGGGCTGCGTGCCGTCGAAGATGATGATCCGCGCCGCGAACCTGGTGACCGAGGGCCGCCGCATCCCCGGCATGGCGGGCGCGTCCACCGTGCGCCCGGACTGGGCGCCGGTCGCCCGCCGGATCCGGGACGAGGCCACCGACAACTGGGATGACACGGTGGCGGCCGACCGGTTCACCGGCAAGGGCGGCCTGCTGTTCCGTGGGCATGGCAAGATCATCGCGCCGGGCCTGGTCGCGGTCGGCGACGAGGTGCTGCGCGCCCGGCGCGGGATCGTGGTCAGCACCGGCAGCGCGCCGGAGGTACCCCCGCTGCCCGGCCTGGCCGGCACGCCGTACTGGACCAACCGCGAGGCCATCGAGGCCGGGCAGGTGCCGGAGTCGCTGATCGTGCTCGGCGGCGGCGCCGTCGCGCTGGAGCTGGCCCAGGTCTACTCCCGCTTCGGCGCCCGGGTCACCGTGGTCGAGCCCACCGGCCGGCTGCTGCCGCCCGAGGAGCCGGAGGCCGGCGAGCTGATCGCGGAGGTGTTCCGCCGGGAGGGCATCGCGGTTCGGACCGGCGCGGAGGCCGAGCGGGTGAGCCACAAGCCCGGCACGGGCCCGGCCGCCGGGTTCACGCTGACGCTGGCCGACGGTGCCGAGGTCCGCGGGGCCGCGCTGCTCGTCGCGATCGGGCGGCGCGCCAACCTGGCCTCGGTCGGCAGCGGCAGCGTCGGCATCGACGAGTCCCAGCACGCGGTGCCGGTCGACGAGCACATGCGCGCGGCGCCCGGGCTGTGGGCGATCGGCGACGTGGTCGGCAAGGGCAAGTTCACGCACATGTCCGTGTACCAGGCGGCCATCGCCGCGGCGGACATACTCGGCCGGGAGCACACCCCGGCCGAGTACCACGCGGTGCCGCAGGTCACGTTCACCGATCCCGAGGTCGGCCGCGTCGGCCTGACCGAGGCCAAGGCCAGGGAGCACGGGATCGACGTCCGGGTGGGCCTGACGCAGGTGCCCACCTCGGCCCGCGGCTGGATCCACAAGGCGGGCAACGACGGCTTCATCAAGCTGGTCGAGGACCGCGGGCGCGGCGTCCTGGTCGGGGCCACGTCGGCCGGGCCGTGGGGCGGCGAGGTGCTCAGCATGCTGGTGCTCGCCGTGCACGCCGCGGTGCCGGTGCAGCGCCTGCGGGAGATGATCTACGCCTACCCGACCTTTCACCGCGCGGTCTCCGACGCGCTGAGCGAGCTGCCCGCACACACTCCGGCCGCCGGCGGGTAGCGCGACGCCCGGTACCGCACGAACCCGGGGAGCGCCGCGCAGGTAGCGGCGACGGCGACGATACACATCAGCCCGCCAGACCAGGCCGAGACCGCCGGCGTGGTGAGGCTTGCCATTCCGCCCGCCCTGACCTGGCCCGCGGATGGCCCGAGCCCGTAGCTCAGCAGCTCTACGCCGGCCATCCGGCCCCGCAGCGCGTCCGGGATGGTCTGATTCCACAGCGTGTCCCGGAATATCCCGCTCAGCATGTCCGCCCAGCCGGCCAGGACCAGGAACGCCAGCGCGGTTCCAATGTCCGGGGCCAGCCCGAACCCGGCGATCGCCAGGCCCCAGGCTGCCGCGGCCAGGGCGATCGCCCGGCCGTGGCGGCGCACCCGGCCGGTCCAGCCGCTCAGCGCGGCGCCGGCGGCC
>JASHOI010000150.1 GCA_030041195.1 Streptosporangiaceae bacterium | reverse complement strand
CTACGCCCTGATGGGCGGCAGCAACGGCCTCCGTCTCGCCAACGGGTACGGCGGCCCGGCGGCGTCTGGCCAGGCGGCCGGGCGCACACGGGTGAGCGCCGCCCTGGACCAGGCGCCCGGGCTGAGCCCGCAGCAGGCGCTGGTACGGGCCGGGATCGCTCTCGCCATCATGGCGGTCGCGTCCGTCGTGCTCGGCTGGATCGTGGCCGGCCGGGTGCTGCGGCCGGTGCGGACCATGAGCGCCACCGCGCGCAGGATCTCCGCCGGGAACCTGAGCGAGCGCCTGGCCCTGCGCGGCCCCGACGACGAGTTCACCGAGCTCGGCGCCACGTTCGACGACCTGCTCGGGCGCCTGGAGTCGGCGTTCGATTCGCAGCGGCATTTCGTGGCCAACGCCTCGCACGAGCTCCGCACCCCGGTCACCGTGGAACGGGCCCTGCTGGAGGTGGCGCTCGCGGATCCGGACGCCACAACGGACACCCTGCGGTCGGCCTGCGAGCAGGCGCTGGCCTCGGGCGAGCAGCAGGAGCGCCTGATCGACTCGCTGCTGACGCTGGCCAGCAGCGAGCGCGGACTGGCCCGGTGGGAGCGGTTCGACCTGGCCGAGGTGACCGGGAACGTGCTCCGGTCACGGCGCCAGGAGGCGGATCGCCGCGGGCTGATGCTGAACGCCACGCTCCGGCCGGCCGCGGCACTGGGCGATCCGGGGCTGGCCGAGTCCCTGGTCGCCAACCTGATCGACAACGCGCTGCGGTACAACTCGCCGCGGGGAAGGGTAGAGGTGATCACCCGCGACAGTCCCCTGGGCGCGACGATCATGGTGCGCAACACCGGGCCCCTGGTGCCCGCCGAGGCCGTGGCGCGGCTGTTCCGGCCGTTCCAGCGGCTCGACCGCGACCGGACCAGGCACGCCGGCGGGCACGGGCTCGGGCTGGCGATCGTGCAGGCCATCGCCAGCGCTCATCACGCGCACATCGATGCCAGTGCCAGGGCGGCCGGAGGCCTCGACGTGTCGGTGCGCTTCGCTCCACAAGCGGCCAGGTCAGCTCCGCCACTCGGCGCGGCTTGACCCCCTGGGAACCAGAACGGGTGCCGGCCAGGCCGGTGCGGTGGCGGAGAACCGGACCGGCGGGGCGAGCATGTGGACGTCGCCCAGCGGGCTGGGGGCGTCGTAAGGGACCGGCTCGCGGAGGGTGCGCTCGTCGTCGCAGCCCGCCAGGGCGGGGTTCACCAGCCCAAGCGAACCGCACCACATCGCGCTCCGGGTCAGGTTCACCGTGACGTGCCACGACCCGCCCTCGGTGGCGCGTTTCAGCAGCGCCGCGGACGCGCCGACCGCGCCCAGGTAGCCGGTGACGTAGTCGTTGAGCAGTCCGGTGACGGGAAGCCTGGGCTCGGCCTCGGTTCCCTCGATGGCCATCAGGCCGGACGCAGCCGATCCGTTCATGTCGAACCCGCCGCGGTGCGCCCACGGGCCGCGCGATCCGTAGCAGCTGACCGACACCTGGACCAGGCCCGGGTAGCTCTCCGCGAGCTGGCGCGGGTGCAGGCCACGGCGCTCCAGCGAGCCGCCGCGGTGGTTGTTGACCACGACGTCGGCCCCGGCCAGCAGGGTCGCCGCTCGCGCCTGCCCGGCCGGGTTCGCGAGGTCGAGGTAGGCGCTGCGGGAGCCGAGGTTGGCCTCGGCGTAGATGAACTCGTGCTCGTAGTCGTTCGGGCGGGTCGCGCAGAGCACGTCCGCGCCGTGTTCGGTCAGGGTCCGGCCCACCACGGGACCGGCGACGGCGTGGGTGAACGACAGCACGCGGACACCGTCGAACGGCCGGCCTGCCGGCCCGAAGTCCCGTGCCGGGGCGTCGCCGATGCGCTCCAGGCCGATCACCGGCTGGCTTGCCAGCAGCGCTCCCTGGTCGTGCGCCAGCCACTCGCCGCTGGCGCGGACCACGCATGCCGGCAGGCCCGCGTTGTTCGCCGCCTCTTCCAGATCGAACGCGTCCCACTCGCCGATGGCCGCTGCGACCCTGCCGCCATCGGGCGGAACGTCCAGGAAGCGGCACCACCGGGCGGCCAGGCGGGGGTAGACCCCCGAGGCCATGATCCAGCGGCCGTCCGCGGTGCGGTACGGCGTGAGCAGGAACGGGTTGTCGAGCACCAGCGGATGCGGCGCCGGCTCGCCGTTCAGGGTCGGGTGCCAGAAGGCACCCGGGTTGATGCCGTGCACGGCCTGGCGCAAGTCCAGCGCGAGGTCCTGCGCCGGGCCGCCGCGGTGCCGGTGAAACACGACCGCCGCGACGGCGCCCGCCGCGATCGGGATGCCGATGCAGGCGCCCAGACGGTGCGCGGCCGGCAGGATGGGATCCCGCCCGGCGAACGACACCGCCCCTCCGGTCTGCGCCGTGGTGAGCCCGACGTCGGACAGCAGGTCGTTCAGCGCCGCGAGCGGGTCAAAGCCGGCGTCGTCGCGTTGCGCGCGGGTGGCGGTGCCGGTGTGCGTCATGACTCGGCACCATCGTCCGGCCCGGCGGCCGCCGGCGCCGCTGGGGCGCCGCGGAACAGCAGGGCGGCGACCACGGACCCGGCGGCGAACATGCCCGCCGCCCACCAGAACGCCGTCGTGTAGCTGTGCACCTGGGCGAGTTCGGCGAGCGCGGGTGCCGGGCGGCCGCCGGCCATCAGCCGCGGGCTGAGGTGGCTGGCCAGGTAGCTGGCGGCGGCGCTGGCCGCGACGGTGTTCAGCAGCGAGGTGCCGATCGAGCCGCCGACCTGCTGGCCGGTGTTCACAACCGCCGAAGCGACGCCGGCGTCGGATGGCGCAACGCCCGACGTGCCGGTGTTCATCGACGGTGACATCACGAAGCCGAGGCCGACCGCGGCGAGCAGCAGCGGCGGCAGCACGTCGGCCGCGTAGCTGGAGTGCGGGCCGATGCGGGTCAGCCACGCCAGGCCGGCCGCTGCGGCGAGCATCCCCGGCGCGACGAGGAACCGCGGGCCGATCCGGGGCAGCAGCACGATGTTGGCCAGGTTGGCGCAGACGATGATCGCCCCGACCAGGGGCAGGAACGCGACGCCGGTTGTCACCGGGCTGAAGCCCAGGGTCTCCTGCAGGTAGTAGGTGAGGAACAGGAAGATGCCGAACATGCCAGCGCCGGTGACCAGTATCGACAGGTAGGCGGCTGCCCGGTTGCGGTCGAGGACGATGCGCAGCGGCAGCAGCGGCTGCCTGGCCCGCGTCTCGATGTACCCGAACGCCCCGAGCAGCACGACACCGGCGGCCAGGAAGGCCCAGGTGGCCGGCGCGTGCCAGCCATCGCTGGCGGCGTTGGAGAACCCGTAGACGACGCAGAACATGCCCGCGACCTCGGCCGCGAGGCCGGGCAGGTCCAGCCGCTGCCGCTGCCCGGCAGACTGCCGGCGCAGCAGCGCGACGGCGCCCGCGCACGCGATCGCGGCGAAGACCAGGTTGACGTACAGGCACCAGCGCCAGTCCAGGTACTGGGTCAGCAGCCCGCCGAGCAGCAGGCCGACCGCGCCGCCGGCACCGGCGATGGCGCCGAACACGCCGAAGGCCTTGCCCCGGTCCTTGGAGCCCTCGAACGTGGTCGTGAGCAGCGACAACGCGGCCGGGGCCAGCAGCGCGCCGAAAGCGCCCTGCAAGGCACGCGCCCCGATGAGCATGCCGAAACTGCCTGCCGCGCCGCCGACGGCAGACGCGGCGGCGAAGCCGATCAGGCCGACGATGAACGTCGTCTTCCGGCCGATGAGGTCGGTGAGCCGACCGCCGAGCAGCAGCAGGCTGCCGAAGGCCAGCGCGTACGCGGTGACCACCCACTGGCGCTCGATGTTGGAGAAGTGCAGGGCGTGCTGGGCCGATGGCAGCGCGATGTTCACGATCGTGGCGTCGAGCACGACCATCAGCTGGGCCAGCGCGACGACGGCCAGGATCAGCCAGCGCCGGGGGTCTGGGCGGTCTGGGCCGGGTGACGGGGCAAGTGCCTGGGCTGGAGTCTGTACGGCGGCGTTGCTCATGGTGCTGGGTCCCTTCGAGTCCGCCGGGCTGGTTCTAGTCGCAGCCTAACGCAAATTTGCAGCCTTCTGCAAGATTGCCGCCTGATGTATAGTTCTCGCATGGCACAAGTGGGGCTGCGGGAGCGCAGCAAGGCACGCCGCCGGGCGGCGATCATCCGCGCGGCCTTCGAACTGTTCGCCGAGCGGGGCTACGACGCCACCACGGTCGCCGACATCGCCGAAGCGGCCGAGGTCGCGCCGCGGACCGTCTCGATGTACTTCCCGGCCAAGCAGGACATCGCGATGTCCCGGTTCAGCGACGGGGTGGCGGATCTCAGCGCGGCACTGCGCGGCCGGGCACCCGGTGAGACCCTGCACGAGGTCTTCGGCCGGTGGCTGCTGACCAGCCAGACCGAACCGGCGGACCGGGAAATGTACCGGCTCGCGCGCCGGATGTTCGCGGCCAATCCCGACCTGGGAGCGCTGCGCACGGCGCGGATGACCGCGGCGATCCGCGAGGGCGCCAGCATGATCGCAGACGAGACCGGTGGCAATCCCGATGCCATCGGCCCCCGGATCGCCGCGGCCGCGGCAGCCGCGATCGCGATGGAGATCATCGACACCGAGCCGGGCCCCGAGCGCCAGGAGGCCGTGACCGCCGCCATGCGCTTCCTGGAGGCCGGCACCGCAGTCCTGTGATGCGTGACGGCGCTTATCGTTGCCGTGACTGGTTTTCGGCGGTCAGGTCGCGCCGGGCAGGACGAGGGCGGTCGCGATCGCGGCGATGCCCTCGCCCCGGCCGGTCAGGCCGAGCCCGTCGGTGGTGGTCCCCGACACGCTCACGAGCGCGCCGCCGAGCGCGCCGGACAGGGCGCGCTGCGCCTCGTCCCGGCGAGCCGCGATCCGGGGACGGTTGCCGATCACCTGAACGGCCACGTTCCCGACCGTGAACCCAGCGTCCTTGACCAGCCGTGCGGTCTCGGCCAGCAGCTCGATGCTCCGCGCGCCCGCCCAGCGCGGGCGCGACGTGCCGAAATGGGCACCCAGGTCGCCGAGCCCGGCCGCGGCGAGCAGGGCGTCGCAGACCGCGTGCGCCGCGACGTCTCCGTCCGAATGGCCGGCCAGACCCGGCTCGCCGGGCCAGAGCAGCCCGGCGAGATACAAAGGCCGGTCGTCACCGAACGGATGGACGTCCGTACCGACGCCTACCTGCGGAAATACGCCTGGCATGACGATCCCGGAAATCGAGCGTCGGCTCTGCAATCCTGCTTATCCGACCTCGGCGCTGGATGCACCTGGGACTCTCCGGCCGGCGGCAGGCGAAGTTAGGACGCGAGGATCTCGTCGAGCAGGGCCTCGGCCTTGTCCTCGTTGGTCTTCTCGGCCAGGGCAAGCTCGCTGACGAGGATCTGCCGGGCCTTGGCGAGCATGCGCTTCTCCCCGGCAGACAGGCCACGCTCCCGGTCCCTGCGCCACAGGTCCCGGACGACCTCCGCGACCTTGTTCACGTCGCCCGAGGCGAGCTTCTCCAGGTTGGCCTTGTACCGCCGGGACCAGTTCGTGGGCTCCTCGGTGTACGGGGCGCGCAGCACCTCGAACACCCGCTCAAGACCTTCCTGCCCGACCACGTCCCTGACGCCTACAAGCTCGGCATTGTCTGCAGGAACACGCACAGTCAGGTCACCCTTGTCGACCTTGAGCACGAGGTAGGTTTTATCCTCACCCTTGATCGAGCGGGTCTCGATCTCTTCGATCCGAGCAGCCCCATGGTGGGGGTAGACGACTGTGTCGCCGACCTTGAAAGACATGTGGACGTACCCCTTCCGCTGAAGCTATGTTACCACGCCGAAGACGGGCGATTAGCCGTCCTTGAGAGTAAAGTCGCAGGTCAATGGCTCAATTCACGAGCCACAAATTGCGGGTGCCCCGACCGGCCCTGGCGAGTCGGGCCCAGCCGCCGGCCTTGATCGCCCGCGGCCGCGGCTTATGCGCTGCTCTGGAAGAGCCGCAGGCACCCAGAAAGCCCGCCCGGCTGGCCTGTTTCAGCGCGCGCCAGCGGCCCAACGCGGTCGTGGGCACCACGACCGCGTAACAGCAACAGCGAGGGTCCCACCACACTGTTCGGGCCGGGGGGCGAGGCGGCGGGCAGGCGGGCGAGTACCCGGGCAGGGGGCAAGGCGGTGGGCGGGCGGGGCGAGGCGGGGGGCGGGGCGGGGCGGGGGAAGGCGGGGGAAGGCGGCGGCGGTCTGGGGGGAGAGATGGGGGCTGACCTGGGCCGCGACGTGTCCGGGCGGTCCGGCCAGACCGGCTGGGCGCGGCACGGGGGGCGTCGGGCGGCTCGGGTTGCCGGCCGGCCGGAAGGCCGAACCGGCGGATCTCCGGCACCCGGCGGGCGGTTCTCTTGCAGCGGACGGGCAGTTCTCCGGTATGGGCCATCCGGGCGGTTACAGGAGCATGGCGGGGCCTCATACTGAGAGAAAGGTGCGGTCATACCGGAGGGTGCGCGTGAACGCTGGCGGCGACCCGGATCGGGACGACTTCGGCCTCCCACCGATCGACGTCGTGATTCCTGACGATGCCCGAGAACTCGATCGGGACGTGCAGGCCTACCTGCGTGAGGTTCGCGCGCAGCGCCGCAAGCAGCGCGTCACCCGGCTGCGCGGCCCGCTGACCAGGGACGGCATGGTGCTGCCGCTGCTGGCGGGCTGCCTCATGCTCGCCCTGCTGACCAGCACCCTGCTGATCATGTTCGCCGCCGACCAGGCCGGGGTGCCGGAACTGCCGCGCTCCACCGTGACCACGAGCGCTCCGAAGCACACCCCCGCTGCCGGGCAGATCGGCGGGCCGCTGCCTACCGCGACGGTCGTGATCGGCGGCAAGGCCGTGCAGCTGCGCAACGTCACGGCTGCGATGGCGTCGGTGCTGACCCTGGTTCCGCCGGGCTGCAACTGCGTGTCGGCGCTGCGGCAGCTGCGCAGCCAGGCCGCCCGGGAGGGCGTGGTTGTGTACTTCGTCGGTACCGGGGCGGTAACGCCGGAAATCAGCCAGCTGGCCGCCGCAACCGGGCAGGCCAGCGACCGGATCGCGGAGGACACGACCAACGTTCTCGGCATCACGTACCGGCAGCAGGGACTGACCGCGATCCTGGTGCGCCGGGACGGCACGGTCGCCTCGGTGATCCGCCAGCTGCCGCAGCAAAAGGAGCTCGCTACCGGGCTGCAGGAGATCGCCGCGGTCAGGGCCGCAGGGCACTGAGGCCCGTCCGGGCGGCAAATGGCACCGCAGGCGTGGGCCGGCGACAACCCTGAACACGGCGGCGACTACGCTTTGTCGGCGTCCACAGTGCCTCACTTGACCAAGACGAGGAGAGCACGCAGTGATCCGGAGCAGCCGCAGGACCGCTGGCCGCCGCCTGCTTGTCCTGGCGATTGCCGCGCTGATCCCGGCGCTCGCCGGGTGTGAGGCAGGCAACAACGCCCCCACCCAGGAGTTTCACCAGCCCACCGACGGCACCGGCACCCTGCACGACGACATCGCGATCAGGAACGTGTTCGTGCTCGGCGCGCCGATCGGGTCGAAGATCGGGGTGGGCGGCTCGGCGGGCGTCTTCCTGGCCCTGATCAACACCGGATCGCCGGACAAGCTGATCAGCATCACCGCGCCCGGAACGGCGAAGTCGGTCACGCTGCCCGGCGGCAGCGTGAGCCTGGCCAGCCAGCGGGCCGTCTTGCTTACCGGCCCGGCGCCCAAGGTCGTCCTCGAGGACCTGACCCGCCCGCTCACCGGCGGCTCGAGCGTCCGGCTGGTGCTGTATTTCCAGAACGCGGCGAGCGTGAGCATCACGGTTCCGGTGATGCCGCGGGCGCAGTACTACGCCACGTTCTCGCCGCCGAGCCCGACCCCCAGCCCGACGCCGAAGGCCAAGCACAAGACCGCAAAGGCGACAGCCAGCGCCAGCCCGTCGGCCACCGCCTCGTCCTGACCGCCGCCGGGGCGGCGGGTCAGGGTGTGGGCTCGAACTTGTAGCCGAGCCCGCGCACGGTGAGGATGTGCGTCGGGTTCGCCGGGTCGGCCTCGACCTTGGCGCGCAGCCGCTTGACGTGGACGTCCAGGGTCTTGGTGTCCCCGACGTAGTCGGCGCCCCAGACCCGGTCGATCAGCTGCATCCGGGTCAGCACCCGGCCGGCGTTGCGGAGCAGGACCTCGAGGAGCTCGAACTCCTTGAGCGGAAGCTGGACCTGGTTGCTGCGTACGGTGACGACGTGCCGGTCCACGTCCATTCGCACCGGGCCGGATTCCATGATCCAGGAGGCGGGCTCCTCCTGGTCGCCACGGCGGCGGAGCACCGCGCGCATCCGCGCGACGAGCTCCCGTGAGGAGAACGGCTTGGTGACGTAGTCGTCCGCGCCAAGCTCGAGGCCGACGACCTTGTCGATCTCGCTGTCCTTGGCGGTCAGCATGATCACCGGGACGTTGGAGCGCTCGCGCAGCGTCCGGCAGACCTCGCTGCCTGGCAGGCCGGGCAGCATGAGGTCGAGCAGCACCAGGTCCGCCCCGCTCCGGTCAAAGGTCTCGAGCGCATCCGGGCCCGTCGGGCACACCGCGACCTCGAAACCCTCCTTGCGCAGCAAGTACGAGATCGCGTCGCTGAATGATTCCTCGTCCTCGACCACGAGCACGCGTGTCACTTCACTGCCTCCTGGCGAATAGCGCCATCGCCGGTACGGTGCCGTCTCACGGGGACGGCATCGGGTCGGAGCGGGAGCCTCAGCGTGAACGTCGACCCCGCGCCCTCCGAACTCACCACTTCCACCTTTCCTGCATGGGCAGCGGTGACGTGCTTCACGATGGCCAGGCCGAGGCCAGTGCCGCCGGTGGCACGCGACCGCGCAGGGTCAACGCGGTAGAACCGCTCGAAGATCCGTTCCAGGTCCCGCTCGGGGATCCCGATCCCCTGGTCGGCCACGCTGATTTCGACCGTGTCCCGGCCGGCCAGTTTGGTCGAGATCTCCACCCGGGTCTTGTCCGGGCTGTAAGCGACGGCGTTCTCCAGCAGGTTCCGCAGCGCGGTAACCAGCAGGTCCTCGTCACCGGGGACCGACAGCCCGTGATCGCCGACCCGGGCGAGCTCGATCCCGCGGGCGCTTGCCTTCATCCGGCACTGGTCCATGGCCTCGGCCACGACGGAGTCGAGCTGCACCGGAACCGGGTCCGGGATCGGCTCGGCCGCCTGGATCCGGGACAGCGTGATCATGTCCTGCACCAGGTTGGTGAGCCGGGCGGCCTCCTGGCGCATCCGGCCGGCGAACCGGCGCACCGCCTCGGGATCGTCGGCCGCGTCCTCGACCGTCTCGGCGAGCAGCGCGAGCGCGCCGACCGGGGTCTTGAGCTCGTGGCTGGTGTTGGCGACAAAATCCCGCCGGACCTCTTCCACCCGGCGGCTCTCGGTCTGGTCCTCGACCAGCAGCAGGACCAGACCGCCGCCGCCGACGGCCGCGTTCAGCGGGGCGGCCCGCACCGCGAGGCTGGTGACTCGCGCGTGCACGCCGGTGGTCGACACGTCCAGCTCGCCTTCGCGGATCTCGCCGTCCCTGCGAACCTGACGGGCCAGCGCGATCAGTTCCTGCACCAGCAGCTGGTCGCCGCTGACCAGCCCGAACGCCCGCGCCGCCGCGCTGGCCTGCAGTACCCGGTCCTCGCTGTCGAGGACGACGGCCGAGGAGGACAGGACCGCGAGAACGGACGCGACGCCCGGCGGCAGCCGGACGGGCTCCTTGGACGGGGCAGGTTCTACCTGGGCTCTCAAGGGCACCCGGATCCTCATACGGCAGCGGCGTCCGCCGCTGGTCTCTCGGACATATGCCAGGCTAGAAGGCTACGCCGACGTCCGGCGCGGCCCCTCCCCCATTTGTCACGGGGAGCACCTGCCCAGGCCGTAATCACCCCCATACCCACGCTTTGATGGTAGGGCGACGCCAGCCGCCGCGCACCTGGCAGAGTTCCCAGCGGCTGGGTTATTCGCGAGAAGTTCACTTTTCCGATTGTCAATGTCCACTCGGGCCGTGGCCGCACGACATCGGCGAGGGAAGCGGTAACGCCTGACCTCGGCAAACTTACCGGCCCTGGTTCCGCACCGCGGCGGCACCGGCCGCGGCGGCCTGCGGGTCCAGATAGCGCCCGCCCGGGGTCTGCGGCCGGAAATCGTCGGTCATCTCGTAGACCAGCGGCATTCCGGTCGGGATGTCCAGCTCGGCGATCTCCGCGTCCCCGATCCCGTCCAGGTGCTTGACCAGCGCGCGGATCGAGTTCCCGTGCGCCACGAGCAGGACGGTCTGGCCCGCGGCCAGCTCCGGGACGATCGCGTCGTACCAGTACGGCAGCAGCCGCGCGACCACGTCCTTGAGGCATTCCGAGCGCGGCAGCAGGTCGGCCGGGAGCAGCGCGTACCGCGGGTCGGCCGCCTGCGAGAACGGGTCGTCATCGTCGATCGGCGGCGGCGGCACGTCGTAGGAGCGGCGCCACTGCATGAACTGCTCCTCGCCGTACTGCTGCCGCACCTCCGCCTTGTTCTTGCCCTGCAGCGCGCCGTAATGCCGCTCGTTCAGCCGCCACGAGCG
This sequence comes from Streptosporangiaceae bacterium, assembly GCA_030041195.1. The sequence goes on along the minus strand of JASHOI010000150.1, from coordinate 4,907 downwards.
GCGCACCGGCAACCAGAGCAGATCGGCAGCCTCGAGCGCGAGGTGCGCGGTCTGGATGGCCCTGGTCAGCACCGAGGTGTGCACGACGTCGGGGCGCAGGCCCGCCTCCTCGAGCTGCCTGCCGCTGCTGACCGCCTCGTCCACGCCCTTGGGGGACAGGCCGACGTCCACCCAGCCGGTGAACAGGCCCTCGGAGTTCCAGACGCTTTCGCCATGCCGGATCAGCACCAGTGTCGCCATGCTGGAGAGCCTAGTGCCGGCGGCCGGGCCGACCCAGCCGGGCGGGCCGGGGCATGCCGGGAACAGGATGCCCTGGTCCGGGGTTGATCGTTGCTGGAGGTGCATGCCCGTGCCGCGACCCTATCCCCGGCGGATCGCGACGATCAGCGTCCACACATCCCCGCTCGAGCAGCCAGGCACCGGCGACGCGGGCGGCCTGAACGTCTACGTGGTCGAGGTGGCCAAGCGCCTCGCCGAACGCGGTGTCGAGGTCGACATCTTCACCCGCGCGGTCTCCCGAGACGTGCCCCCGGTCGCCGAACTGGCCCCAGGGGTGCTGGTGCGGCATCTGGTGGCCGGCCCGTTCGAGGACCTGGACAAGGCCGACCTGCCAGGGCAGCTCTGCCACTTCACGTTCGAGGTGCTGCGCGCCGAGGCCGCGTACGCGCCCGGCCGGTACGACGTTGTGCACGGGCACTACTGGCTGTCCGGCCAGGTCGGCGCCGTGGCCAAGGAACGCTGGGGCGTGCCGTTCGTGCAATCGATGCACACCCTGGGAAAGGTCAAGAACGCCGCGCTGGCGGCCGGTGACGCGGCCGAGCCCGACATCAGGCTGCGCGGCGAGGCCGAGGTGGTGGCCGCCGCGGACCGGCTGGTGGCGAACACCGACGCCGAGGCCGGGCAGCTCATCGAGCTTTACGACGCCGCGCCGTGGCGGGTGCGGACCGTCAACCCCGGCGTGGACCTCACGGTGTTCCGGCCCGGATCCCGGCAGGACGCACGGCGCCGCCTCGGCCTGCCCGAAGACGCCGTGGTACTGGTGTTCGCCGGCCGGATGCAGCCGCTCAAGGCGCCCGAGGTGGTGCTGCACGCCGCGGCCCAGATGATCACCGGCGATCCCGGCCTGGCCCGGCGGCTGCGGGTCGCGTTCGTGGGCGGCCCGAGCGGAACCGGGCGCGCCCGGCCGGACCGGCTGACCGAGCTGTCCGCGGCCCTCGGCATCGACGGGATCGTCAGGCTCGAGCCGCCGTGCCCGCAGCCCGAGCTCGCCGACTGGTACCGCGCGGCCACCGTGGTGATGGTGCCGTCCTGCTCGGAGTCGTTCGGCCTGGTCGCGGTCGAGGCCCAGGCCTGCGGCACACCGGTGGTGGCCGCCGCGGTGGGCGGCCTGCGCACGGCGGTCGCGGACGGCGTCTCCGGCGTGCTGGTGAGCTCGCGCGACCCGGCCGACTACGCCCGCGCGGTGGCAGGCCTGATCGCCCAGCCGGAGACCCTGGCCAGGTTCTCCCGGGGGGCGAGGGAGCACGCGTCCCGGTTCGGCTGGAGCGCGACCGTCGACGGGCTGCTGAACCTCTACGCTGCGGCGATGGCCGAGGCGGCCCAGGCGGTGGCGTGACCGGGCCAACAGGGCAGGGAGCAAGCGCCGACGAGCAGGCCGCGATCGCGAAGACCATCGAGGCGAGCGTGGCCGACCTGGGCCTGAGCTACGAGTCGCCGCGACCCGGTGCGTACCTGGTGCGGCTGGAGGGCCAGCACAAGCTGGCCACGATGACCTGGCTGATCGTCGGCCCGTACAGCCTGCACGTAGAGGCGTTCTTCTGCCGCCAGCCGGACGAGAACCACGCGGCGTTCTACCGGTTCCTGCTGGAGCGCAACGGCCGGATGTACGGCGTGCAGTTCGCGCTGGACAAGACCGGCGACGTGTACCTGGTGGGCCGGGTGGCGCTGGCTTCGGTCGGCCCCGACGAGATCGACCGGCTGCTCGGCTGCGTGCTCAGCTACTCCGACGACAACTTCGACCAGGCGCTCATGATCGGCTTCACGTCCTCGATCCGGCGCGAGTGGGCGTGGCGGCGCAAGCGCGGTGAGAGCACGGCCAACCTGCGCGCCTTTGCCCGGCTGGCCGACGACACGCCGGACTGACCACGGTCTCATACCTCTGATGTACATTTGTCAAGTTATGCGAAGCGGCCGTTAGAATCCGGCAAATTTTGCTTCTTATTAATGTTAACCATGGCATAATGCAACGCCATAGCGGGCCCGATCCGGGCCCGGTGGGCGCTGGGGGGCGCCATGAATCTCAGGTTAGAGACGCGCTGGTGGATCTGGCTTCTGATCATCCTGGCGATCTACGTGACGGTTAGGTCTCCGTCCACCACCGAAACCATCGTGGGCGGCTTGGTACACGGGTTCGCCGCCGTCGGCAACGCAATCGTGCGCATGGTCGGCGACCTGCACTCGCCGCACTGAGCCGGGGTGCGCGGGGCGACCGCCCCGCACGGCACGGCGAGCGTCCGGGCACGAAATCGGCCCGGCGCCGGACGTGGCTCTAGCCACGCCCGCAGCGGGGTACAAAGGAGGGACCGGGCCGTGACCGATACGCGAGCGTTCAGTGAACCTGAACCTAGCCTGTAGCCGTTCCGAAGCTATGGTCGGCATGCTGGTTGCCTGGGCACGCAGGAGAGGATCGCGCTATGCGCCGGGACGACGTGCGCTTCGCGGCGGCGGCACGCGACGACGGTATACGCAAGATCAGCAGGTTCACCTGGCGGGCTGGTGCTGCTGGAGTCGTGTGCTCGGCGCTGATCGCCGCGGCGTTCGGGCATCACGTCGCCACCCAGTCGAGCACGGACAACAACGGCAATACCGGATCTCAGCAGTCGACAGCCGGCAACAGCGGGTCCAATCAGGGCGGAATAGTCGTCCCGGCACAGCCTCCTGGCCCATCCAACGGCGGCGGCCAGGTCACGTCGGGAGCCACGTGACCACCCTGGCCGTCGGCACCGACACCTTCAGCGTTTTCGGCACCACGGCGACCCTGCTGGTCAGTGACCCTGACCGGCTGGACGACGCGCGCGCCATCGCCGACGCCGAGCTCGCCGCCGTGGACCTGGCGTGCAGCCGGTTCCGGCCCGACTCCGAGTTGTCCCGGCTGAACGCATCCGGTGGCGCGGTACTGCCCGTCAGCAAGCTGTTCGCCGAGCTCGTCGAGGCGGCGCTGCGCGCCGCGCGGCTCACCGATGGTGACGTGGACCCGACCTGCGGGCAGGCGCTCGCCGAGATCGGCTACGACCGCGACTTCAAGGTGCTCCAGGCGGCGGGGGCACGGTCGTCCCGGCCCGGGCCGGCGGCCTTCCGGGTGCCCGGCTGGCGCTGCGTGCAGCTTGACCGGACGCGGCGGCTGGTGCAGCTCACCAACGGAGCCCAGCTCGACCTGGGCGCTACCGCGAAGGCGTGGGCGGCGGACCGCTGCGCCAGCCTGATCGCCGCGAAGATCGACGCCGGCGTGCTGGTCAGCCTCGGCGGGGACATAGCGGTGGCCGGGCCGCCGCCGGCCGACCATGGAGAGGAACGCGGACGGGGAGGTGGGTGGCGGGTTCGGGTCACCGATGACCACGCCGCCGGGCCGGACGCGCCGGGACAGACGGTGACGATACGTTCCGGCGGGCTTGCCACCTCGAGCACCACCGTGCGGACCTGGGCCGTCGGTGGCCGGCGCGTGCACCACATCATCGATCCGGCCAACGGCCTGCCCGCCGTTTCCTGCTGGCGGACGGTCAGCGTGGCGGCCGGCAGCTGCGTCGACGCCAACACCGGGAGCACCGCCGCGATCATCCGCAGCGAGGCAGCGCTGCCCTGGCTGCAGGACGCCCGGCTGCCCGCCCGGCTGGTCCGGCAGGACGGAACCGTCGAAACCACCGCCGGCTGGCCGAGCGACCCCGGCCCGGCCTGATGACCGGGATTGCCGCCGTCGGCGCCGTGCCTGGGGCCGGCGCCATGGCTGGGGGCTTGCCGCCCGCCGCGATCGTGGTCACGTCCTCGACGCCGCTGTGGTACCTCACCAGGGCCACCGGGCTCGTCGCGCTGGTGCTGCTGACGCTGAGCATGGCGTTCGGGCTGCTGTCCTCGGTCAGGTACCAGCGCCCGGCCTTGCCCCGGTTCGTCACCATCGGCCTGCACCGGAACACCTCGCTGCTGGCGCTGGCGTTCACGTTGATTCACATCGTGACCACGCTGGCCGACAGCTACGTCCCGATTCACGTGCAGGACGTGGTGATCCCGTTCATCTCCGCGTACCGGCCGCTGTGGCTCGGCCTCGGCGCGATCGCGTTCGACCTGCTGCTGGCGGTGACCGTGACCAGCCTGGTGCGGACCAGGATGAGCTACCGGTCCTGGCGCCTGGTGCACTGGGCCTCGTACCTGTGCTGGCCGGTGGCCGTGCTGCACGGCCTTGGCACCGGCACCGACACCCCGGTCCGCTGGGTGCTCGGGCTGACCGTGGCCTGCGTCGCGCTGATCGCGGTCCTCATCGGTTGGCGGCTCGCCTACGGCTGGCCGTCGCACGCGGCCGCGCGCCTGATCGGCGCGCTCGCGCTGGTGCTCACGCTCATCGCCGGCGGCGCGTGGCTGACCGCGGGACCGCTGCAGCCGGGCTGGGCGCGGCGGGCGGGCACCCCGGCGCACCTGATCGGGGGCACCACGAAGGCGACCTCGACGCCCGCCGGGGGTACAAAGTGAGCGCGATGACGGTGCTCGGCGGGCTGCCCAGGCTGATCCCACCCGAGGGCCCGCTGTCCTTGGCCGACCATGTCGCCCGGTACGGCCCGGTGCCGGAACGGGACCCGGGCGGCCTGATCGGCGACGTGGAGCGGGCCGGGCTGACCGGCCGCGGCGGCGCGTGCTTCCCG
>JASHOI010000149.1 GCA_030041195.1 Streptosporangiaceae bacterium | reverse complement strand
TGCCGTCCAGCAGCGAGAGCCCCACGCCGTGACCCTCTGCGGCCAGGAACGGGAACGCCATTCCCCCGCCGATCAGGATCTGGTCGGCGATGCCGATCAAACTGCCGATCACCGGGAACTTGTCGGCGACCTTCGCCCCGCCAAGCACCACCATGTACGGCCGCGCGACGTGCCGGGTCAGCCGCTGCAGCGCGGCCGTCTCTTCCTGGATCAGGTACCCGGCCGCGTGCGGCAGCCGCGCGGGCACATCACAGACGCTGGCGTGCCGGCGATGCACGGTCCCGAACCCGTCGCCGACATACAGCTCGGCCAGGGACGCGAGCTGATCGGCGAACGCGCCCCTGACCGCGTCGTCCTTGCTCGTCTCGCCCGGGTTGAACCGCAGGTTCTCCAGCATGAGCGCCTCGCCAGGTACCAGCGCCGCCGCCGCCGACCGTGCGGACGGCCCGACCGTGTCCGCCGCCATCGCCACCGGGCTGCCCAGCAGCTCGCCGAGGCGCGCGGCGACCGGCAGCAGCGAATAGGCGGGGTCCGGCACCCCGGCGGGCCTGCCCAGGTGCGAGCAGACCAGCAAGGCAGCGCCGCGTTCCAGCAACGCGGTCAAGGTGGGCGTGCAGGCGCGGATCTTGCCGTCATCGGTGATCCGCGTCCCGTCGAGCGGGACGTTCAGGTCGGCGCGCACGAGGACCCGCCTGCCGCGCACGTCCAGGTCATCGATCGTCTTCATCGTCATGCAGCCAGGATCCGGCGCCTGGTGCCGGGCGCGGCAGGGACAAAGGTCACCCGGGGTCGGGGCGCCGGGCCCTGTCTGTGACCGGGCGCCGGCGCTGGACTCAGGGCTATGACGGACGAGCGGCGCAGGCTGGAGGAGCTGGACTCACGGGAGGCCATGCGACTGCTCGGCAGCGTGCCACTGGGCAGGATAGTGTTCACGGCCCGGGCGCTGCCGGCCGTCCGCCCGGCCAGCCATCTCGTCCACGATGATCGCGTGATCGCCCGTGCCGACGGCGGCGTCGCGATCACCTCGGCATCGAGAGCCGGGCCGGGCACTGTGATCGCCTACCAGGCAGACTCGATCGACCCGGTCGATCATCTTGGCTGGAGCGTCACGGTCGTGGGCGCGGCACACCAGGTGACCGATCCCGTTGCCGCTGACACCATCCGCCGCGTCCTGCGTCACTGGGCCGGTGACGTGGACGACCAGGTCATATCCATCACCCCGGGCCTCGTGACCGGATTCCGGCTGCTTCCGGCCGATCGCCCCGCGGGCCTGGCTGTCTAGCCGGCAGCGCTGACGCGACGTCCGGTCACCCGGGTGGGAATGATGCGCATGAACAGTTCCCTGTCTCCGCCGGCCCACGGCTCGACTCCGGTGGCCGCGACCGAAGCGCGCTCGGCCTCGGATTCCACGTGATGCGCGGATCCCTGGACGAGTACGTTCCACCCGGTTCGCGCCGCGGTGTCGAAGTCATCGATCTCGAACGCGACCTTGTACTCGGCATTCGGGATGCCGGTGCGGAGGTCCTCGTCCGTCGCGCTGTCCTGCGCGGTCCGGAACACGATCGTTCCCTCGTGGAGCCGGTAGTTGACCGGCATCACCGTGGGGCCGTACCGGCCCGAGTACCCGATCCGGCCGATGCCGCCCGGAGCGATCAGCCGCAGGCACTCCGCCTCGTCCAGTTCCTCTAGCACACGGCCTAGCGTAGGTCATGCACCTGGTCCGCCGGCGGCGGGCGGGAGCAGGCGTCGATCAGCCGAGCCCGGGTGGCCTGCAGCCTGTGCACGACCACCGCGGAGAACCTCCGGCTGAGTTCGTACCCCAGCAGCGGATCGGCGTCGCAGGCCGCGCGCACCGCCCGGGCGTCGAAGACGAAAGCCTGCGTCGGCTGCGTGGCGACGGCGCTGAAACGCCATTGATACGGGGGCAGCATCCAGGACAGGCCGATCACGTCACCCCGGCCCAGCGTCTCGATGATCACCCGGCCCTGGCCGGGAACGCTCGCGTCGAGCGTCACCTGGCCGGCGTCGATGATCCAGAACCGGTCGGCCCGGCAACCCTCGTCGAACAGCCGCTCCCTGGACGGAATCAGGACGTGCTCGCACAACCCGGCCAGCGTGGCCAACTGGGCGGACGGCATGCCGCGCAGGAACGGCTGCGCACCGAGCACCGATGTCTGCTGTGTTGTCATGGCACCTCCCGGTCGGCCGGCACCACCACGACGGGGCAGCCCGCGTGCCGACGGCAGTAACGGCTCACCGCGCCCCGGCTGGCGTGCCACCCTCTGAGCCCGTGCTCCCGGCCCACCACGATCAGGTCTTCGTCGCGGGTGGCGATCCGGGTCAGCGCCGCGCCCGGATCGCCCTCGGGCGTCCGGACGGTCACTCTCACATCTCGGGGCTGGCCGCCGGCCGCGGTCCGGAACGCGTCGCGGATCAGCTTCGCCGACGCGTCACGCTGCTCGGCTCCGTTGAAAAACACCACAACCCGCGGGGCCAGGCGCCTGTGGTGGCGGCCGCCGTGCCTGGGCAGGCCCAGTGCCCACGACCGAACCGCCACGAGCTGAGCTGGGCAACTCCGCGCCTCGCCGATGGCCCACTGCAACGCAGCCAGTCCCGATGGCGAGTCATCGATGCCGACGATGACGCGCCGTTCGCTCGTCTTGCTCATTGCTGGGCACCTCCTCGCTCTGTAACCAGCCTTGCCCGGTTCGGCCGCTGCCGCTGCAGCCGTGCGGCCCCGGACTCACGGACCAAAGTCCCGGGGTGCCATGGCGAACGGCCCTGACCGGCGCCGGAATGGCGATGCCAGGCTGCCGAAGACGATCACGCAGCCAATCTGGAGGCAGCCGGTGAACGTGCTCGACCTGTCGCGCTGGCAGTTCGCGATCACGACCGTGTACCACTTCCTGTTCGTGCCGATCACGATCGGGATGGCGTTCCTGGTGGCGGGGTTCGAGGCGGCATGGCTGCGCACCGGGCACGAGCGATGGCTGCGGCTCACGAAGTTCTTCGGCACACTCTTCCTGATCAACTTCGCGCTGGGCGTGGTCACCGGGATCGTGCAGGAGTTCCAGTTCGGGATGAACTGGTCGGAGTACTCCCGCTTCGTGGGGAACATCTTCGGCGCGCCGCTGGCGATCGAGGCGCTGCTGGCGTTCTTCCTCGAGTCCACCTTCCTGGGCCTGTGGATATTCGGCTGGGACCGGCTGCGGCCCAGGCTGCACAACGCCTGCATGTGGATCGTGGCGGTGGGCACCACGCTGTCGGCGTACTTCATCCTGGTCGCGAACTCGTGGATGCAGCACCCGGTCGGGTTCACCTACAACCGGGCCAGGCACATCGACGAGCTGTCCAGCTTCCTGAAGGTGCTGGTCAACCCGGCGCAGCTGGCCGGGTTCCCGCACGTGCTCGCGGGCTGTTTCCTGACCGCGGGCGCCCTGGTCGCCGGCGTCGCGATGTGGCACCTGATGCGGCACCGCGACATGCCGGGCGGCGATGCCGCCGCGTTCCGCTCGGCGGCCAAGGTGGGCGCGATCACCGCGCTGGCCGCCGCCGTGGTCACGATCGCCACCGGCGACATCCAGGGCAAGCTGTTCACAACCCGGTACCAGCCGATGAAGATGGCCTCCGCCGAGGCGTTGTACCACACGTCGAAGCCCGCACCGTTCTCGCTGCTCACGATCGGGAACCTGAGCGGGACCAAGCCGGTGTTCCAGATCACGCTGCCCCGGCTGCTGTCGTTCCTGGCCACCGGCAACTGGAGCAGCAGGGTGCAGGGCATCGACAACCTGCAGGCGCACTACAGCCAGGTCTACGGCCCCGGCTCCTACACCCCGGTCGTCCCGGTCGTGTACTGGAGTTTCCGGCTGATGATCGGCGTCGGCCTGCTCGCCGCGCTGATCGCCCTGATCGCGCTCATCGCCATCCGGCGCGGCCGCCGTCCGCGCAGCCGCTGGCTGCTGTGGCCGGTGATCGCGCTGCCGCTGCTGCCGCTCGCGGCGAACTCGTTCGGCTGGATCATGACCGAGACCGGCCGCCAGCCGTGGCTGGTCTACGGGCAGCTGAAGACCGCGGCCGGGGTGTCGGCCAACTCCGGCGGCGAGGTGCTCGCCTCGATGCTCATCCTGACCCTGCTCTACGGCGTGCTCGCGGTCATCGAGGCCGGGCTGATGCTCAAGTACATCAAGGCCGGGCTGGGCACCGAGCCGGAGGCCGGGGGGCCAGCCGGCCAGGCCGAGACCCCCGCGCTGGTCTACTGAGGGAAGGAACCTGCCGTGCACCTGTCCGACCTGTGGTTCATCGCGATCGCCGTGCTGTGGGCCGGGTACTTCCTGCTGGAGGGGTTCGACTTCGGCGTCGGCATCCTGCTGCCGGTGCTGGGCCGTGACAAGGCGCAGCGCCGGGTCATGATCAACACGATCGGCCCGGTCTGGGACGGCAACGAGGTGTGGCTGCTGACCGCGGGCGGCGCCACGTTCGCCGCGTTCCCGTTCTGGTATGCGTCGATGTTCAGCGCCTTCTACCTGCCGTTGCTGATCGTGCTCGTGGCCCTGATCATCCGGGGTGTCGGGTTCGAGTTC
>JASHOI010000148.1 GCA_030041195.1 Streptosporangiaceae bacterium | reverse complement strand
TGGGCGGGCCCCGGGGCGGCGCTGGTCGAGTTCGGCGTCAGGTTCTCCTCGCCGGTCGTGGTGCCCGACGACGACATCGGCGCGACGATCGTGGTCAGCGGCACCGTCGAGGAGAAGCTGGACTACAACCGCGTGGTCGTGGTGCTCACGGCCAAGTCCGGCGAGGAAAAGGTGCTGACCCGGGCACGCGCCGTCGTCCGTCTGCCCTAACCAACCAGCTCAACCCCCCGCCACCTCCGGCGAGGCCTCACCCGCCCGGTCCCACGTCTCATCTCATCAGTGTCGTGGGACCCACGCTGTTCAAACAGGAACAGCAAGGGACCCCTCACACTGTTGCGCCGCCCCGCCCACCGGCCAAGCCGGCGGCCCGCGCTCGCGCCTGTCTTGCCGGCGGTACACGAGCCCGGTGTTGTTGACCTGCGGGCACGTCCGTAGGCTCGTGCCCCGGACCGGCCTGCCGGTGCAGGGACCGACCAGGAGAGGGAGGCATGGCACTAACGGTGCGTGAGCAGGTGATGCTCGCCGGGTACACCACGCTCGGCGTCGGCGGCCCGGCCGTGCGCTTTGTCGACGCGAGCACCGATGACCAGGTCATCGCCGAGGTGCGGGACGCGGATGCCGTCGGCGAGCCGGTGCTCGTCCTCGGCGGCGGCAGCAACCTCGTCGTGGCCGACGAGGGCTTTCCCGGCACCGTGGTGCACGTCGCCACCAGCGGGGTCAAGATCGTGCCCGACCAAGACGGCGTGACCGTGACCGTGACGGTGGCTGCCGGCGAGGACTGGGACTCGCTGACCGAGCGGTGCGTGGCCGAGGGGCTGTCCGGGATCGAGTGTCTCTCCGGGATCCCCGGCCTGGCCGGTGCCACGCCGATCCAGAACGTGGGCGCTTACGGCCAGGAGGTCTCCGAGACGGTCGTCGCGGTGCAGGCCTACGACCGGCTGCGCGACACGGTCGTCACGCTGGCGAACGCCGAGTGCGGCTTCGGGTACCGGACCAGCGCGTTCAAGCGCAGCGCAGGCCCGGGGCGGGACCGTGCCGTGCTGGACCCGGCGGCCGCGACCGGGCGATTCGTGGTGCTCGGCGTGACGTTCCGGCTCGGCAAAGACCCGCTGTCGGCGCCGGTCCGCTACGGCGATCTGGCCCGGGTGCTCGGTATCGGCGAAGCCGGGCGGGCGCCGCTCTCCGAGGTCCGCTCGGCCGTGCTCGGGTTGCGCCGCGGCAAGGGGATGGTGCTGGATCCCGCGGATCCGGACACGCGCAGCGCCGGCTCGTTCTTCACCAACCCGGTTCTGGACCACGGCCAGTTCGCCGAGGTGCAGCGCAGGGCGGCGGCCAGGACGGGCAGAACCGCGGGGGAGGTCAGCGTCCCGCACTTCCCCGCCGGGGACGGGCAGGTCAAGGTCCCGGCCGCATGGCTGATCGAGCAGGCTGGCTTCGGCAAGGGATACCGGGGTGACGGCGGCGCCCGCATCTCGTCCAAGCACACGCTGGCGCTGACCAACCCGGGCGACGCGAGCAGCGCCAGCCTGGTCGGGCTGGCGCGGGAGATCAGGAACGGCGTGCGGCAGGCCTTCGGGGTTGATCTGGTCAACGAGCCGGTCCTGGTCGGCGCCGAACTCTGAGCGGAGCGCGCACGACCGCCGCTCGCCGTCAGGAACCCGCTGCTCCTGCGGCCAGCAGCGCGAGGAACGCCCCGGCGATCATGAACGGGCCGAACGGGATGCGCTGCCGCCAGGAGCCGCGGCGGAACAGCAGCAGGCCGAGCCCGTACCCGGCGGCGAGCAGGAACCCGGCGAAGGTTCCGGCGACGAGGACCGGCCAGCCGGGCCAGGCCAGCATCGTGCCCAGGCTGGCGGCGAGCTTGGCGTCGCCGAGGCCGATCGCGGACCGGCTGACCACGGCGAGGGCCAGGTACCCGGCGGCGAGGGCCAGCCCGCCGAGCACCGCGCGGAGCATGGCGTGCCAGTGCCCGCCCGTCGCCGCGGCCGCCAGCAGCAGGCCAGCGGTTCCGGCGTAGGCCGGCCCGGTGAGCACGTCGGGGAGCCGCTGGACGATGGCGTCGATCCAGGCGAGCGCCACGGCGCAGACGGCCAGCCAGCACGCCGCCGCGAGCACGAGTCCCGGGTGGATCCGGGCGGCGAGCGCCCCGAGCAGGACGGCGGTGGTCAGCTCGAGTGCCAGCGGCGGCGGACCGGTCCGTGCCCGGCACGTCGGGCAGCGGCCCGACGCGGACCTGGCCAGTAGAGCCGGGCCGGAGACGTCGCCTGACCGGGCCCGGGCGGGCACCGCGCGAGCCGAGACGATCGGGCTTCCGCACGCCGGGCAGTCGGTGCGCGGCGGCTCGCCATCGGGCACCGCGAAACGGAAGACGACGTAACGCAGGCACCAGCCGATCACCAGGCCGGCCACGGCGAGGATCGCGACCCACGGCCAGCTCATCGCCGGACGCCCATTTGCACGAAAACGACCGATGTCATATGACTCAGGATGGCTGCGGTTTGGCGCGGCCATTACGTAGCCTAAGTGCGTTTCCTGGTTCCAGGGATCGGTCTGCTCACGGAGGCACCGCGGATGAGGCGGCTCGCTGTCGCGATCGCTGCGCTCGCGCTCGTCGTGGCGACGCAGGTGCCGGCGGCGGCCGCGGCGCGGTCGGCTGCGGCCGTGGCCCGGTCGGCCGCGGCAGCGAATGCCCCGGCTGCGGCCAAGGCGTCACCGAAGCCGTCGAGCAAGCCGACAACCAAGCCGGCGCCGAAGAAGACGACCCCTGCCGCGCCGACGGTGCCCACCACGACGCCGACCGAGCCCCTGCCGACCTCGAACTGCCCGGGATCCAGCCAGAGCGTGAGCGCTCGCGTGACCGGGGTGCCCTGGGCGCAACAGGCTCTGGACTTCAGCAGCGTCTGGCCGATGACCGAGGGACAGGGCGTCACCGTGGCCGTGGTGGACAGCGGCGTGGACTACACGTCCCAGCTCGCGGGCCGGGTCAACGCCATGGACCTCACCGGCACCGGCCTGGCGGACTGCGTCGGTCACGGCACCGCGATCGCGGCCATCATCGCGGGCAGCGACCAGCAGGCCCGGGGCAACCCGTTCGAGGGCGTGGCGCCGGACGCCAGGATCCTCTCGATAAAGGTGAACGATCAGGACAGCGGCAGCGCCGCGACGCTGGCACAGGGCATCCGCGACGCGGCCCTGCTGAAGGCCGGGGTCATCAACGTCTCGGTAACAACGGGCAGCAACGTTCCCGAGCTGGCCTCCGCGGTGGCGTTCGCGATCAGGCAGGGCTCGGTCGTCGTGGCCTCGGGAGGCAACGACGAGGCGGAGGAGAACTGCTCCGGCCGGTGCTACCCGGCGAGCTACCCCGGTGTGCTGTCGGTGGGCGCTGTAGACAGCGACGGGGCGCTCGGGTCGTTCTCCAATCAGCGCTCGAACGTGGCGGTTACCGCGCCGGGCGTGGACGTCACCAGCGCTTACCCGGGATCCGGGTTCCAGGTCAACGACCTGAGCGGGACGAGCTACGCAACCGCGTTCGTGTCCGGGGTCGCGGCGCTGGTGCGCGCACGCTACCCGCACCTGAGCGTCGCCGCTGTGGTGCGGCGCATCGAGCTGACGGCGAACGGCAACGCCGGGCCCGGGACCGGGTTCGGCCTGGTCAACCCGGTTCAGGCGGTCACCGCCATACTTCCGTCCGCTGCCGCCCGGAGCCCGTCGCCAACGCCCAGGCCACAGCCCGTGCCGGTGGATCAGGCCACGCCGCCGGACCTGTCCGTGCGGAGGATCGCGCTGGAGGTTGCCGCGGTCACGCTCACCCTGGCTGCCCTGGTTGCCCTCGGCACTGTGGTGATCAGGGAGGGCCGGCGTCGGCGCTGGCGGGCCGGTCCCCCCTAGCCGTGCCCAGTCGGCGCGGCCTGCCCGGCTGGCATGCTGAGACCGGCTTCGGGTGCCGAATTCGCGTGGTGCTGTCCCCTTGGCGTCATCGTGCCGTCGTCGAGCAGCGCCACCTGGACGAGCCGGCTTCCGGCCCGCCGCTCGACGAAGAAGCCGCGGCCCGCAGGCTGTGGCTGCGCCTTGACGCTGCCGATCAGCGCTCCCTCGTCCTTGCTGCCGGACATGATCATCCCGGGTGAGCCCATCTCGCGGACGCGCTGGATGATCGGGTCGAACAAGGCCCGCCCGGCACCGCCCGCCGACCGGGCGATTATCAGGTGCAGCCCGATGTCGCGAGCCTGCGGGACCAGGTCGGCGAGCGCGAGCAGCGGGTTGGCGGAACCCGACACGAGGTCGTAGTCGTCGATGACCAGGAACAGATCCGAGCCCTGCCACCATGACCTGGTGCGCAGCTGCTGCGGCGTGAGGTCGGAGGGCGGCAGCCGCTGCGTCATCGCCTCGCGGACGTCGTTGATGATCGGGGCCGCTGCGGCCGAGGACGCGGCATAGCCGATCGTGTGCTCGGAATCCGTGCTGTCAATCATCGACCTGCGGTAATCGATGAAGATCAGCCGGGCCTGATCCGGTGTGTACCGGTCAACCACGCTCTCGGCGATCAGCCGCAGCAGGTTGGACTTGCCGCACTCGGTGTCGCCGAACACCAGCAGGTGCGCGTCGGCGCTGAAGTCGAGCAGCACCGGGGTCAGCGTGCTCTCGTCCACCGCGAACGGGATCTTCGTGCCGGTCTGGGCGGCGCCGGGCAGCGCGCTCACCGGCAGCACGTCCGGGAGCAGCCGCACCGGCGGTGCCGGATCCGCCTGCCAGGCGACCGCGACGGTCTCCACCAGCTTCTGCACGCCGTCCGGCAGGCTGTCGGGGTCCGGCTGGGAGTCGATGCGCGGCAGCGCGGTCAGGAAGTGCAGGCCGTCCCTGGTCAGGCCGCGGCCCGGGGCGGACTCCGGCACGTTCGTGGCCAGCTTCCGGTCGATCTCGGATTCGTACGGGTCACCCAGCCGCAGCTCCAGCCGGGTGCCGAAAAGGTCGCGGACCGCGGGCCGGAACTCGGTCCACTTGCCGGCCGAGGCCAGCACGTGCACGCCGTAGCCCAGCCCCCTGGCGGCGATGGCCGTGACCGTCTGCTCGAGTTCCTCGAACTCCTGGCGCAGGGTGAGCCAGCCGTCCACGACGAGGAAGACGTCACCGAACCCGTCCCCGGCGATCTCGCCGCTGGCCCGCATCCTGCGATACGCCGCGATCGACTCGATGCCGCGCTCGGCGAATTCCTTTTCCCGGCGGATCAGAACGCTCTGCACCTCGGCGACCGTCCGCCGCACCCGGGTGGCGTCCAGCCTGGCCGCGACGCCGCCCACGTGCGGCATCGTCGCGAGCCCGCCCAGCGACCCGCCGCCGAAGTCGAGGCAGTAGAACTGCGTCTCGTAAGGAGTGTGCAGCAGCGCCAGCGAACAGATCAGCGTCCGCAGCATCGTCGACTTGCCGGTCCGCGGCGCGCCGACCACGGCCGCGTGCCCGGCGGCAGCGGAAAGGTCCACCCACATCGGGTCACGCCGCTGCTCGAACGGCCGGTCCACGATCCCGGTGACCGCGCGGAGCCTGCCGCGGATCGCCGGGTCCTCGGCCGCGCAGCCGAAGCGCTGCGTGATCGACAGCTGCGGCAGCAGCTGATCCAGCGTTGGGGACCTGTCGAGCGGCGGCAGCCAGATCTGGTGCGCGGCCGACCCGTGCCCGTGCAACTGCGCCACCACGACGTCGAGCACGCTCTCGGCCGCCTCGGCCTGCCGTGCCCGCGGCTCGTCCTCGGCCAGTTCCGGCCGGATATAGCCCGGGCCGAAGGGCACGACCGCCGGCCGCAGCCTGCGGCGCTGCCTGCGAGCCGGCCCGGTGGTGGCAGGCCCGGAGACGTACGCCGCCTTGAACCGGGTCATCTCCTCCGTGCCGGTCTTCAGGTAACCGTTGCCCGGCTGCGGCGGCAGTTCGTAGGCGTCGGGAACGCCGAGCACCACCCGTGACTCGGCGGCGGAGAACGTGCGCAGCCCGATCCGGTACGAAAGCTGCGTATCCAGGCCGCGCAGCCTGCCTTCCTCGAGACGCTGTGACGCCAGCAGCAGGTGCACGCCGAGCGACCGGCCCGTCCGCCCGATCATCACGAACACGTCGATGAACTCCGGCCTGGCCGAGAGCAGCTCGGAGAACTCGTCGATGATCACGAACAGCGACGGCACCGGGGGCAGATCGGTTCCCTGCTCGCGGGCCTTGGTGTAGTCGCGCAGCGAGGCATAGTTGCCCGCCGCGCGCAGCAGTTCCTGCCTGCGCACGAGCTCGCCGTTCAGCGCGTCGCGCATCCGGTCGACCAATGGCAGCTCGTCCGCCAGGTTGGTGATCACGGCGGACACATGGCTGAGCCCTTCCAGGCCAAGGAAGGCCGCGCCGCCCTTGAAGTCCACGAGCACGAAGTTGAGCACTTCCGAGGGATGGGTCGCGGCCAGGCCCAAAATAAGCGTCCGGAGCAGCTCGGACTTTCCTGAGCCGGTCGCGCCCACGACCAGGCCGTGCGGGCCCATGCCGCCCTGCGCGGACTCCTTGATGTCCAGATCGACCGGCTGCCCGGCGGCGTCGCTGCCGATTGGCACCCGCAGCCGGGTGCGCGGAGGCCGCGGCCGCCACATGGTGGCGACATCGAGCTGATAGGGGCTGGGGATGCCGAGCAGGGCCGTCAGCGTGGTGTCCTCGGCCAGCGGGTCATCCGCCGGGCCGCCGAGCCCCGGCCGCATCGGGGCGAGTTGCCTGGCGAACGCGTCGGCCTCGGCGAGCGCCATGAAGTCGGGGACGCCGATCGACGAGCGCACCTCGGCACCCGTCCGGTCCTTAGTGATCATTTCCGTGCCGCCCGCGGTGACGTTCAGCCGGAGCGCCGGCGCGGACGACGTCGCGGGCGCGGCCACCGCACCCCGGGTCAGGTCGATGAGCACGGCACCCTCGATGCCGTCGGTGCCGAGCCGGGAGTCCGCGATTCCCTCGCCGCCGTCGAGGATCACCACGTGGAACGGCAGGGCGGCCGACCTGCCCGGCGTGAACTGCGGACGGCCGGCCAGCTCGGCGCCGATCAGCGCCTCGAGCTGGGGCAGGGCGGGGGCCATCAGCCGGACCGGGCCCGCCGCGTCGATCTCGGTGGGGTGCATGTTGTGCGGCAGCCACTTGATCCACTGCCACCACTGGATCCGGTCCCGCGAGGCGCACACGCTGATCCGCACGTCGTCGGGCGAGTGGAAGATCGCGAGTTGTGCGATCATCGCCCGGAGCATCCCGTAGACCGGCTCGGGCTCGCCTTCGGGCGCGATCCGCGCGAACGAGCGCAGCGAGATGCCGACCGGCAGGCCGGGGACGCTGTTGTGGGCCCGGACGAAACGCCGGAGCGCGCCCGCGCACAGCGGGTCGAGATCCTCGACCGGCTTGGTGTCCGGCGGCACCAGCCGCACCGCCAGCCGGTGCGTCCCGGTCCCGATGCGCACCTTGGCGAAGTCGTCGCCGGACGGGCGCCGTTCCCAGACCCGCCGCAGCTCCGGGTCGACGAGCAGCGAGGGAAGCGCTCGCGGCGCCGGGCTGACCCATTCGAGCGCCTCCCGCTGCGCCGCGGCGACCGTGCGCACCTTGCGCCGCACCTGGCCCAGGTAGCGCAGGTAGTCCCGGCGCAGGCCGTTCAGTTTGATCTTCCGGTCGCCGCTGCCCCGGCCCATCTGGGCGACCACCATGCCGCCCATGCCCAGGACCATCGCGCCGCCAGCGACATACATGATCTTGTTCGAGCTGTTCCCGGCGAACGCGGCGGTCATCCCCACGGTCATGACCAGCATCGGCAGGTACATCAGCGTCTGGCGGAAGCCGTCGCTGCTGACCTCCGGGATCTCCGGCGGCGACTGCAGCAGGATTTCGCCAGTTGGCAGCTCCGGCGGGTCGTGCCGCTCGGTACGGCGGACGATGACGGTGCTCACGGGGCTGCCTTTCTGGTATTCCTTTCCGGGTACGGCACTCAGTGCGAATGGCCCGGTTGGTCCGCACTGAGGGGAGTTATCATTCTACGGCCGTATTTCCGACATCGCGGGCTGTGCGGGAAGGTAGAGCGGACAGTGCGGGAAGATGAGAACCGCCCCGAACGGGCAGCCCGTGGCCGGTCAGCCGACCCAGCGGACCCGCGCTGATCGGCGATCCTTTGCCGCGAGGCTGGCCAACGAAGGGGGGCCGATGACGTCGCCAGGCGGAACAGACGTCTGCCGGGTCACCGTGATCGGGCCGTCCCGGCGGGTCGACATCGTCCTTCCCGTCTACGTGTCATTTGCCGACCTATTTCCCACGGTTGCCTCGTTCGCAGGCCTGGACGGCCCCGACGTGGTCGGCGAAAAGGGCGGGTGGGTGCTGCAGCGGCTGGGCCAGGGGCCGTTCGCGCCGGCCATGACACCGATGCAGGCCGGCCTGCGCGACGGGGACATCATCTATCTGCGCCCGCAGCGCGAACAGCTGCCGGCGATGACGTTCGATGACGTTGCCGACGTGATCGCGAGCGGGCTGAGCGACCGGCCGGGCCGGTGGGCCACGGCCTACGCCCGGTGGGTGGCGCTGGGCGCGGCCGCCGGCGCCATGGTCGCCGGGGCGGTTTTCATCGTCCGGTCCGGACCGCCGTGGCAGATACCAGCCGCGGTGGCGGCGGCCGTCGCCGTGGTGGCGCTGCTCGCGGTCGTGGCGGTGTCCAGGGCGGTGGGAGACTCACGGGCCGGAGCGGTGCTCGGCTTCCTGGCGGTCCCGTTCGCGTTCCTGGCCGGGCTGCTCACGTCGGCCAGGTCGGCACCGCTCTCGCACCTGGGCGCGGTGCAGATGGTGGCGGCGCTGGCAGCGGTGGCACTCGCGGCGGTGGTGGCCGCCGCCGCATCGGGGGAGGTGCCGCTGTTCTTCGGCCTCGTCATAGCGGCGCTGCTCGGGGTGCTCGGCGCCTGGATCGGCTACGCCTTCGGCATCGGCCTGGCGGCCGCCGCGGCGGTGATCGCGGTGCTGGCGCTGACCCTCACCCCGCTGATCCCCGCTGTCTCGTTCCGTATGGCGCGGATGACGCTGCCCGAGGTGCCGCGGCACGCCGATGACCTGAGGAGGGACACGCTGACCATCGACGGTGCCGAGGTCTTCGACCGGACGGCCGTGGCCGACCGGTTCGTGACCGGCGCCGCGTCAGGCATCGGGCTGGTGGCGGCCTTCGCCGAGGGGTCGCTCGCGCTGACCCGGGGCTGGCTCGGCATGGTCACCTGTGCCGTGCTCGCCTGCGCGCTGCTGCTGAGGTCCAGGCTGTTCCAGGGCGTCGCGCAGCGGCTCTGGCTGATGGTCCCGGGCTTCGGCGGCCTGATACTGCTGGCGGCCGGCCTGATCCACGGCTCGTCCCAGGCCATGCACCTGGCGCTCGCGCTGGGGCCGCTGATCGCGGGTTCCGCGCTCGTCGTGGTCATCGGCCTGTGGCTCCCCGGGCACCGCGCATCGCCGTTCTGGGGCCGCATCGCCGACATCGCCGACACGATGCTGAACGTCGGGCTGTTCCCGCTCGCGCTCGGCATCGCCGGGGTCTTCGGCAAGGTCCGCGGGCTCGGCGGCTGACCGCCTGAGAGGAGCATGCAGGCGCGATGACCATGCAGAGCCGCAGGGACCTGTTCCACGCGCACCGGCTGATGACCCAGCGGGCGTCGCTGGCCCTGCTGCGCGGCGAGCCCGACGTCCCTGACCAGCCGCTGCGCCGGCTGAACGTGGCGACGTTCTCCGGCGTGTTCGTCGCGGTGATCGCGATCGGCCTGTTCTTCATCTGGGGCCTGCTCGGCCACGGCACCTCGTCGATCCAGAAGCAGGCGGGCATGCTGGTCATCGACAAGCAGACCGGCACGCCGTTCGTGTTCTGCGAGGGCGACAAGCTCTGCCCGGTGGTGAACTACGCGTCGGCCCGGCTCGCGCTCGGGAACTCGCCGCTGAACCAGCAGACCGTGGACCAGTCGGCGCTCACGAAGTTCGCCCGGGGGCCGGAAATCGGCATTCCCGGGCTGCCGGAGCCGCTGCCCACATCGAGCCTGCTGGTGAGGCAGCCCTGGTCGGTGTGCACGCAGACCACCAGCGGCCCGTTCGGCACGCAGGTCATCAACACCCTGGTCGGCGGCACCAGCGTCGGCGGCCGGCCGCTGGGCAGCGGTGCCCTGCTGGTGACGGCGCAGAACCAGGACTGGGTGATCTGGGACGGCGAGCGCATGGCGGTGCAGAAGGACGGGATCGTGGCGCTGGCGGCACGGCAGCCGGCGGCGCCGGTTCCGTCGGTCTGGCTCAACGCCGTCCCCCAGGGCCCGGCCTTCACCGCGCCCACGATCGCCGACGTGGGCGCGACCGTGACCGGCCCGGCCGGCACGCCGGTCAAGGTCGGTCAGGTCTACCTGGTGAGCGCCGCCGGAGGCACGCAGTTCTACGTGATGCTGCAGGATGGCCTGGCCGCGATCTCGCCGATGCAGGCATCGCTGCTGGCGTCCGAGCCGAATGCGCCGCCGCGGGCCTCGCTGGCCCAGTCGCAGGTCAGCAACCACCTCTCGGCCACCAGCGTGCCTGGCGGCGGCCTGCCGAGCAACATCCCGGCGGTCGTGACGCCGGCCGCGTCCGCCCCGCTGTGCATGGTCTACTCGGGCGGCGGCACCGCAGCCACCGGCGCCGCCCTCACCGGCCAGGTCGAGACCGGGGGCACGGTGCCGGCCGGTGGCGTGGCGACCGGCGTGCCCGCCGACGTCGGGCAGGTAACGCTGCCGGCCGGTGCCGGAGCGCTGGTGGGAGCCGACCCCAGCACCGGCCCGGACACCGGCGTGGTCAGCTACTTCCTGATAGCCGACGGCCGCAGGTACGCGCTGGCTTACAAGGAGGTGGCCGGCATGCTCGGCTACAACCTGTCGGAGGCGGTTCTGCTGCCGGCCGGTTTGGTGGACCTGATCCCGGCCGGGCCCGCGCTCGACCCGGCCCTGGCCAACAGGCCGGTATCTCCCACCGGGTAAATACCTGGTAACGGCTTCCCGCCCCGCATTACCGGAATGGCGAGAAACCCCAAGTCAGAAGCGTTGCTGAACCGTCGGCCTACTCGTTTGCTACCGCCCACGCAGCGTAGTCGGCTGTCCCGGTTGACACCATTGTCCGACTTGGCTTGGATTAGCCATGTTCTCTGAACCGCGCGGCCGTCGGCTGCGTGGTAGGAGATGACGGGGTGAGGAAGCCGGTTGTGGCCACTCTGCCCCGGACGAGCAAGATCATCCAAGCGCAGGGCACGGATGACGACACGTCACGGACGGGAGGTGCGCAGTGGCTGGTGTGGCTTCACACGATGCGCAACAGATGGCCACGGCTGCGTCGCAGGTCGAGGCCGCCGTAGGGGAGATCAAGGGTTTGCAGAGCAACCTCGCCGCCGCTCACGAGAACCTGCAGAGTGGCTGGGTTGGCACGGCGTCTTCGACGTTCACCAACGCGTTCACCGAGTTCAATACCGACTTCACCAAGGTGCTCAACGCCCTGAACAATCTGGGCGAGAAACTGCGGGCATCGGGCCAGAACTACGCCACCGTGGAGAGCGCGAACCAGAGTTCGGCAAACAAGATCATCAGCTCGCTGAACGGCTGAGCCGTAGCGCGGGTGCTCCTGGCATCCCGGACTGAGCAAGGAGAGAACGCAGATGAGTGGCGACTACGTATCAGTCAATTTTGGCACGATGAGCGAAGCAGAGTCCTCGTTCGCACAGGCATATAACGGGCTGAGCAGCACGGTCAGCAACCTGCAGTCACAGCTCCAGAGCAACCTGGGGGACTGGACCGGCACTGCGCAGACCGCCTATCACGAGGCCCAGGCGGTATGGAATCAGGCGATTGCCGACATGGGTGCGGTCATTACGACGATGGCCTCGGTAATCGGCACCGCCAATGAGAACTACACGAACGCGGAGCGCGTGAACCAGTCAATGTTTACCTGATCCATTTTTGCTGGCACGAACGAGGCGCCGTGCCGCAGGCGATGGCGGCACGGCCCACCGTTCCTTCCGGGCAGAGATGACCGTTAACTGAAATGACCGTTGCGGCAGCGGAGGTTTGTGATGGGCGCGATTGCCGATGTGATAGCGCTTGAGGACCAGGAAAAGATAGACCGGGCGGCGGCAGAGGCCAGCGCGAGGCCGGTCGACCCGGTGAAGACCGACGGCCTGCACATGCCGAAGACGTCGCCCTCGGACTTTCCCAAGGGCCTGAAGGCCAGCGGCGAGTTCCGGGTCAACCCCGATCAGCTCACTTCGGTCAAGAACCAGATGCACGGCGACCTGGGCGGCATGGCAACGGCCCTGTCGCAGCTCATCAGCTATGGAGCGTTCGGCTCGGCGATGGGCGGCTGGGACACCGCAGACGCGTTCGGCAGCAACGCCCTCAACGCGTACGAGGCGATCACGCAGTTCATGCAGGCGCTGAATTCGGCCTACGACACGGTGGCCACCAACGTGGGCAAGGCGGCGCAGAACTACAGCGACGCCGACGCCACCACGGCGAGCGCGGCGAGCAGGGTCGGCGCGGAAGCCGCAGGCTGACCGGCTGAGGGCAGAGAAGAGGAACGTCATCATGCGAATCGACGAAGGCGGGTTCGGCACCATCCAAGGGAACTCGTTCCCGATAAAGCAGTCGCCGGTCGCGCCGATTTCGGTGAGCGGGCTCACGGCGGCCGATATAGAGCAGATGTTCTCCTTCCTCCCCGAAGCCAGCCTGGTGACGCAGTCGGGCGAGGTACACCTGCAAGCGGGCGCGCTTCTGGCAGGAATCGCGAACGAGCTCGTCAAGCACGTGCAGGTGCTGAGCGAGAACTGGGGCGGCACGGCCGCGCAGACCGCGGTCACCAATTTCCAGCAACTGCACGAGACGGCGAGCAGCCTGGCGCAGGCCAGCACCCAGACCGGTACCGTGCTGAAGTGGCTGGGCGGGATCCTGCCCGCTTACCAGAACTACACGGCGCCGGCCAAAAGCACCCCAGCCGGGGACGCGGCCGCGCAGGCGGCCCTGCAGGAGTTCAACGGAAACCTGGTCGAGGCCAACAGCAACCTGCCGACCACGGTTACCAAGAACCTGCCGAACGGCACCCTGGGCAAGCAGGTGGCCGAGATAACCGGGCCCGGCGGCGGCGTGG
>JASHOI010000147.1 GCA_030041195.1 Streptosporangiaceae bacterium | reverse complement strand
AGGCGCACCTTGTCCGGCGCGGCGGCCACGGGCCGGCGCGGCGCCCGTTCCCACGCGCAGGTACGGGGTGAACACGCGGTAGTGGTCGCCTCCGCCGGATGGGCGCAGCTCGCCGGGCGGGACGACCGTGACCCCCGGGCACAGGGCCAGTTCCAGCCGGGCGGCCTGGCACGCGGCCGCGAGCCCGCGCCGCCGGCCCGCGGCGTACCCGCTCACGTCGTCGGCGCAGAACACGCCCTCGGCGCCGGTGTCCCGGGCCAGGCCGATCACCTCGGTGACCGTGTCGCCACGCCGTATCACCAGGTCACCGCCGCGCTCCCGCAGTGAGGAACGCAGGTCGGCCACCGCGTCGAGCAGGAACCGCAGCCGGTTCGGCGCCGCCGCACCCGTCACCAGCCGGTCCTCGAGAACGAACAGCGGCACAACGGCCTGTGCCCGGGCAACGGCGGCAGCCAGCGCCGGGTTGTCGTGCAGCCGCAGGTCGCGGGTGAACAGCATGATCGCCAGGCGCATGGTGTACGCATCCCCCCGTTGCCCCATCTGGGCGGTGCCCGGCGAACCCCTTTGTGCAGCCGGGCTCCGCGTTTGGCCAGCTACCGCGCTTCCGCGTCGGCAAACATAACCAACGTGGGGGCGTCCCGTTCAGGCGGATCCACCGGAGTTCGCGCGCAGCAGCGTGAGCGCGGCGAGCTTGGCGTGGCCGGCAGCGGCCGGCTCGTGGTGGTCGGCAACCACGGTCGCGCCCTCCACCAGGATCAGCAGCTGACGCCCGAGCCCGGCCGGGTCGGCCGATCCGGCCCGCGCCGCGATGCCGGTCAGCAGGTCCAGGAGCCTGGCCAGGTGACGTGCGGCGACGGGACGGGCCGGGGCGGCGTGGTGCTGCACGGCCGCGTTGACGATCGCGCAGCCGCGGAATCCGGGCTCGGCGTGCCATCGCGCAAGCGCGTCGAACACCGCCGCCAGCCGCCGGGCCGGATCGTCCCCCGCCGCGCCGGCTGCGTCAGCCAGCCAGCGCACGACCCGGTCGCTGCGCGCCTGCAGCACGGCCTCGATCAGCCCGTCCTTCGTGCCGAAGTGCCGGTACAGCGTCTCCTTGGACACGCCGGCCCGGGCGCACAGCTCGGCGATCCCGGCACCGTCAAGCCCGCGCTCGTAGAGCAGGCCCGATGCGACCTCCGCGATCGTGGCGCGGGTACGCGCTGGGTCCAGGGTCGTTCCCTTGGCAACCGGCATGCCTAGATGGTACCGCCCGGTTCGATATGATCCACGATATGGTACTGATCGGTTCGATCTTGTAGGAGCTCGCGATGACGGCTGACCCTCTGCTGACCGATCCCCCGGCGGACGACAGGTGGCCCGCGGTCACGTCGGCGGTCGCGATCGACAGCGGCGGTGTCGCGCTGCCCGGCGTGCTGCACGTCCCGGCGGGCGCTGGACCGCATCCGGCGGTCGTGCTGCTGCATGGCTTCCCCGGGAACGAGCGCAACTTCGACCTGGCACAGGCGCTGCGGCGGGCCGGGTTCGCTTCGCTGGTGTTTCACTACCGAGGGTCCTGGGGAGCCGGCGGCTCCTGGTCGTGGGGCCACGCCCTGCAGGACGCCGCGGCGATCGCACGCGCGGTCCGCGAGCCGGCCTTCGCGGCGGCGCATCGGCTCGACGCGCGCTGGCTGGCGCTGCTCGGTCACTCCATGGGCGGGTTCGCCGCGCTGACGACGGCGGCCGCGGACCCGTCCATCGCGGCGGTCATCTCGGTGGCGGCGTTCGATTGCTCTGTCGCTGCGGCGCAGTGCCGCGCCGACCCGGCGGCGCGGGCCGGCTACGTCGAGGCGTTCGGCAGCGAGCTGCTGCCGCTGCGGGGCACCAGCGGGCCTGCGCTCGTCGCCGAGATGGAGCGGGCCGGGCAGGCGTGGAGCCTGGCTGCCCTGGCGCCGCGGCTAAGCTCGAGGCCCGTGCTGCTGATCGGCGCCAGCCGCGACACCGCAGCCCCGCCCGCGCTGCACTACCAGCCGCTGGTCGATGCTTACCGGGTCGGCGGCGTCGACCTGGAGCACCGCGTGTTCGCGACCGACCACGCGCTGGCGGACCATCGGGTCGCGCTGACCCGCACCGTGCTCGCATTCCTCGGCGCGCGTGTGCCGGAGCCGCGGTGACTCCGGCGGCTCAGGGCGCGCCCGCCACGGTGCCGAAGCACCAGGCCGCGGCGGGGTGGTGGCGGCCCGTGCGGCTGGCGCTGGGCACCGCCGCGGCGCTCGGGCTGGCCCGCTTCGGCTACGGCCTGCTCGTCCCCGCGATGCGCGCCGAGCTCGGCTGGAGCCTTGCCAAGGCCGGCACGCTGACCACCGCCAACAGCCTCGGCTACCTGGTGGGCGCGGTAGCCGCGGCACCGGTGGCGCGCCGGCTGACCGAGGCGGCCACGTTCCGGCTGGGCATGGTGGTGACCGCGGTGGCCCTCGCCGCGACCGCGGCCACCGCCAGCTACCCGGTGCTGCTGCTGACCCGCGCGGTCGCGGGGGCGTCGGGCGCGCTGGTGTTCATCGCGGGCGGCGTGCTCGCGTCGCGCGCCGCGGCCAGCCTCAGGTCCGCGGTTCCGCTCACGATCTACTTCGCCGGCGCCGGCCTCGGCATCGCGGTCAGCGGCACGGCCATTCCGCCGCTGCTCAGCCACCATCCCGGCCGGTGGCCGCTGGCCTGGGTCGGCCTGGCCGCGGCCGCCGGGCTGG
>JASHOI010000146.1 GCA_030041195.1 Streptosporangiaceae bacterium | reverse complement strand
CGGGCCGGGGAAGGCTCCGCCGCTCGCGAAGGACAGGGACAGGGCGGGATGCCGGGCCGCGGCGCGTTCCAGCCGCGGGCCGAGCGCGGCCGCCGTGTCCTGGCCGACCTCGCCGAGGAAGGCGAGCGTGAGGTGCCAGGCGGACGTGCCGGTCCAGCGCAGCGCGGGCCAGCGGGGGCGCAGCGGCGCCACCGTTGCCTCAAGCTCCTCGAGCACCGCCGGCGGCGGCACCACCGCGACGAACAGCCTCAACTGAACCTCTTTCATCCTTCGACGGCTGCATACCTGCTCCGGCTCAAAAGTCGGCGGATGAAATCGGTTACCTAACCGGGCACCGCCACGACCGCGTCCACCTCGACCAGGAACTCGGGCCGGAACAGCGCCGCCACCTGCACCAGCGTGCTCGCTGGGTTGGGCCGGCCGCCGAGCGGGCCGCGGATGAACTCGTCCCGGACGTCGCGGATGGTCTGAACCGAGCCCGCGTCAAGCAGATACCACCCGAAGCGCACCACGTCCGGCCAGTCCGCGCCCAGCGCGCTGATGATCCCGTGCAGGTTCCGCAGCGCCTGGGCCGTCTGCGCCGCGAGGTCGCCGGCGCCCACGAGCCTGCCGTCGGCGTCAAGCGCAACCTGGCCGGAGACGAACGCGACCGTCCCGGTGACCGTGACGGCGTGGGCGAAGCCGGGCCCCGGAGCGAGATCGGGCACCGAGGTCAGCCGGTCGACGATGGGCACGCGGCCCCCCCAAAAGCTTGTGTAGGCAACACGGCAATCCTGTCGCCGGGCCCCGCCGCCCGGCAACCCGATAACCAGGCCTCAGGCGGCCAGCCGCGCGGGCCGCAGGTACTCGCGCACCCGCAGGCCCCGGGTGCGCGCGAACATCAGCCCGACCACGACCGTGGCCACCGCGGAGATCACTCCCCCGGCGATCAGGCTCATCCGCGGCCCGAACATCTCCGCCGCCCAGCCGACCAGCGGCGACCCGATCGGCGCGCCGCCGAGGAAGACCAGCATGTACAGGCCCATGACGCGGCCCCGCATTTCGGCCGTGGTGCCGAGCTGGGTCGCCGAGTTCGCCGCCGTGGTGAACGTGAGCACGGCCAGGCCGGTGGGCACCAGCATGATCAGGAACGACCAGAAGCCAGGCATCAGCCCGGTGATCACCTCGAAGATGCTGAACGCCAGGGCGGTCGTGACCAGCAGCGTCATCGTCGGCCTCGCGCGGCGGGCGGCCAGCAGGGCCCCGCCCAGCGCGCCCAGCGCGTACGCTGCTGAGGCCAGGCCGAACAGGCCCGCGCCGGTGTGGAACACCTCCCGGGACATCAGCGCGTTGGTCACCTGGAAGTTCATCCCGAACGTGGCCACGAAGAAGATCAGCACCATGGTCATCCACAGCGCCGGGCGCTCCTTCACGTAGGTCAGCGCCTCGCGCAGCTGCCCCTTGGCCCTGGGCACGCGGTCCACCACGTGCAGGTCGGACACCCGCATCAGCTTGAGGCTGATCAGCACGGCACCGTAGGACGCCGCGTTCACCAGGAACGCGGCCGGCGTCCCGAGTGCGGCGATGACCAGCCCGGCCACGGCAGGGCCGGCGATCCTGGCCAGGTTGAACACCGCGCTGTTGAGCGCGATCGCGTTCGCCAGCCCGCCGCGGCCCACCATCTCGGTGGCAAATGCCTGCCGGGTCGGGTTATCGACGACGGTAACCATGCCGAGCGTGAACGCCAGCGCATACACCTGCCAGATCTGCACGGTATGGGTGATCGCCAGCACCCCGAGGACCAGCGCCAGCACGCCCATGCTCGCCTGGGTCGCCATGAGCACCCGGCGCTTGGAGTACCGGTCGGCGACCATCCCGCCCCAGAGGCTGAACAGCAGCAGCGGCAGGAACTGCAGACCGGTGGTGATGCCGAGCGCGGAGCCGCTGCCGTGGGTGAGGTCGAGCACCAGCCAGTCCTGCGCCACCCGCTGCATCCAGGTGCCCGTGTTCGAGATCACCTGGCCGGTCGCGAACAGCCGGTAGTTGCGGGTGCGCAGCGACCCGAAGGTGCGGTGCAGCAGCCCGGTCAGGACTGGCTGAGCTTCTCCAGTATCGGCGCTGCCGCTCGCAGTTTCGCCCGCTCCGCGGGGGTCAGCTCCTCCAGCCGCTTGGCCAGCCAAGCCTCCCTGACCCGGCGCGACTGGTACACCAAGTCCCGTCCCGCCTCGGTCGCCGTGAGCACCACCTGGCGCTTGTCCGTGGCGTGCGCCGCCCGCGTCACCAGGCCGTGCTGCTCCAGGACGGCGATGACCCTCGTCATCGACGGCGGCTGCACCTTCTCGTGCTCGGCGAGCTCGCCCGGCGTCATGGCGCCGTGCCTCTCGAGCGTTGCCAGGGCGCCCATCTGTGTGTCGGACAGCTCGGCGAGCAGGGGCAAGCCGTGCGCGGCCCGCTCGGCGCGCAGCCGGCGCGCGAGCCGCGTCACCGATATCCGGAGCTCCGAGGCCAGGCCCGCGTCGGAGCTGGTCTCCTGTGTCGTCATATTCATTAGCCTGAGTCATTACTTTCGCTAACGGTCCCGGAGCGCCTCGCATTCCGTATGACCGTTAGCGATATGGGCCAGGCATGCGGCGTCGCGTTCCAGGCACTAAGTACATCACGCATCCCGACGAGAGTTAGCGTGGATCTCGTGAGCAACGCCCGCCGGCCGACGCCGGCACCGTTGGAGGCAAACGATCAGCTGGTCACCGCCGTGATCACCGTCGGCTGGGCGATCGCGCTGATCGTCCTGCTGGCGGTCAGGACGGACATACCGCCGGCCGACCGGTGGTGGATCTGGACCTGCGTCACCGGTCTCGGGCTCGGCATCTTCGGGCTGCTCTACGTCCCGCAGCTGAAGCGGTCGCGGGAGCGCGCCGCACGCCGCCGCGCCGAGGCCGGGCGCCGCTAGGCGTGGTCGAGCGACTCGAAGACCGTCTCCTCCATCGAGACGCCCGGCGTGTCGACCAGGTCGTACCCGAGCTCGTCGATGACCGGCGAGGCCGCGCCGTAGGCGCCCTCGGGAGTGGCCGCCTCCGAGTGCGCGCCGCAGCCATGGTCGAGCGACACGACCCGCCCGTCGTCCGGTGCGAACTCGTTCGCGCAGACCCCGAACACCCGGCCCAGCGGGCCGCCGAGCCGTACCAGGAAGCCGCAGGTCATGCACGGTCCCGGGGCCGCGTGCGCCAGCGGGCTGCGCGGCCCGTGCTCGCTGGAGTACCAGCGCAGCGCGGTCTCGTCCCGGCCTATCGCCGACAAGACCCTGGAACGTTTAGGCCCGGGGCCGGTTTCGTACCCAGGGGCCGGACCGGCTCCGGACGGAGCGAAAGCGATGCGATCGCCCTGCGGCGGGTCGATCGTGGGCAGCGCGGCGTCCCATGGGGCCGGGTCATCCCAGTCCAGCACGCCCTCGTCGCCTTCCAGCACGGCCACGGGGACGAGCCGCTCGTCGTCGCCGGAGGCGGGCAGCAGGTCACCGACGCCCAGGTCGCCGGGCCGGACCCGGTCCCGCCACGGCACCCAGTCCGGCGCGAGAAGCGAATCCGGGCCGGGCAGCAGCAGGCTCTCGCTGACCGTGACCGCCTTGGACCGCGAGGCCCGGGCGACGGTCACCGCCCACCGCCATCCGGCGTACGCCGGATCCAGGCACGCGAACAGGTGCGTGACCACACGATCGCCCTCGGCCTGGACGCCCAGATGCTGGCCGACCTGGTCCGGGCCCGCAACCTCGATGGCGGCGGACCTGGC
The DNA here is from genome assembly GCA_030041195.1 of Streptosporangiaceae bacterium. The sequence continues at coordinate 4,165 of JASHOI010000146.1, read as the reverse complement.
CAGGTCCACGGCCTGGGCGCAGGCCTCATCGATCTCCCGGCTGCTGGGCCGGCTGGTTCGGGTGCTGACCGTGCTCACGTTAAGTAATTGTTCCTCATTCGGTGGTAAGCACGCATCCGGATGGCGGACTCGCGGCGATTCGATGGCCGGGACGGTCGTCCCAGCGCCACAGAAGCAGAATACTTGGGCTATGAACGTGACGGGGACGCACGCAGTGGCGCCGTGGTACACGGCAGGCCGCGCCCCTCGGCGGACCTGAGGAGCGGTCGGAGAGAACGAGGACCATTGCCGAGCACGGGAGACCCGGGGACAGGCCCGGGGACGTTTGGGTCCGCTTACCGGGTTGTCCGCCGAGGCGGGCAGGCAGCGAGGCGACGCGTTGTCGCCGCGTCCGGCGGTCCCACGCGCGCCCGGATCGTGCTCGTGCTCGGCAGCGTTCTCGCCCTGTCCAGCGCGGACTCGTCCACGGTCGGCGCGGCAGCGATCGAGCTGCGGCGGTCGCTGGACATCGGCAACACCGACATCGGCCTGCTCGTCGCCGTGACGTCGCTGGTGGGAGCCGTGTTCTCGGTGCCGTTCGGCATGCTCGCCGACCGGGTGCGGCGCACCTGGATCCTTGGCATCGCGATCGTGATCTGGGGCATCGCGATGGTCTGGGGCGCGACCGCCTCCACGTTCGGCGAGCTGCTCTTCGACCGGATCTGGCTCGGGGCGGTGACCGCCGCCACGGCTCCCACGGTGGCGTCGCTGGTCGGCGACTGGATCCCGGGGTCGGAGCGCGGCAAGATTTTCGGCTACATCCTCACCGGGGAGCTGGCCGGGGCGGGCGTCGGCTTCGCGGTCACCGGCGACATCGCCGCGCTCTCGTGGCGCGCCGCCTTCGTCATCCTTGCCCTTCCCGCGTTCTTCCTGGCGTACCTGGTCTTCCGGCTGCCGGAGCCCGCCCGGGGCGGGCAGGGCTACCTCGCGCCCGAGCCGGGTTACGGGCGGGCGGCCGACGCCACCACACAGCCCGAGATGCCGCAGCAACCCAGCGGGCACGAGCCGAGCGACGCGCAGCGGCTCGCACAGGCCCGCGGGATCCAGCCCGACCGCGGCCTGCTCGAGCTCGGGCCACGGCCGCGGATGGGCTTGGGCGAGGCGGTCAGGTACGTGCTGCGGGTCCGTACCAACGTCGCCCTGATCGTGTCCGGGGCACTCGGCTACTACTTCCTCGCCGGGGTGCAGACGTTCGGCGTGGAGTTCGTGCACCAGCAGTACGGCGTGGGCCAGGTGCTCGCCAACTTCCTGCTGCTCGTCGTCGGGGCGGGGGCGGTCATCGGGGTACTGGCGGGCGGGCCGCTCGGGGACACCCTGCTGCGCCGGGGGAGGCTGAACGGCCGGGTGATGGTGGCGGCGGTGGCCGCGACGATCACCGTGCTGCTGTTCATCCCGGCGCTGCTCACCAGGAGCTCGCTCACCGCGCTGCCGTACATCGTGCTGGCCGCTGCCTGCCTGTCCGCCCAGAACCCGCCGATCGATGCCGCGCGGCTGGACATCATGCCGGCGTTCCTGTGGGGGCGCGCCGAGGGCATACGCAACCTGATCCGCACCGGCGCCCAGGCGCTGGCACCGTTGCTGTTCGGCGCCGTCTCCCAGTACGTGTTCGGCGGGACCAACGGGCTGCGGTGGACCTTCCTCGTCATGCTGATCCCGCTGAGCCTCTCGGCGGTGTTCCTGTTCGGGGCGAGCCGGAGATACCCGATCGACGTCGCGACCGCCGCGGCCGTCCCCGTCCCGCGTCCGCGGAACACAACCGCGGCCGATGGGCCGACCGGGTCAGGCACGCGACCCCGGGCCGAGGGGCCGGCCGGGTCAGGAAACGTCACCCCGGCCTAGGGCCCGGGCGGGTCAGGCTTCCAGGTCGCTCGCGACGGCCCGGAGCACGGCCGCGATCTTCTTCGAGTCGCGGTTGTCCGGATGCTTGCCGCGCCGGTAGGTGTTTGACACCCCGTCGAGCAGCTTGATCAGGTCCTCGATGATGACCGTCATCTCGTCCGGGCTCTTCCTGCTGGTTTTGGCCACGGTCGGCGGCGGGTCAAGGGTCCTTACCTGAAGTGCCTGCGTGCCCCGGCGGCCCTCAGCGACGCCGAACTCGACGCGCTGGCCGGGACGCAGCACGGTCCCGGCGTTCTCCAGGGCGGTTGAGTGCACGAAAACCTCACCCCCGTCGTCACGGGTGAGGAAGCCGAATCCCTTGTCGGCGTCATACCACTTGACCTTGCCAGTTGGCACGAGCGAGACCTTACGCGAAGAGGAACCATAGGTATGCCCGCGAGGGCACGTCACACAAGGCTATCGGTACGGCGGCCGATATGGCGGGTCCTGACCGCCCCGAGACGGCTCGTGACGGCACGGTCGCGCACCGCCAGCAGCCGGCGCTCGCTGGCGCGCCGCCAGGTCGCCGGCAGCGACGTGGCCCCGGCCGCAGCGGCCAGGGCCACGTCCTCCACAGCCTCACACGTCGGATGGTGCTGGGACGGGATCGCGTGCGAAGCCAGGAACCAGCGGGTACCGCCGAATGCTGCCCCGCGAAGCATCAACACCCAGGTCAGTGATACCCGCGTCGGGTCACAGGCAATCATGCCGGCCAGGTGTGCCCCGGCTTGCTTCCACGCCGGTCAGGTGTCCCCCGGCTTGCGGCCCACGCCGGCCAGAAACGTTGCCTGCCGCGGCTCGAGGTGCAGCACCGGGCCTTCGCCCTGCCAGCCGCGGGCCGGCACCACCCCGGGGGCCACGACCTCCAGACCGTCGAAGAAACTCACGATCTCGTCCGGTGTGTGGATGAAGAGGCGCGCAGCCGTGTAGGCCGTGCGGAACGGCTCGGATCCCTCGGAGCGCCCGGTCCCGACCGAGATGATCGCGTAACTGCCCGGAGCGATCGCGCGGATGAAGCCGCCGGCGACGCCCCGCGCCGTGTCCAGGTCGAGGAAGTGCAGCACGCCGGACAGCAGCAGGCACACCGGCTGGGCCAGGTCGACCAGGGCGGTCAGCCCGGGATCCGCCAGGACGGCCGGCGGGTCGCGCATGTCTCCGGGCAGCGCGATCACTCCCGGGTTCCTGGCCAGCAGCGCCCGGGCGTGCGCGATCACGACCGGGTCATTGTCGATATAAGCGACCTTCGCGGCCGGGTTGGCGTTCTTGGCAACGTCGTGCGTGTTCACCGCCGTCGGCAGGCCGGCGCCAACGTCGATGAACTGGCCGATGCCGCGGCTGGCCACGTACGCGACGGCCCGGCCGAGGAACTGCCGGTTCTCCCTGGCCATCTGCGCGGACAGCGGGTAGACCTCGAGCATCGTGCGCGCCAGCTCCCGGTCGGCGGCGAAGTGGTCCTTCCCGCCGAGCCAGTAGTCCCAGACACGGGCGATATTCGGCCTGCCCGGATCGAAGGGCTCCAGGGCTCCTCCAAGCGGTCCCGTCTCCGGAGATTACTGCCCGCAGCAACGTCGTCCGATTCAGAACGGTTCACACCGGCTGCCGGCGGACAGGTCCCGCTTCAGCGGTGCCGGACCCACGACGGCGTGACAGGGCCACGGCGGCCGCGCTGCGTACGCCAGGCGAGGTAGACCGCGGCCAGCAACACTGCGATCTTGAAGAGTGTCGTCGCGTCGGACATCGCCTCGTCGCCATAGGCGGCGGCGTCCGGGCGCCTCCCGCCGAGGGCCTCGGCTATCGCGGTCGCGACGATGACCAGCAGCACCAGCCCCGGGACGGTCAGCCATTTGTCCGTGGGGGTCCACAGTCTGGACGACAGCGCGACACCGGAGCCTGCCAGCCAGAGCAGAAAACCGACCAGCCAGATCGGCGCCGGGAAGATCAGCCCGGCGATGGCCAGCAGCGCGACCGCGATCACCTCCAGCCGGTGCTCGCGCCAGGCGTCGGCCACGCCCGTCGTGAGGCCCCTGGTCACGCTCGGCGCCTGGATGAGCTGGAGACGCCGCTGGCGGGCCGTGGTCATCCTCGCGGGCTCCGGAGCCGCCGCCCGCCGCTGCACCGCCGCAGCGGGGGCGACCTCGGTTGCCGCGCCTGCAGGCGGCGCCTGACCGGCGGCAGCGGCACCGCCACGTACCGAACCGCTGGATCCGTTCGCGTCCGGTCCGGCCTCGACCGGGCTGGCTGCAGCCGG
>JASHOI010000145.1 GCA_030041195.1 Streptosporangiaceae bacterium | reverse complement strand
CGGTTTTGCCACTCAATCTGCCACTCACTTTGATCTTGGAAAGCAGCAGGAACCGGCCCCCCAACACCGCAGTCCTGGGTGACGACGGGTCAGCACCGTATGCTCGTGCACGGCACGGACATGCAGCGAAGGGCTTACCGTGACGGGCTATCACCCCATGACCCTGGCCGAACTGGGCGGCCGCCTGGCGCGGACAGCCGACGCCAAGATGCGGTGGAAGCTCGTATGGGAGTTCCTCGAGGAGTACCGGTGGGAGCAAGCCGACACTCAGCCCTTGCTGCTGCACGAGGAGCCGGCACCCGTCGGTGACGAGCGGTGGGATGCCCTGCTGGCAGCGCTGGCTGAGCATCTCGCGGCGCGGCTTGATCTCGCTCCCCCGCCGTGGGCCGAGTCGCGGGTCTTGCGGCGGCCGTGGTTTCCGGCGGAACTGCAAGTGCAGCGGGCCGAAGCGCTGGTCTGGGCTCCGGCAGCGTTCCGCAAGCATGGCGTCTACCTGTCGGCTCAGGACCTGGACGCCGCGTGACCGACGCTGGTGATGTCCTGTTCGGCCGCGCCGAGATGGAACGCGCCTTCACTGCTCTGGGCGAGCGCCTGGCCCGCAGGGGTGTCGTCGCGGACGTCTTCGTGGTCGGCGGAGCCGCTATGGCCCTGGCCTACGACGCGACCCGCGTGACCCGCGACATCGACGCAACGTTCGTTCCCCACGGGGTGGTGATCGAGGAGGCTCGGCGCGTCGCGGACGACCTCGGACTGCCCTACTGGTGGCTGAACGAGCAGGCAAGCATCTACATCTCCGGAAAGGACGACCCGGGCAAGCGCCGGGTGTTCGACCATCCCGGGCTGCGCGTGTCGGCAGCATCGCCAGCCCACATCTTCGCAATGAAAGCACTCGCCGCCCGCACACGCGACATCGACGACCTGCGCGTGCTTGCCGACATCATCGGCGTGCAATCAGCCGCAGAAGCCCTGCAGATCTGCGCAGACTTCTACCCGGACGAACCGCTGCCCGAGCGGTCCGCCGCAGTGCTTCGAGAACTCTTCGGGTGAGCGCCCCAGCCGACCCCGCCCTGTGCCCACACCGGACGGGGCACAGCACACTTGGCTCATGCGTTTAGCACACTCGCACATGATCTGGCCAGGGGTCCGGTGCTGGGCGGAGGCCGTGGGTTGACGGATGGCTGTGACGAGGCCAGAGGGCCCGAAGGTCATGAACGAGTCAACTCGCTTGTTGGCCGCCCTCTGGCGCGATGTGTAGCAGTCGATATACATTGCTTGTCACACTATGCCTAACGAGCCGCAGGGCGCGGGACGGCGCAAGACCCATGGGCGATCTCTAGGAGAGCGATCGGAGCGCCATGACCTCACCAGATCTCTCGAGCGGTCACGTCCCGGGCCCCCCCTGGATGGCCAGTCAGCTTCGTCGCCTGCCGTGGCCGGGATGGGTGCAGTGACGCAGAAGTTGGACATTGATCTCGGTCAGCACCACCAGGCGCTGCTGAAGATGACTATCCCGCAGGCGCTGGAATGGGCGGCAGCCAGGTGGCCGAACAAGGTTGCGCTGTCTTTCGTCCACTCTCCGGACGTGCTCACCTACCGGGAGCTCGCTGAGTCGGTGGCCCGACTGCGGACCGGGCTGGTGTCGCTCGGGCTCCGCTCGGGTGACCGGGTCGGAATCATGATCCCTAATCAGCTGGATTTCCCGCTGGCCTGGCTCTCCGTGATCGATGCGGGCGCGGTTGCGGTCCCGCTGAACCCCAAGTACACGCAACGCGAGATTGAGTTCGTTCTCAGCGATACCGGGGCGAGCTGGCTGATCACCACCCATGAACTACTCTCCCAGCATGAGACGGCGACGTTTCCACCGGTCCCCGGCTCGCACGTGATCGTCGCCGGAGGTGTTGTGCCCGGCGCACGCCAGTTCTCCGACCTGCTGTTGGCGCCGGGTGAGCCGCGCCGCCACGAGGCCGACCGGCAGGACTTGGTCGGCATTCAGTTCACCTCGGGCAGCACCGGCCTGCCCAAAGGCTGCATGCTGAGCCATGAGTACTGGCTCGAGATGGGCACCTACTCCGCGGCGCTGTTTTTCGATCCCCAGCACCTGCTCGCCGACCATCCCTTCTACTACATGCAGAACCAGGCCTACTTTATGATCGCTCTCGCCGCGGGTGGGCAGCTGCACATCACGCCCGGACTTAGCCGGAGCAAGTTCATGCCTTGGCTACTGGACAACGACGTCGACTTCGCGTGGATCGACGAAGGCATGCTCGACTACCCGCCATCGGACACCGATCATCTGCTCAAGCTGAAACACGCCCCGATGGCGGCTGTGCCCCCTGCGCTGCACCGGCCGCTGGAGGAGCGGTTTGGCCTGAAAGCGCGCGACTGGTACGCGAGTACCGAGGCCGGTGCGGGCACTTTCGTGCCGTGGGACCGTGACGACCTCGTGGGTTCGGGGTCCATGGGGCTGTGCTGGCCTACCCGCGACACCAAGATCGTCGATGCCGGGCTCACCGAACTGCCGCCCGGTATTGCCGGCGAGATGCTCATCCGTGGCCGGGGCATGATGCTCGGATACTGGAACCGACCCGATGCCAATGCCGAGCTCCTTCTGCCCGGTGGGTGGTTCCGCACCGGCGATATTGTCCGCAAGGACGCCGAGGGGCTGCACTTCTTTGTCGGGCGTACTCGGGACATCATCCGGCGCAGCGGCGAGAACATCGCGGCGGTTGAAGTCGAACAGCAGATCCTGGCCATGCCCGAAGTGATGGACGTCGCCGTCGTTCCCGTCCCTGACCACGACCGCGACGAGGAAGCCAAGGCGATCGTGGTGCTGCACGCTGGCGTCCACGTCAGCGCGCTGGACATAGTGGACTGGGCCAGCGCGCGCCTAGCACCGTTCAAGGTGCCCAGATACATCGAATTCCGCGCCGAACTTCCGCATACCGGCAATGGAAAGATCGCCAAGTCACAGCTGCGTAACGAGCCGCCCTTCCCGGACGGCGTCGTCGATGCGCGAAAGGCTCGAGCACCACGGTGACCGGATACCCAGGCGGCGATGATCCCCGGTGCCACGGCCACCATCATGGGCATGCCGCGGATGTGATCGGACGTAAAAGGGGGAGATACGTTGCCTCGCAGCGTTGACCATGACGAGCGACGGCGTGATATCGCGCGCGCAGCCATCCGGCTCCTGGCGAAGAGCGGTCCGCGGGGCCTTACCTTGCGAGCGCTCGCCGACGAGTTGGGCGGCTCGATCACCCTGGTGACGCATTTCTTCCCGAACCGGCGGGCGCTTCTGGATGCAGTGACTAGCCAGGTGATCGAAGACAGCTCAACCGACCTTGCGTCCTTCCAAGACACTCAGCTGACCCCCGCCGAAAGGCTGCGCTCCTTTCTCATGTGGCTTCTTCCCACCACGGCCGAGACCTTGCAGCTCGAGCGCGGCCGTGTCTTGCTGTCGGCCGAATCGGATGCACATTTCAATGTCCAGGAATTCTTCGACACCTGGGAATGGACAATCCGCAATCTTATCGAACGGTATGTAGCGCCCCTGGTGCCGGAAAGTGAGCGGCAGTTCTACGTCGACCTGCTCCGGGTCGTGCAAAACGGCGTCGTGCTTTCCTCTGTAGAGCATCCCAAGTACTGGACGCCGGAGAAGCAGGTCGCGTTTATCGACGCTCTGGTTCCGATGATCGAACGGCTGTCCGCCGTGCCGTAAAGGCGGTCCTGACGATCCCGGGGCCGTGCCAGGCCAGCCGGCGGGCGGCGCCCAAGCGACGTGCACGGCTCAGTCGTCGACGCGGACCAGGCCGGTGCTCGCTTCGCCACGGCGAACACCTGGCATGGTCCTCGCGCGCCTGCCCTGACGTTCCGAAGCACGCGGCCGGACACTCGCCCAGCGGCTGTGCGCGAGCCAGCGGATGCAACCTCGCGACAAGCTCTTGCCTAAATGTAGCGTCGGTTATACATTGACCGCTACATAACGCGGCGCGTTGGGAGCTGGTAGTCGGATGAGCAGCACGGCAAGCCATCACCGCCCTCCTCAGGCCTCAGCCGATCGCGATGCTGGAGGCCTTGGGCACACCAGCGAGCCACGGCAAACCAGGCCATCCCCGGCGTGGCCGCCGCGCCTGGACCGGAACAGCATTGCGGTCACACTGACCTCAGCTGCTGTGCTGGCACTGGGGTGAGCGGGAGATGACAGGCCGTGCCGGGCTTGATCCCGAAATCCGGGACCTGTGTGTCCCGTTCGCCGACCTGCCTTCCCTGGCCGGCCGGTCCATCCTCGGCGGCTGGCTCACCGTTGACGCGGGCAAGCTGCCACTGTTCGATCAGGCGGTTTACTCCGACCAGAACTCATATCCGCTCGATTCGGGCGGGTATCCCGAAGACCTGGTGGAGGGTTTTCACCTCCTCGCGCTGCTCGATCACCTGATCAATCCGCTGCTTCGTGTTTCAGACGGCCCGTGTGTCGCCTGGAACTACGGCCTTGACCGGGTCCGGTTTGTCAGCCCAGTCTGCGCGGGTCAGAAGATCCGGGTCAGGGCGACGATCGCTGCGGTCAAACCCGACACGAGCGGGTTCCTGATCCTGTGCCAGTGCGCTGTCGACGTCGAGGGACGCGACCGGCCCGGCATGGTCGCAGACTGGTGGACCTTCTGGCTGCCGCCGGAATCACCCGCTGCCGGGACCGGACCAGCACAGACGGCCGCGACGGCCGTGGCCGATCACGCCTGCCGCCCCGGGGTGCCTCGGCCCGCGCACGGCGCTGTGACGGAGGCCGGCGATGGGTGACAGCCGGCTGTGCTGGATCCCGGCCACCGACCTTGCCGGGATGTACCGCCGTAAGGAAGTTTCGCCTGTCGAGGTTGTGGACGCGGTGCTGGACCGGCTGGAGCGTGTCAACCCGGACATCAATGCCTTCGTAACCGTGCTCGCGGAGCAGGCCCGGGACGCCGCCCGGCGGGCGCAGGAGGAGCTCATCGGCGACACCGGTGAGCTTCCCCCGCTGCACGGCATCCCGGTGACTGTGAAGGACCTCACCAACACAGCCGGTGTCCGCACAACCTATGGCAGTGTCGCGTTCGCCGATCACGTTCCGGCGGAGGATTCAGCTGCCTGGGCCCGGATGAAAGCAGCCGGCGCGATCTTGATCGGGAAGACCACTACCCCGGAGTTCGGCATGCTCGGCGTCACGGAGAGCCGGCTGACCGGGATCACAGGCAACCCGTGGAATCCCGCCACGACTGCAGGAGGCTCCAGTGGCGGAGCTGCCGCCTCCTGCGCCGCCGGTGTAGCGCCGCTGGCGTGGGGCAGTGATGGCGGCGGCTCGATCAGGGTCCCCGCATCGTGCTGCGGCGTGGTCGGGCTCAAGGCCTCCCCCGGTCGCATCCCGCGCGGCGGTGACGACGAGCCGTTCGACACGGTGAGCACCGTTGGGCCGCTGACTAGGACGGTGGCCGACGCGGCGCTGCTACTGTCGGTGACGGCTGGGCCGGATCCGCGCGAGCCACTCGGGTTGCCGCCGCTGCAGCCAGGTGAGGTCGAAGGCGCGCTAACCGAGCCGACGGTACGCGGCCTGCGGGTGGGCTACTCTCCCGATCTTGGCTGGGGTCCCGTGGCGCGGGCGGTGACCGCGCAGGTCGAGGAGGCGGCCCTGCTGCTGGAAAGCAGGCTGGGAGCCCGGGTCGAGCAAGTCGAAGTGAGCCTGCCGGACCCCATCCAGTACTTCCTCGACTTCTGGGCGCCCGGATTCACGCTCGGAGTCGACAATCTCGCGACCCAGCCAGGCTGGGATCCACAGCAACTGCACCCAATGATCCTCGAGCTCGCCGAGGCCGGGCGGCACATCCCGGCATCTGAGTACCTGCGAACCGCGCAGCAAACCCGGGCGCACATCGCCCGTGGATTCGCCGCAGTGCTCGAGCAACACGACGTGGTCCTTACCCCCACCACCCCCACCACGGCCTTCCCGCACAACCCGGAGGGTGGCCCATCGGTGATCGACGGGAGCACGGTCCCGCGCTGGCCTGGGCTCAACTTCCACCGGCTCACCGAGCCGCCAAGCCACGCGGGCCTGCCCGCGGTGAGCACTTGCTGCGGCTTTACCGCCGAAGGTCTGCCCGTTGGGATGCAGATCATCGGCCCGCCACGCGCTGACACTGCCGTCCTTGCCGTCGCGGCCGCCTACGAGGCGGCCACGGACTGGCACACGCGCCGCCCTTTGCTCGGGACCGCACCAGGACCCGCGCCGGGCGGCCAGCCTTAGATTCGCGAATCGTCATCCGGTTCCTGCTTATTCGCCGGGAGTTCCGATGAACCGTCAACCAGCCAGGCGCCGACCCTGGGCCCTCGTCGCCGCCACTGCGGCCCTCACGGCTGTGGCGGCCGCGTGCTCCTCGTCTTCCCCCTCCACTGCACCGGCTGCCACGTCCGACGACTCGACGGTGAGTACCTACGGGGCGGCTTCCGGTGACCTATCCACGCTGACCTGGGACCTGCCTTATGGCGAGCCGAACACGGTCGACCCGCCCAACACCGCGGACTACAGCAGCTCTCTTATCGCCGCGAATCTGTGCGATCCTCTGTTGCGGCTGAACCCGAACTACTCGATCAGCCCCAACCTGGCCAGCTACAGCCAGCCCAACCCGCTGACTCTGATATTCAACATCAGGCGTGGTGTCGAGTTCTGGGACGGGTCGCCTTTGACCTCCGCCGACGTGGTCTGGAGCCTGGAGCACTCCGCGTCGCCGTCGACCGCGGTTTCGTTCCTGTACACGAACGTCAAGTCGATCACCGCAACCGGCCAGTACCAGGTCACCGTGAAGTTCACGCGGCCCGACAGCCTGTTTTTGTTTGAGATGTCGAGCTTCTCGGGGATGGTCCAGGAGAAGAGCTTCGCCGAACGGGCGGGCAGCAAGCTCGGCACCGCGGCCGGCAAGATCATGTGCAGCGGCCCGTACGAGCTGACCTCGTGGACCCCTGGCACCGGGATGACGCTGACTGCCAATCCGCATTACTGGAACCCGGCCAACCGTGCCCACGCCCACACAATCCAGATTCAGTTCGACACCGACTCCACATCGATCGCTCAGGCCCTGATCTCCGGCCAGCTCGACGGCGCCTACGAGGTCCCGCCCGCGGTGATCCCGCGCCTGCGGACCGCGCGCAGCGGCAAGCTGATCTTCGGCGCTCCCACCCAGCTCTACCTGACGCTGAGCGTCGCCCGCCCAACCGGAGTGCTCGCTAGCGTCGACATCCGCAAGGCCCTGTGGATGACGATCAACCGGCAGGAGCTGGCGTCAGCGGCCTATTCCGGCGCGGCCACCCCTAACTACACGCAGATGAACGCGGACTCATGGAAGAACGCCAGCTGGCCAGCTGCCGCGCAGCAGATCTGGTCGGCTGCTTACGCGGGCTTCGAGCGGCAGGAACAGTCGTGGGGCACTCCTGCAGCCATCAGCGCTGCCAAAACTCTCGCAGGGAAGGCGGGCTATCACGGGCAGCCGATCGTGCTCGCGACCCTCGCAGGCGACGCGACGCTGGCTGAGGTCGCAGGCCTGATCCAGGGGTGGGCTCAGGAGGCGGGGCTCAACGTGCAGATCAAGCCGCTCCAGCCACTGGCCTACGACAACGCCAGCACGAGCGCGCAGTACCGGACTGGCATAGACCTGCTGCTGGGCGTCACCTTCAATGTCGCACCGAACCCGCTCGAGCCGATGGGGCTCACCTACACACCCGGCGATCCCTACAACTACACCAATTACAGCAACCCGAAGGTCACAGCCGACATCAATGCCGCCCTCGCGACATCGAACCTCGTCCAGCAGGCCCGGATGCTGACCAATGCCCAGTCGATCTACGAACCCGCTTACTGGAGCCAGACATTGCTGCAGTTCGACGAGATCATGTTCCTCAAGAACGGCCTCGGCGGAGCCACCGCGTCGTTCGCCTACCTGAACGAGCCATCGCTGGCGATGATCGGCAAGGCAGCGAACTGACGTGACCACGCCACGTTGTCTTTGGCGGCCTCTGGCTCACGGCTCTCGGTTCGGCGTCACACGGCTGTGGCCCCGGCAGACTCCCGTGCTGACCCATGCCAGGCGCTGGATCGTGACACCGCTGGCGACCTTGCTTGCTGCGTCCTTCGTGCTCTACACCGCGGTGTGGCTGCAGCCGGGTAACCCACTCACGCTGATTCTCGGCACCAGGGCGTCGCCTGCCCAGTACCGGTATATGGCGCGCAAGCTCGGGCTGGATCGGCCGATGCCGGTCCGCTACTGGGACTGGCTCACTGGCGCCGTCCACGGCAACTTCGGCACCTCGCTGGTCTACAAGCAGAGCGTTGCCAGCCTGATCGCCCCGCGCATCGTGACGACGCTGCTGCTCATCGCCTACGCCAGCGTGATCATCCTGGTCGTCGGGGTCGCGCTGGGAATTATCGGCGGAATGTCGCCGCGGCTCGCTCCGGTTGTCGCCGGGCTGAACGGTCTTGGTGTGGCGATCCCGGGCTTCGTCGCCGCCGAGCTGCTCACTGCGGTGTTTGCGGTCCGGCTCGGCTGGTTCCCCGTGCTCGGTACCGGCCAGGGGCTGGCCGGTCGGCTGCAGCACCTGACCCTTCCCGCCATCGCGCTCGCCATCGCCTCGATCGCATACGTATCCCAGATCACTCGCGCCGCGGTCAGCGCCGAGGAGCAGAGCCCGCATGTCGACACCGCGCGTGGCCGTGGCCTGAGCGGGCCGAGGATCCTGCGCCGCCACGTGCTGCGCAACGCGGCTATGCCGATCATGACGGTCTCGGCGCTGACCGTGGCAAGCCTGCTCGCCGGAACCCTGGTCGTGGAGTACGCCTTCGGGCTGGGCGGGATCGGGTCCCTGCTCGACCAAAGCGTGGCGGACAAGGACTCCAACGTCGTGCTGGCCATCGGGCTCATCCTGGTCCTTGTCTTCGTGATCACCACCACCGCGCTCGACATGCTGCAGTACCTGATGGACCCCCGGTTGCGACTGAAAGGGGCCGCGAAGTGGCACTGACCACATGGCTGCCCCGGATTCCCGCGCTGCGCCGGGCGGACGAACCACGCGCCAAGGCAGACCTGATCGCCGCCACGGCGGGATGCGTATGCGCTGCGCTGCTGGCGGTGGCGATCTTCGCCCCGCTGATCGCCCCCTACCAGCCCGACCTGATCAACGCATCGGCCATCAACCAGGGACCGTCTGCCGCGCACCTGCTCGGAACCGATTCGCTGGGCCGCGACATACTGTCCCGCGTGCTCTACGGAGCCCGGCTGAGCCTGCTGGGCCCCGCACTCGTCACGGTTCTGTCCACCGCCCTCGGCACAACCGTCGCCATCGGCGGGACCTGGCTCGGCGGGGCTGTCGACAGGGTCATGGCCCGGTTCATGGACACCCTGTTCGCCTTCCCCGGGCTGCTGTTCGCCGTGCTCGCCGTGGTGGCCTTCGGCACCGGGCTGATCGCCCCGGTGATCGCGCTGTCGATCGCCTACACCCCGTACATCGCGCGGGTTATCCGCGCGGCCGCAATACGCCAGCGGCAGCTGCCCTACATCGAGGCATGCCAGCTCCTCGGCTTCTCGTCCTGGCGCACCGCCACCTACCACCTGCTGCGGAACGTGCGACTCCTGATCGTCGCGCAGGCCACGCTCGCGTTTGGCTACTCGCTGCTCGACCTGGCCGGCCTCTCGTTCATCGGGCTCGGCGTCCAGCCGCCGGCCGCAGAGTGGGGGCTCATGGTTTCCGAAGGAGAGTCGGCCCTGCTCAACGGGTACCCGTATGAGTCCCTGGCCGCCGGCGCAGCCATCGTGATCACGGTGGTGGCGTTCAACGTTCTCGGAGAGCGGCTGTCGGCACGATCGCAGGGGCAGCAATGAACCCCGAAGCGCCCATCCGCCCCGCCGGCAACATCCCCGAGCAACGGCTCCTGGAGCTCGGCGGCCTGCACGTCGAGCTGAAGATCAACGGGCGGCGGCGTGCCGTCGTCCAGGACGTATCGCTCGGTGTCGGAGCAGGACACGCGGTGGGCATCGTCGGCGAGTCCGGATCGGGAAAGTCGGTCACGGCCCGCTCGATAGCCAGGCTGCTGCCCCGCGGCGCCCGCGTCGGCGGCCAGGTCCGGTTCGCCGGCGAGCCTGTCTGGCAGATGAACAGTGCCAGGCTGCGCCAGTTCCGGGCCCGCGACCTCGGCATCATCTACCAGGACCCGCGGGCCCATATCAACGAGATGCACACTGTCGGTGACTTCCTGACCGAGGGCATCAGAGATCGCCCCCCGCGGGAGCGGCGTAACCTCGCGATCGCGGCGTTGCAGGCCACCGGGATCCAAGACGCGGGCCGCCGCCTTGTGCAGTACCCGCACCAGCTCTCCGGGGGCTTGCTGCAGCGGGTGATGATTGCCGCCGCGATCCTCCCGGACCCCAAGCTCCTGCTGGCCGACGAGCCGACGACCGCCCTGGACGTCACCACCCAGTCGGAAGTCATGGCGGTCCTGGCCGAGCAGCGGCAGGCACGGCAGCTGGCGATGATCTTCATCACCCACGACCTGGACCTCGCCGCGGCAGTCACCGACACGATCGCTGTGATGTACGCCGGCACGATCGTGGAAACCGGCCCATCCGCCACCATGCACGAGCGCGCCCTGCATCCCTACACCGCTGGACTGCTCGCCGCGAGGCCCAAGCCCACCCGTGTCGCCAGCCTCTACGCGATACCGGGCCGGCCGATCGCCGCATACGAATCCGGTCCCGGCTGCGTGTTCGCTTCCCGGTGCGCATACACGGAGCAACGCTGCCAGGAAGCTAGGCCTTCGCCACGACTACTCGGTGGCCACGTTGTCTCGTGTCACCGGGCCGAGGAGCTGCAAGCCACGCTGCACAGCACGCTGGAACGCACCTGATGCCCGCGCAGCTGGAAGTCGAGAACCTGCGCAAGGTGTACCGCGTCCGGGGCGAGCAACACCGAACAGCCGACCTCGTTGCCGTCAACGGGCTCTCGTTCCAGGTGCCGGCCGGAGAATCACTTGCCATCGTCGGCGAGTCTGGCTCCGGCAAGACCACCACGGCCCGCCTCATCGCCGGCCTGGAAACTCCCACCTCGGGAGTCATCCGCATCGCCGGCGAGACTCGTAAGCCGCTGCCCTGGGGCAGAAGCGAGAGGACCCGGTACGCCCGGCACGTCCAGATGGTCTACCAGGACCCTTTCACCTCCCTCGATCCCAGCCAGACCGTCGAGTCCTGCCTGGAAGAGGTGCTCAAGTGCCACTATGGCCGAAACAAACACGCTCGCAGCAGCCGCATGAGCGAGCTGCTCAGCCAGTGCGGGCTTGACGATCGCCACCGGTACCGGCGCCCACGCACCTTGTCCGGCGGCGAGCGGCAGCGTGTAGCCATAGCCCGGGCGCTCGCAGCCGAGCCACAGGTCCTGATCCTCGATGAGGCGGTATCTGCCCTCGACGTCAGCATCCAGGCACAGATCCTGAACCTGCTCGCGAGCCTGCGGGGCGCGTTCGGGCTCACCTACCTGTTCATTTCCCACGATCTCGGCGTCGTGCGCCAGGTCAGCGAGGAATGCATCGTCATGCACCGCGGCGTAGCTGTCGAATCCGGCTCCACCGATGACATCCTCACCGCGCCACGCGCCGACTACACCCGCCATCTCCTGGACGCCATACCCCGCCCAGGATGGACCCCAAAGCGCCAGGTACCAGCCGCCAGCACCGTTGCAGGGACATCGGAAGGAAGGGAGCGGCCATGAGCCCGCAGGTGGAGACGATCGGCCCGGCGCCCCTCGACCCGAACGCCGAGCAGGTGCACGTCCGCATGCGCGACGGCGTCCGGCTCGCCACCGATGTCTACCTGGGAGATCACACCACCCCTCGGCCCGCAGTGCTGGTGCGCCTGCCCTACGACAAGAGCGGCCCCTACACCTTCATGCCACAACTCGCACCGCACTTCGCCGCCCGCGGCTACACGTTCATCGTCCAGGACGTCCGCGGCAAGTTCCGGTCCGGTGGCGACACTATTCCCTACACCCACGAAGTGAGCGACGGCTACGACACCCTCGACTGGATTGCCTCCCAACGATGGTGCGACGGCACCGTCGGGATGTTCGGCGACTCCTACTACGGCTACACCCAATGGGCCGCCGTGGCCAGCGGACATCCCGCACTGCGTGCCATCGTGCCCAGGGTCACCAGCGCGGACATTGCCATCAACCGGACACAATGGGCAAACGTCGTCGCCCCGCTGTATGGGGCCGACTACCTCGCGCACTACTGGGTGAACCAGCCGATCTACGACTACGAGGTGGACTGGAGACACCGTCCACTGGCCGAGGTGTTCGACGACGCCTTCACCGTGATCGGCGCACGCTCGTCAGCCTTTGACGCCGCATTGCGCGCCGCCGGCGACCCGCGCGCCGCCGGCCCGCAGTGGCGGCAGCACCCGTTCGACAAGCTGCAGATCCCCGTCTTGCACGCGGTGGGGTGGTTCGACAACATCGCACCAGAATCCATGCGCGACTACACCGCACTCGCGAGCCGACCGGATCGAGCGGGCCTGCAGTACCTAGTCGCCGACGCAACCGACCACGAGAACTACCAGCTCTCCGATGTCCCCATTGGTCCCGCGACCGACCACGACCAGAATGCTGCAGCCTTGCAGCGCCTGATCCCCGTCTACCTCGGCCCCGCCCTGGACTTCTTCGACCGTGCTCTGCACGGCCGCGGCGACCTAGCCGACCTGGCCCGGGTGAGATGGCGGCTGGGCCACGACGGCTGGCACGACACCACAGCCTGGCCCCCGCCTGGCGCCCGGCAACTGCGCCTCTACCTGACTGGCAATCGCGCGACCGCGGACGCGAACGGCGGATCGCTCACCCGCCGCGCCGACAGCGCAAGGGCGGCGGTGCGCTGGACCCACGACCCGCACAGCCTGGTCCCCTCCACCGTCACAGACCCATTCGCGCTCGTACGCGAATTCCCCGACGAACAAGCAGTCCAGTCACGGCCCGACGTGCTGACCTTCACCGCCGAGCCCGCCAGCCACCCGCCAGATCTCGCGGGCCCAGTCCAGCTACGCGTCCGCATCGGCTCCACCGCAACATCCATGCACCTGCACGCCAAACTGGCCGACGTCGCGCCCGACGGAAGTGCCCGCATGCTGCTGCGCGGACAGGCCCACGTGCAGGACCCACACCCTGACCAGGCCGTGGAGATCTCACTCGGGCACACCGGCTACCGGCTCCGGCCCGGGCACAGGCTACGGGTGCACCTTGCCTGCAGCGACTACCCTCTCTACCTCTGGCACCCCGGAACCGAAGAAAACCCCTGGCACGCAACCCGGGGCGAGCGCAACGAGCAGACGCTCGTGACCGGTGGGCCGGCAGCCTCGTCGCTCAGCATCACCGTCTTCGGGGACGCCTAACGTGGCACGCCGCGGCGCGCCTGTCGCCGTCGGCTGGCGCAGCCCCTGGGACCTCTTCCCCGACGCGGAAACGCTCCGCTAGCTGCACCTCGGCGCCTGGCGAAACGCCTGGTAACAAGCTCTTCTTCTCAATGTTCCTGCCACTCAAACTGCCACTCGCCCTAAAGACGTACCCAGTTCTATGTTCGGAAAAGTGCCACAGCCTGGAGCCCCCTTACGGAATCGAACCGTAGACCTTCTCCTTACCATGGAGACGCTCTGCCGACTGAGCTAAGGGGGCACGGCCACCGGATCTTCCGTCCGGCGCGCGGTCGCCGCCGGACGTGACCGCGGTGCGAGCATACACGACCCGAGATGTCCCCGGTTACCTGACCGGCAGCCGCCGCGAGCGCCTGTCATGCGGGCCCGCTGCCCGGCTCCGGCACCGTCCATTCAGCGAAACAGCACCGTAAAGGCCACCCGTGTTGGGCTGCTCTTTGCCCGCCCCACACCAGGTCGCAGCACACCTTTTCCCCTAGGGATCTGGCATCCCGTCACGCAGAAGGTGTCGAATGGTGACTGAAGGGAATGGGTTAGCCAAGACATGCGTACAGTGGCCAACTATGGGACGAAAGAACGGCGTCTCCGCTGGGGTCGGCAGCGCGGCGACGGCGCGACCATGACGTTGAAGTGGGGTCGCGTCACGTTCGGCGTGGTGGCCGGACTGCTCCTGCTGCCAGGCGGCTCAGCGGGCGCCGCTGCAGCGCATGCCTCCGGTGCGACTCTGCTCAGCGCGACGAGCGTGTGCGCCAAGCGCCCTGCGGCAACCGCGGGCGCGAACACGACGGAGGCGAAGAGCGCCAGCGTCGTTGGGGCCTCGGCAACAGCGAGCGCTTCCGCGGCCGCGAGCGCCAGTGCAACCCCGAGCGCCACCGCCACGCCGACCCCGACGAGCGACCCCACCCCCGAAGCGACGAGCCCGTCGCCGAGCGCCAGCCCCACACCCGACCCGAGCCCCACCCCAACGCCGACTCCAACGCCAACGCCTACCCCCACGCCGACTCCGACGCCGACGCCGTCCCCAACACCGACCGCCCAGCTTTGCGTGTCCGTGCAGCCATTCTCGAGCAGCAACGTTGCGCCGGGCGGACTGGCCAGCTACGAGATCTTCGTTTGGAGCACGGGTGCGGAGGCCGACGGCGCGACCGTCACCGTGAGCACGGGGAACGCCGCGGATGTCGAGGCGCCGTACTTCAGGGTCTGTTCGGAGGCCAAGGACGCCGTTTGCACGGTCGGCGACCTGCTGACGACCCAGAGCGATGAGATTGTCGCGGCCGTGCGCGTGCGCGACGCGGCGTCCGTCGGGGAGAAGATCACGCTCACGGCAACGGCCAAGGCCAGCAAGGCCACGTCCTTTGACGCCAAGGCAACGATCGACGTGGTCGCGTCGAGTTCCTCGTCCAGCTCGAGCTCGGCGTCGACGAGCGGGGTGGGCGACTCGCTGCCCGGCACGTATGTGCCCGGCGTGTCGAGTGGCGCCTACACCTCGCCCACCAACAGCAACCCCTCAGGGCTGTTCCCGACCGTCACTCCGTCCGCCAGCGCCCAGGGCAAGGGCAAGAAGGACCCGAACGTTGACGCCGCGACGGTCTCGTCTACCTTGCCACTCGATTCTCGTCTGATTGGCGGGCAGCTCGCTGGCCTGGTGGTGCTGGCAAGTGCGATCGCGATCGCCATCGCGCGGTTGTCCCTGCGCCAGCAGCGGCCCGGCGGCGGTGGCGGCGGCGCACAGAAGTAGGTTCCGGCCCACGCCGGCCGCGGTCCGGCGTCGGCAGCTACTGCGCGCTGGCCAGGTGCTCGACCAGCGGCCGCATCTGCCGCATCTCGTCGGCCAGGCCCGTTGTGCCGAGCGTCTGCGAGGCGACCACGCCGAACGTGTCGTCGTCGGCCCAGACGCACTCCGCCACCCGGCCGTCCACGCTCGGGACGCAGGCGGCCGCGCCGCCCAGTGATCCGGCGCTCGTGGTGACGGCCCCCTCCAGCTTGCCGGTGAAGGTCGAGATGAACGAGCCAGCCGACGTGCCCGACAGGTTCCCGCCGATGAACAGGACGATCTGGGGCGTGGATGCCGTGCTGTCCTCGTACACGGCGTAGACCACGTTGTGCGCCTCGCCGCCGCTCTCGCTGAGGATCTGCTCCCGCAGCGCCGCCGCGTGCATCTGCACCGCAAGCTGCGGCTGCTTGGTGAAGGCGCCAAGAGTGGTCGGGGTGGTCACGACGTGGGCCGGGCCGCTGCCAGACCTCGCCAGCACGACCACGGCAGCGGCGCCCACCACGACGGCGGTGGCGCCCGCGACCGCGAACACCTTCATCGGCAGCCGGCCGCCGGCCCTCCCGACTCTCTTCGGGCGCAGGCGCTTCCCGACGTCTTCCTGCCCGGGTTCGGGATCCGCGAGCAGCCGCGGCTGGGGAGCGGCCCTGCTGGCAGTCTTTGCGCTGGCCCGCTTCCTGGCCGGGGCCTGCTTGGCCCGCTTCCGCGCGGGAGGCCGCTTCGCGGGAGCGGGGGCGGCGGTCGCGGCGGCGGCAGGAGTTTGCTCGTCGACGGCCGCCGGCCATGCGGCCGCGACAGCCTGCGCGTACTCGGAGTCGTCCGTCGCCTGCCACCCGTAACCGGTGTCCGTGGCTGGCCACCCGGCAACCGAGCCGTGGTCGACCTGCGGGTCGGGCTGTTCCGGCCACCCGGTCGGCTCGGCCTCGGCCATCTCGTCGTGCTGCGGGTCGACGACCGCGGGCCACCCGGCCACGGCGGCCTGGCCGTATCCGGAGTCCGCCGACGGCCAGCCGGCCACCGGGGCCTGATCAATGCCGGCGTCGGGCCACCCGGTCGCCGGAGCCTGGTCAACCGCGGAGTCCGAAGCCGGCCAGTTCGTTGCCGGAGCATGCGCAGTCCCGGAATCGACCGACGGCCACCCGGCTACTGAGCCCTGGTCAAAGCGCGGGTCCGTTGCATCCGGCCACCCGGTCGGCTCGGCCTCAGGCGTCGGCGTCTCGTGATGCTGCGGGTCCGCCACCTCGGGCCATCCGGCCAGCGCGGCCTGGCCATAACCGGAATCCGCGGCGGACCACGCAGCCGACGGCGCCTGGCCATACTGTGTGTCCGCAGCCGCGCCCGCCTGGCCGTATTGCGTGTCGGCGAGCGTGAGCATCTGGCCGTACTGCGAATCACCCGCCGACGGCGCCCGGCGATGCCGCGTACCCGCACCCCCGCGCGACTGGCCATACTCGGTGTCGCCCAGCGTCGGCAACTGGCCATACTGCGAGTCCCCGGCCGACGGCGCCCCGCGATGCCGCGCACCCCCAGCCCCGCGCGACTGGCCATATTCCGTATCGCCCAGCGTCGGCATCTGCCCATACTGCGAATCACCCGCCGACGGCGGCTGACCATACTGCGCGGGCGCCGCAGGCGCCCCACCGTACTGCGTGTCGGCGAGCGTCGGCAGTTGGTAGCCGGAGTCGGCCACCGCGGGCCACCCGGCCACCGCCGACTGGTCGTGCCGCGGGTCGGGCACCGCTGGCTGGCCAAAGCCGGGGTCTGTTGCGGGATCCTGGTCAGGCTCGGCGGCGCGCCCGCGCCTCGATATCCTCGCCGCCCCTCGACGCGGCTGTGCGGCGGGCGGCCCGTACCCGGGATCGGGATCCGGTGCCGCAACGCGGCCACGTCCGGGGTCGGTCGCCGCTGCCCGGTCCGCCGGGGCGCGAAACGCCGGAGGGGCTTGCGCCGGAGGGGCCTGCGCCGCCGGGGCCTGCGTCGGGAACGGGCCACTGATCGCCGGGGGGCCGCCGCGACCCGGGCCCGGGTCGGCCTGAGCCGGCCTGCCCTTGCCGCGGCGTGAGCGGGGGCGTTCCTGGCGGCCGGAGGACCGGCGCTGCGGCGGGTCCTCATCGGGCCTGGGCTGCGCCGAGCGCCCGCCGGTCAGGTACGAGATCCACTCGAGATCGTCGTCGTCGCCGAAGCCGCCTGCGCTCTTGTCCCACTCACGCTGGAAGTCGTCCGCGCGGCCACCCGATTGCGGGCGCTGCGGCGCCCGTGGCTCCGCAACGGCCTGCGCCGCGCGCCCGGCCGGGCGGGCGGAGCCCTGCGCCGACGACCACTGATCGCCGTAACCGAACTGATCCCCAGCCTGCCAGCCGTCGTCCTGCCAAGGCTGCTCGGAGTCGTCTTCCTGCGACCAGCCACCGTCGTACGTGGCATACGGCGACCGCTGGTCCTGATGTCCCTGCGGCCATCGAGAGCTCATGAACTGGGTTACCCCCGACACTGACGTGGCGTGGCTTGCCTGGCGAGATCCAATACATCATGCGGCAAGATCAGCGCTGTCCGCTACAGCATTGGCCTGGTTGGCCGTTTTGCGTGTTCACGTTGATGTCCCCGCGGCGGTCTTGCGGCAGGGGCCCGAATGGACGGATGATCCGGGTAGCGGGCGTCAGGGGAGGCTGTCGTGGAAAACCGCTACGCGGCACTGGTGCGGGGGCCCTCCGCGGTTTTCCCGCGCGGCTACCTGTGGCTGGTCCCGCTCTGGTATCTGGTCCTGGTGGCGCTCGCGTACGACAAGGGCCAGCTGCCGTCCTGGTACGAGGTGTGCTGCATCGGGCCCACGTTGCTCGTGCTGCTCATTCTCATGGCGGTCCTGGCCACGCTGCGGAGCAACGCGTTCGTCGCCGACGAGAGCGGCATCCTGCTTGGCCTGCGCGGAGCCGCGCAGCGCCGGTTCCGGCGCAGGCGGCGGCAGAAGCACCTGGCGTGGTACGAGGTCAGCCAGCTCAGGATCGCCTACCGGCCGTACGGCGCCCGGCTCGACATCACGATGGTCGCTGGCTCGCCCACCGGCAACGGCCGCGCGATATGGCGGATCATTGCCGCCATCCTGACCGTGGCGCTTCCTCCGGCGTGCATGTTCCGCTCGCCCGGCCTGCTCCGGCCGCGCTCCAACCCGGTCAGGTACCGGGTTCCGCTGTACGAGGTCAGGCCGGACGAGCTGCAGCTCGCACTGGCGCCGGTCACGCCGCCGAACGTGCTGATCGCGGTGCGGCCCCGCTGGCGCACCCGGGTGCTCGCGCGGCTGCGCCGCCCGCGCCGCTCGCGGCTCACCACCGCGGCCTGAGCCGAACCCGAGCCGAACCCGAGCCGAACCCGAGCCGAACCCGGGCTGGACGCCGGGCTCAAACCGGCAGGGCCCGCGAGCGCAGCGCGCGCTGCACCTGGTCGCGGGCCTCGATGACCACACGCGCCAGGCCGGGGTCGCGGTCCTCGGCCAGGAACGCGTCGAGCCGCTCGACCAGTTCGGGCGACACCGCCGGGTACGGGAACAGCAGCTGGCCCAGCACGACCCGGAAGATCTCGCCGCGCGACGACCAGATCACCGGCAGCGTCTCCAGGTAGCGCTCGGCGTACGGGGCGAGGAGCTCCGCGTGCTCCGGCTGGTTGAAGCCACGTGACACCTCGACCGCGCCCTCGACGTCGAGGTCATCGCTCGAGGACAGCAACGCCCACGCCGCTTCCTTGTGCTCGGCGTCCGGCACCGCGGCGCGGGCGCCCGCCGCGTGCCGCCTGCCCGCGTCCGTGGCGTCCCGCTCCAGCTCGGCGTCGATCTCCGCGTCGCCGGCCCGGCCGGTCGCGACCAGCCGCTCGAGCAGGGCCCAGCGCAGCTCGGTGTCCACGGCCAGGCCCGGCACCTCGACGCTGCCGTCCAGCAGCCCGGCCAGCAGGTCGAGCTGGTCCGGGGTGGTCGCGGTCCAGCCGAGCAGCTGGGCCCAGGCGAGCTGGTGGTCGGAACCGGGCTCCGCCGACCGCAGCAAGCCCACGGCCGCCGTGGCGAGCTGCTCCTTGGCCTCGCCCACCCACGCCGGATCGGCCATGGATCGCAGCAACCGCGACGCCACCAGGTGCAGGCCCTGCAGCACCGACACCGAAGGCTCGCCGGGCATGCCGGCCACCAGCAGCCGGACGAACGCGGGCAGCGAGAGCTCGGCCTCCTGGACCATGTCGACCGCCGCGCTCCAGCACACGGCGCGGGCCAGCGAGTCGGTGAACTCGCCGATCCCGCCCTCGGTCAGCGTGGCCAGCGACCGCGGGTCGAACCGGATCAGCGCGTAGCCGAGGTCGCTGTCGTTGAGCAGGACCAGATCGGGCTGCGCGGCTCCGGCGAGCTCCGGCACCGGAGTGCGGGCACCGGCCACGTCGACCTCGACCCGCTGGGTGCGGGTGAGCACGCCGTCGGCCCGGTTGTACAGGCCGATCCCGATGTGATGCGGCCGCAGCGTCGGGTGCTCGGCGGGCGCCTCCTGCAGCACGGCGAACGACGTGAAAACGCCGCCGGGGCCGACCTCGACCTCGGGTCGCAGCGTGTTCGGGCCGGCGGTCTGCAGCCAGGCCCGCGACCAGTCGGTCAGCGAGCTGCCCGAGCTCGCGGTCAGCGCGCGGAGCAGGTCGGCCAGCGTGGCGTTGGCCCAGCCGTGCTCGGCCAGGTAGGCGTGGATCCCCTCGAAGAAGCTGGCCCGGCCGACGTAGGCGACGAGCTGCTTGAGCACCGAGGCGCCCTTGGCGTAGCTGATTCCGTCGAAGTTCGCGATCGCCTGGGTCAGCGTCGGCACGTCAGCGGCGATCGGGTGCGTGGACGGCATCTTGTCCTGCAGGTAGCCGAATTCCTTGCGCAGGTTGGCGAAGGTCGTCCACGCGTCGGTGTACTTGGTCGCCTCGGCGGTGGCGAGGTGCGCGCAGAACTCGGCGAACGACTCGTTCAGCCACAGGTCGTCCCACCACTTCATCGTGACCAGGTTGCCGAACCACATGTGCGCCATCTCGTGCAGGATCACCATGGCCCGGGTCTCGTAGTTCAGCTCGGTGACCTTCGAGCGGAACACGAACTGCTCGGAGATCGTCACGCAGCCGACGTTCTCCATCGCCCCCGCCGCGAACCCGGGCACGAAGACCTGGTCGTATTTCCGGAACGGGTAGTCGACGCCGAACAAGCGCACGTAGAAATCGAAACCCAGCTTGGTGATTCCGAACACGTCGTCCGGCTCGAGATGCTCGGCGAGCGAGGCGCGGCACGCGAGCCCGAGCGGGATCAGCTGACCGGTCGGCGTGGTGTGCGAGTCGGTGACCAGGTGGTACTCGCCCGCCACGATCGCGGTGAGGTACGTGGAGATGCGTGGCGTGGCCGGGAAGTGCCACACCGCGATGCCGTTCCCGGCCGACTCAGGCTCCGGCGCCGGCTGGTTCGACAGCACGGTCCAGTGCGCCGGCGCGGTGACGTGGAACGTGAACACCGCCTTCAGGTCCGGCTGCTCGAAGTTCGCGTACACCTTGCGCGCCTCGGCCGGTTCGAAGTCGGTGTAGGTGTACACCCGCTGGTCGGCCGAGTCGACCGCCCGGTGCATTCCCGCCCCGTCGCCCGAGTAGCTGCAGTCCGCGACCACCCGCAGCTCGTTGCGCTCGGCGAGCCCGGTCAGCGCGATCCGCCCGTCGGCGTACGCCTCGGCCGGGTCGACCGGGACGCCGTTGAGCACGATCTCCCGCACCGACGCCCCGACCAGGTCCGCATAGCTCGACGCGCCCGGCTCGGCGCACCGGAACCTGATCACCGACACCGAGCCGAACACCTCACCGTCGCGCGTCAAATCGAGCGCGACGTCATAGTCATCCACCTGCAGCAGCCGGCCACGCTCGGCCGTTTCAGTCCGGGTGATCTCTGCTATAGACACGGTTACATCCTTACATCGGGCCGTTACGCGACGCCTCGGGGTCGGCCGCGTGCACACCCGCCGTATCATCGCCCCACCAGATGAGCGCGGCGTGGCCAGGCGAGCTGGGGGACTATACGTTCAGGGCGGGAACACGAGAGGACGCGGGCTCGATGACACAAGAAGTGACGGGCGTGATCGCTCGCGGAAAGGGCGCCGAGGTCGAGACCACCACGGTGCTGGTCCCCGATCCCGGTCCCGGCGAGGCCCTGGTCCGGGTGCAGGCGTGCGGCGTCTGCCACACCGACCTGCACTACCGCGAGGGCGGGATCGGCGACGACTTCCCGTACCTGCTCGGGCACGAGGCGGCCGGTGTGGTCGAGGCGACCGGCCCTGGCGTGACCGGCGTGGCGCCCGGCGACTTCGTGATCCTGAACTGGCGCGCGGTGTGCGGGCAGTGCCGCGCCTGCGCGCGCGGCCGCCCGTGGTACTGCTTCGCGACCCACAACGCCACGCAGAAGATGACGCTGGCCGACGGCACGGTGCTGTCGCCCGCGCTCGGCATCGGGGCGTTCGCCGAGAAGACTCTGGTCGCCGCCGGGCAGTGCACCAAGGTGGATCCCGCGATCAAGCCCGAGGTGGCCGGGCTGCTCGGCTGCGGGGTGATGGCCGGCCTCGGCGCCGCGCTGAACACCGGGCAGGTCGGGCGCGGCGACTCGGTCGCGGTGATCGGATGCGGAGGCGTCGGCAACGGCGCCGTGCTCGGCGCGCGCCTGGCCGGGGCCCGGAAGATCATTGCGGTGGACGTCGACGACCGGAAGCTGAACTGGGCCCGTGAATTCGGCGCCACCGACGTGATCAACTCGAGGGAGGCCGACCCGGTCGAGGGCATCCAGGCCCTGACCGAGGGCAACGGCGCCGACGTGGTGATCGAGGCGGTCGGCCGGCCGGAAACCTACCGGCAGGCGTTCTACGGCCGCGACCTGGCCGGGACGGTGGTCCTGGTCGGCGTGCCAACACCGGACATGCAGCTCGAGCTGCCGCTGCTCGACGTGTTCGGCCGCGGCGGGTCGCTGAAGTCGTCCTGGTACGGGGACTGCCTGCCGTCGCGCGACTTCCCGATGCTGGTCGACCTGCACCTGCAGGGGCGGCTGCCGCTGGACAAGTTCGTGTCCGAGACCATCGCGCTCGACCAGGTCGAGGCCGCGTTCGCCAAGATGCAGCGCGGGGAGGTGCTGCGGTCCGTGGTCGTCCTTTGACGGCCGACGGCCGCGCGGGGCCTGCCATGGCACGGATCGCGATGTGGTCCGGGCCGCGGACGATCTCCACGGCGCTGATGCGCGCCTGGGAGAACCGGGCGGACACGGTGGTGGTCGACGAGCCGCTGTACGCGTTCTACCTGACCCACAGCGGGGTCGTGCACCCGGCGCAGGACGAGATCGTGGCGTCGATGCCGTCGGACTGGCGCGCGGTGCTCGACGGGCTCAGCTACGCCCCGCTGCCGGACGGCAAGACCGTCTACTACCAGAAGCACATGACGCACCACCTGCTGCCGGAGGTGGAGCGCGAGGCGCTGCGCCCGCTGCGGCACGCGTTCCTGATCCGGGAACCGCGCCAGCTGCTCGCCTCGTACGCGCGGGTGCGCGCCGAGCCGACGCTGGCCGACCTGGGTCTCGAGCAGCAGCTGGAGATCTTCCGGCTGGTCGGCGGGCCGGTCGTGGACGCCGCCGACATCCTGCGGCGGCCTGCGGTGATGCTGGAGGCGCTGTGCGACGCGCTGGGCGTGCCGTTCGACCCTTCGATGCTGTCCTGGCCCCCCGGCCCGCGCCGCACCGACGGCGTGTGGGCCCGCTACTGGTACGACGGGGTGTGGAAGTCCACCGGGTTCGGCCCCTATCGTGAGCCCTCGGGGGACCTGCCTGCCGGCCTGGAGCCGCTGGCCGCGCAGTGTCGTCCGTTTTACGATGAAATGTACGCCCACCGGCTGGCGCCGTGAGCCCCGGCCGGCCCGCGTCGGCGTCTGTCTCCATGAT
The DNA here is from genome assembly GCA_030041195.1 of Streptosporangiaceae bacterium. The sequence continues at coordinate 7,826 of JASHOI010000145.1, read as the reverse complement.
CCCGGAGGATTTGTTGTCGTATTTGCGAAAAATCCTCCGGGATCATGTAAATCCGGGGCCGGAGAGGAGCTTTCGATGCTGCAGAAGTTCGATGAGCGGAACCGGGACCTCATCGTCAACGTTGGCGGGCATCTGACGCACCGGGACAAGGCGGCGATCAGCCCGTTCGACTCGGCGGTGCAGGGCGGCGACGCGGTCTGGGAGGGCCTGCGGGTCTACAGCGGCAAGATTTTCCGGCTGGACGAGCACCTGGCTAGGTTGCGGCGGTCGGCCACGGCGCTGGCGTTCGAGTCGGTGCCCTCGGACGAGCAGATCACCGGCGAGATCCGCCGCACGCTGCAGGCCAACGGGATGACCGACGGGGTGCACATCCGGCTGACGCTGACCAGGGGCGTGAAGATCACCAGCGGGATGGACCCGCGGCTGAACCAGTCCGGGCCGACGCTGATCGTGCTCGCCGAGCACAAGGCGCCGGTCTACGACGCGTCCGGGATCACCTTGATCACCTCGAGCGTGCGCCGCGCTGCTCCGGACAGCCTCGACCCGAAGATCCACCACAACAACCTGCTGACCTCGATCCTCGCCAAGATCGAGGCCAACGTCGCCGGGGCCGACGATGCCCTGATGCTCGATAACCGCGGCTTCGTCGCCGAGACCAACGCCACCAACGTGTTCCTGGTGGCCGGTGGCGTGCTGGGGACCCCCACGGCGGCCGCGTGCCCCGAGGGGATCACCAGGGGCGCGGTGCTCGAGCTTGCCGCCGAGGCGGACATCCAGTGCGTGGTCGCCGACTACTCGCTGACCCAGTTCCATACGGCTGACGAGATGTTCGTGACCGGCACCATGGGCGGGATCGCCCCGGTGGTTGCCCTCGACGGGCGGAAGATTGGCGACGGCACGCCCGGACCGGTCACGGCGCGGCTGACCAAGCTGCTGGCCGATCTCACCGCTCGGACCGGCACTCCGGTCACCTGACATCCGTCCGCTCGGCCTGCCGTCGCCTCTGTGGCGGCGGGCCCGATGGCAGACAATGGGCAGCATGACAGATGCACGCGAGATACCCACGGTCACGCTGCCCGGCAACGTCGTCATGCCCATGGTGGGCTTCGGCACCTGGCCGATCCGGGGGCAAAGGGCTGCCGAGGCCGTGACGCAGGCCCTGCAGGCCGGGTACCGCCACGTCGACACCGCGACCATGTACGGCAACGAGGACGAAGTGGGCCGCGGGGTTCGGGACAGCGGCCTGCCGCGGCAGGATGTCTTCCTGGTCTCGAAGCTGCGGGCCGGCGACGCCGGACGGGAGCGGGCCGTGCTCAGCGACACGCTGCGCGCGCTCGGCACCGACTACCTCGACCTGTGGCTGGTGCACTGGCCGCCGCGCGGGCGCGCCAGCGTGTCGGCCTGGCGTGCGCTGCTGGAACTCCGCGACCAGGGCCTGGTCCGGGCGGTCGGGGTGAGCAACTACTCGCTGGCGCAGATCGACGAGCTCGTCACCGCCACCGGCGAGGCCCCGGCGGTCAACCAGATCCACTGGAACCCGCGGCGCTACGACCCCGGTCTGCTGAGCGGGCTGCGCGAGCGCGGCGTGGTCGTCGAGGGATACAGCCCGCTGAAGGACACCAACCTCAACGACCCGGTGCTGACCGAGATCGCGTGGGCGCACAGCGTCACGCCCGCGCAGGTCGTGCTGCGGTGGCACCTGGAGCACGGCATCGTGGTCGTGGTGAAGTCGGTGAACCCCAAGCGGATCGTGTCGAACCTGGACCTGTTCCGCTTCTCGCTCGACTCCGAGGAGGTCGCGCGGATCGACGGCCTGGCCCGCTGACGGTGCGGGCAGGCTGATCGTGCCCGGTCGCTCCGGCTTCCTGCCGTCACGGGACGGGTTCGCGTTCACGAACTCGTGGCCGTCCGCCCCGGCGGTCACGGTGCGGACCCCGTTCGGCAGCATCGGCATCGGCGACGACGCCGCCGGCCTCTGCGGCGGCATGGTCTTCGCGGCGCTGGACTACTGGCACGCCCGGGTCCCGCCGCCCGAGGCCAGGCCGGCACCGGGCTCGGCGCTGCACGGCTACGTGGTGCGCCGGCTGATCGCGTCCTGGCACATCCCGGGCGGCGTCGCCAGGTACTACCAGTGGATGAACCTGCCGGACGGCGACACCAGGGTCAGCGCCGGCGCCCGGCACCTGTTCACCGGGCGCGGCGTGTCCCGGCGGACGATCGCCGGCCAGTGGCCGCGCATCAGGGCGAGCCTCGACGCCGGCCTCCCCGCGGCCCTTGGCGTGGTCACCGTGGCGTCGGCGAACCCGGCCAAGCTCCGCCACAATCATCAGGTCCTGGCCTACGGGTACACGCTCGCCGGGAGCGAGGTCACGGTCCGGGTGTACGACCCGAACGCCGGCCGGGACGACAATGTGGGCATCAGATTCGACGCATCCTCGCCCGGCCGGGCGACCACGTTCCGGCACAACCTGCACGTGGGGTGGCCGGTGCGGGGCTTCTTCGTTGCCGCTTACTCCCCCGCCGCTCCGCCGGCCGGCTGATTACCGCAGCCCGCCCGCAACCGAAAGGACTGACCGTGGCCGGACACCAGGTCGCCAAGGGCGACATAGTCGAGGATTTCGAGCTGCCCGACGAGACCGGCACGCCGCGCAAGCTCAGCGAGCTGCTGGCCGGAGGGCCGGTGGTGCTTTTCTTCTACCCGGCCGCGATGACTAAGGGCTGCACGATCGAAAGCTGCCACTTCCGTGACCTGGCCAAGGAGTTCGCCGACGTCGGCGCCGTGCGCGTCGGCATCAGCCGGGACAGCGTGAGCAAGCAGTCGCAGTTCGCCGAGAAGCACGCATTCGGCTACCCGCTGCTGTCCGACCCCGACGGCCGGGTCGCTCGCCAGTTCGGCGTGCGCCGCACGGTCGCGCTCGGGCCGCTTGCCACCAAGCGGATGACGTTCGTCATCGGCACCGACCGCCGGGTCCTCGAGGTGATCCACAGCGAGGTCAGCATGGACGCCCATGCCGACAGGGCCCTCGAGGTCCTCAGGGCGCGCGCGGCGGCCTAACTGGGTGACAAACCCGGAATATGGCGCGCCGAGCCGAGCGCGAGTGGTAATGATCAAGCCAACGTGGGTAACAGCCACGGACGAGAGACGTGGGAGGTGCCATGGCCAGCAATGGCGAATCAGGGCAGGTCGTGGTCGTGGGAGTGGACGGGTCCGCCCCGTCCCTGGCCGCGCTGGACTGGGCAAGCCGCTACGGAGCCGCCACGGGAGCGACAGTGCGGGCCGTCCGCGTCTGGCACTACCCGACCGGGGCGGGCCTGCCGCCGGGGAAGACGCCGGAGCCGGTTGAAGCCGAGGTCCAAGGGTGGATAACCAGCGAGCTGTCCGACGCGGTCACGAAGGCGAACCCGGACCAAGCGGCGCAGATCGAGACCAAGATCGTCTACGGGCATCCGGCCAAGGCGCTGATCGACGAGTCGCGCGGCCAGAGCCTGCTCGTTGTCGGGCACCGGGGTCACGGCGGCTTCACCGAGGCGCTCACCGGCTCGATCGCTCTCTACTGTGTCAACCACGCGGCCTGCCCGGTCGTGGTGATCCGCGGCTGACCAGGCTGGGCAACCAGGTATCGCCGGGACGCGGGTGGGTATGTCCCGATCCGGGGGACGCATGGTTGCTAACAGGGCGGTACTCGGGGCGCAGCCGTTCCTGCGCGGCATGGCCGACGGGCACCTGGCGAAGCTGGCTGCGCTGTGCCAGCACGTAGCGGTGCCCGCCCGGCAGCGGCTGTTCGAGGAGGGCGCGACGGCCGACCGGTTCTGGCTCATCGACGCCGGCCAGGTCACGATCGACACGACCGTGCCCGGCCGGGGCCGGCTGATCATCGCGTCCCTCGGGCGCGGTGACGTGATCGGCCTGGCCTGGCTGTTGCCGCCGTACCAGTGGCGGTTCGGCGCGGTGACCACGCAGCCGACGCAGGCGTACGAGTTCGACGCCCGCGCGGTGCGGGCGGCCTGTGACGAGGATCCGGGCCTGGGCTACGAACTCGGCCGCCGGGTCGCCGGCGTGCTCGTGCGCAGGCTGGAGGCCATTCACCGCCGCCTGCTCGAGGCGTCCGCCCACGCGGAACCGGCCTCGTAGGCCGGTGGCGGCCGGATCGCCAAGATCAGCGGCCGGACGCCCAGCGGCGGAGCATCTCGATCCGTGCCCGGATCTGCTCGGCTGTGGCCTCGGGCAGCGGCGGCCCGCCGCAGGCCCGGCGCAGCTCGGCATGGATCGCGCCGTGCGACTGGCCGGTGCGGTGATGCCAGGCCGCGATCAGGCTGTTCAGCTCCTTGCGGAGGGCGGCCAGCACCTCCCGGGCGGAAGCAGGCGCCGCGGCGGCGCTGGGGCCGGCGGCGGCGCTCGTGGCAGCGCTGGTGGCAGCGACAGCAGCGGGGGCTGCGCGTTGCGACGGAACGGCCTGCTCCTTGACCTGGTCCGCCCGCCGCTTGCGCAGCAGCAGCGCCACCTGCTCCGGCTCGAGCAACCCGGGCAGGCCGAGGAACTCCTCCTCCTCGGCTGATGCGCCGAACTCTCCCCCGTCGTACAGCACCCGGTCGAAGTGGGCCGACGCGCCCAGCGCCGTGAACGTCGGCTCGCCGAGGTCGTCAGCCGTGTCGCGCTGACGCTGCGCCTCGGCGAGCTCCTGCTCGGGATCCTGATCGCCCCGCAGGTGCAGCACATGATCGCGCTCGATCTCCAGCTCCGCGGCATAGCCGAGCAGCACTGGCACCGAAGGCAGGAACACCGACGCGGTCTCGCCGCGCCGCCGCGCCCGGACGAAGCGCCCGACGGCCTGCGCGAAGAACAGCGCGGTGGAGACGCTGGTGGCGAACACCCCGACGGCGAGCCGCGGGATGTCCACACCCTCCGAGACCATGCGGACTGCCACCATCCACCGGTCCCCGGACTCCGCGAACGCGGCAATCTTCCGGCTCGCCGACGGGTCGTCGGAGAGCACGACCACCGGCCGGGTGCCGGTCACCCGGCGCAGCAGCGCCGCGTAGGCACGGGCGGCGTCGTGATCGCTGGCGATCACCAGACCGGCCGCGTCCGGCATGTCCCGCCGCACCTCGGTGAGCCGCCGGTCGGCGGCGTCGAGCACCCGGGCCACCCACTCCCCTTCCGGGTCGAGGGCGGTTCGCCACGCCTGCGCGAGCTGCTCGGCGGTCAGCGGGGCGCCAAGGGTGGCCGCGATCTCGTCACCGGCCCTGGTGCGCCAGCGCATCTCGCCCGAGTACGCAAGGAAGATCACCGGGCGGACCACGCCGTCGCCGAGAGCCGGGCCGTACCCGTACACGTAGTCGGACGCGCTGCGCCACGCGCCGTCCGGCTCCTGGGTGTAGGTCACGAACGGGATTGGGTTGGCGTCGCTGCGAAAGGGGGTCCCGGTCAGCCCCATCCTGCGCCGCGCCGGGTCGAACGACTCCCTGGCCGCCTCGCCCCAGGACAGCGCGTCGCCGGCGTGGTGGATCTCATCAAAGATCACCAGTGTGCGCCGGTTCTCGGTGCGCTGCCTGTGCAGCGCCGGGTGCGCGGCCACCTGCGCGTAGGTCACGGCCACGGCGCTGTAATCGGCCGACACCCGTCCCTGCGCGTTGCGGTAGGCGGAGTCCATCCGGATCCCGAACCCGTGCGCGGCCTGAGCCCACTGGTGCTTCAGGTGCTCGGTCGGCGTGACCACGGTGACCGCCGCGATCTCCCGGCGGGCGAGCAGCTCGGCCGCGATCGTGAGCGCGAACGCCGTCTTTCCCGCTCCCGGCGTCGCCACCAGCAGAAAGTCACGCCGTGGCAGCCGGAAGTACTCGTCATAGGCATCCCGCTGCCAGCCCCGCAGCGACCCGAGCAGGTCCCGCCGCAGCGGGACCTTGGGGTTTCCTTCGTCGTCGTCGCTCGCTGCCGCCGGGTTGCTCACAGGGCCGAAAGGCTACCAGCCGGGGCGGCGCCGACCCGGCTGGCCACGCGGGCGAAACCAGGCCTGGCGTCTGCTCGGTCAGCCGGGCAGGCCCTTCCCGGACAGGGGCTCGCCGACGATCAGGTCGGACTCGGCGATCAGCTCGCCGAGCACCGGCCCGGCGGCGGCCATCGCGTCGCTTCCGCTGTGCGCGGTGAAGGCATCGCCATCGGCGTAGAGCTCATAGACCCAGAACAGGTGGGGGTCGCCCTCGGACCGGTTCACGGCGTACAGCAGCGTGCCCGGCTCCTGCTCCGCCTGCTCCACCAAGGGCCGGAACGCGGCGATCAGCTCCTCGGCCCTGCCCTGCTTCGCCGTGACCCGGGCGACGACTGCAACCTTCGGCATCCCAACGCTCCTCACTGTTTCAGCGCAGCCTGCGCAGGAACGGGTCCCGCGGCTCGGTCGGGCCGACCCGAACCCGCACGTGCGTGGCACGGGCCCCGTCCGATCGCGCGATCACCGGGTTGAGCTCAAGCTCGGCGACCTCGGGCAGGTCGTCGGCGAGCCTGGACACCCGCAGCAGGACATCGGCCAGCGCCGCGGTGTCGGCCGGTGGCGCGCCGCCGCGGCCGGACAGCAGCGGCGCGGCGTCCGTCCCGCTGATCAGCTCGTCAGCGTCGATGTCGGTGAGCGGTGTCAGCCGGGCCGCCTGATCGCCGAGAATCCCGGTGGCCGCCCCGCCCAGCCCGAACACGACGACCGGCCCGAACACGGGCTCCTGGCGCACGCCGACCAGCACCTCGACGCCGTCGGAGGCCACCGGCCCGGTTGGCGAAGCCGGCGACGCCGCGGCCCCGGGCGCCAGCGGGATCCCGTAGCACGACACCAGGTCCACGGCCTGGGCCGGTGCCAGCCACCCGCCCGCTGGCTGGCGAGCCAGGAACCCGGCGATCAGCGCCCGGGCGTCGGCCGCGCGCAGCCCGGGCAGATCGGGAACCGTGCCGTGCTGCCGGTCGAGCCAGGCGCGGTAGCGGACCGCGTGGCCGAGCGCGCGGACCGCGCCTTCGGGGTAGGCGTAGGCGGGCAAGCCGCCGACGGGCACGTCGCCGGCGGCCGGTCCGGCGTTGCCGGTGGCGGCGCTCTCGCGGGCGGCCGGGCCATCGTCGCCGCTGGGCAGCAGCCGTACAGACTCCGGCTGGTCGACGAGCACGACCGCGACGGGCTTGCCGACCGAAGCCGTGATGACCGCCGCGCGCAGGTCCGCGATGGCCGTGGGAACCGCCACAGCGAGCACGGCGTCGACCCCTTCGTCCGCGCCGGCCGCCTCCAGGCAGGCCCGGAACGTCTCGTCGCTCACCGTTGCGGTCGTGTCCACCGGCCCGGACACCGCGGCGCCCGCGGGCAGCAGCCGGCGCAGCCGGCCTCTGGTGGCACCGGAGACCCGAGCGACCCGCAGGCCGTTGTCCGCGCACGCGTCGGCGGCCAGCACGCCGATCCCGCCCGCGTTGGACACGATCGCTACCCGGTTGCCCGCGGGCAGCGGCTGGCAGGCGAGCAGCGCCGACGCCTCGATGAGCTCGCCGAGGCTGGTGGTGGCGATGACGCCCGCCTGGCCGAACAGTGCTTCCTGGGTGAGCCGCGGCGTCGCCGCCGCCGCGGTGTGCGAGGCGGCGGCGCGCTGGCCCGCCGCCGACCGGCCGCCGACGACCGTCAGCACCGGCATCCGGGACCCCACCCGGCGTGCCGTGCGCGCGAACTTGCGCGGGCTGCCGAAGGACTCCACGTAGAGCACCGCCAGCCGGGTCACGCCGTCCTGCGCCCACCACGTCAGCAGGTCATTGCTTGACACGTCGTACTTGTCGCCCACCGCGACGAACGACGACACCCCGACGCCGA
>JASHOI010000144.1 GCA_030041195.1 Streptosporangiaceae bacterium | reverse complement strand
ACGCCCTTCGCGCCGCCGGGCACGCCTGCGCGCCTGGAGGGCCGGGAGGCCATCCGCGAGTACTCGCGCCACGTCACCGCGTTGCCACTGCGCCTGGAGGACTACGAGGTGACAGATCTCTACCAGACCCAGGACCCGGAGGTGGTCATCGTCGAGATACGCGCGAAGGCAACCCTGACCACGACGGGCCAGTCGTTTACGGCGACGTCGATCCAGATCCTCCGCATCCGGGAGGGCCAGATTGTCCTCTTCCGGGACTTCGCCAATCCCCGGCTTCTGGAAAAGGTGATGCGGGAACCAAGTCCGGAAAGCTGATGCGGAAATGCCAGGTCAACCGGGATCCGAGGCGCGGCTGCGCGCTGCGGGCGCGCCGATCAGGCTCACCGGGCCGGCGCAGCCCGGGACGCCATGGCGGGCGTTTGCCATCGACGGCTGAACGCGGCATCGCCGGCACAACTTAAGGGCTGCCGCCCATCTCGCTAACCAGGACATCGTGCGTCAGCCCGTGCTGCATCGACCATTCCCCGAGCCGATTGGCGTCGACTGGATCGGGCAGGACCTGGCGCGCCTCCTCAGCCAGCTGTGTGTGGCCCAGGCGATTGAGCAGGTCGACAACGTGCTGCCTGCTGTACTGCTCTTGCGTCATAGGCACCATCTTCCGTCTCAGCCAGCGGGTTCCATACCCCGGTCCCCCGGCCAAGTGTCACATCGGCGGGCCGGGTGGTGTCTTGATGCCGAACACGCAACGTGCGAGGAGGACACGATGGCGCTACGCCTTCCGAAGGCAGAAGTTCCCGCGGAGCTCGCCGAAAGCATGATCAAGCAGCTCGGTGCCGTGCCCGAACCCTTGGAGGTGGTGTGGCACAACCCCAAGGTCGCCGAGGCCACCTCGGAGTTCAGCGGCAGGGTCGGCACCTGGGATGCGGCCGACGCGAGCCTCAAGACGTTCGCGCACATGGCCGTCGCGGCACGGGTCGGCTGCAGCTGGTGCCTCGATGTCAACTACTTCCTGGCGATGAACCACAACCTGGACCTGACCAAGGCGAGCCAGGTGCCGCGGTGGCGGGAATCGGACGTGTTCACGCCGCTGGAACGGGACGTGCTGGATTACGCCGAGGCCATGACGAACACGCCGACGACCGTGGCCGACGAGCTGTACGCGCGTCTGCTTAACCAGCTCGGCGCGGCGGCGATGGTCGAGCTCACCGCGTTCATCGCCTTCGCCGACATGGGGGCCCGGTTCAATACAGCGCACGGGATCACGTCGCAGGGCTACTCGGATGCCTGCGAGATTCCGCTGGCCGCGCGTGCCGAGAAGCCCGGCGTACCGTCGGCGGCATGACCGAGGACCCGTTCGTCGCCCATCGCAGCCTGCTGTTCACCGTCGCCTACGAGATGCTCGGGTCGGCTGCCGACGCCGAGGACGTGGTGCAGGAGTCCTGGCTGCGGTGGGCCGACGTCGACCGCTCGCAGGTGCATGACCCGCGGGCATACCTCGTCAGGGTCGTCACACGCCAAGCGCTGAACCGGCTGCGGACGCTGTCGCGCAGCCGCGAGCAATACGTTGGCGAGTGGCTGCCGGAACCGCTGCTGACCAGCCCCGATATCGCCGAGGACATCGAACTCGCCGAGAGCGTCTCGATCGCGATGCTGACCGTGCTGGAGACGCTCGGGCCGGCCGAGCGGGCGGTGTTCGTGCTGCGCGAGGTCTTCGAGATGCCGTATGGCGAGATCGCCGAGGCGATCGGGAGGCCCGCGTCCACGGTACGGCAGATCGCGCGGCGGGCGCGCGAGCATGTGGCGGCCCGGCGGCCGCGGGTGCGGGTGAGCCGGTCGGAGCAGCAGGCCGTGGTGGAGCGGTTCCTGGCGGCGCTGCGGACCGGGCAGTTGCAGGAGCTGATGGACCTGATGGCGCCCGATGTGGTCCTGATCGCCGATGGTGGCGGGATCGTGGCCGCCGCTGCAGCTCCGGTCCACGGGCCCGAACGGGTCGCGACGCTGCTCGCGCGCGCAAACCGGGTGGAGGCGGCGTTCGAGACAACAACCGTGTGGCTCAACGGCGCGCCTGCAGGCCGGCTCGACGTCAACGGGCACGTGGCCGCGCTGAGCCTCGTGGTGGAGAACGGCCGGGTCAGCCGGATCTACGCGATAGCAAACCCGCGGAAGCTGACGCGGCTGGATGAACCGGCCGAACTGGCCAGGTAAGACGCGGCACCGCGGGTTCGCCGGACGAGCCGGCGAACCCGCGGGCTACGCCCGGCTCCCGCTACTTGACGTAATACCAGTTCTCCGGGTTGAGGTTGAGCGTCGTGGATTCCGGCGTGACGCCCTTCAGGTTGTTCGCGATCTCAGCGACCAGGTAGGGGGCGTTGACCTGCCACTCCACCGGCAGCTGCGTCGCCAGGTAGTCCTGCCACGAGTACATGTAGGACAGGTTGGTGCTGGTCAGCGTCTTCTCGATCATTGCGTCGTTGGTCGGGTTGCAGTAGCCGCTCGAGTTGGCGATCGCGTTGCACAGGAACAGGGTCTCGCCGGTCGGGTAGTAGTCGGGCGCGTACGACCAGCCGAGGCCCCAGTCCGCCATGTCCCAGTTGCACGGGATCTTGGCCACCACGCAGTTGCCCGCGTCGGCGGAGACCACGTCGTCGAACGGCTCCGGCTTCAGGTTCAGCTTGATCCCCACGGTCGCCGCGCTGCCCTGCAGTTGCAGCAGCTCCTGCGCGACCCACGACAGCCCGTTCGCGTACGTGAACGTGAAGCTCAGCGCGCTGCCCTTGGTGATCCCGGCGCCGCAGTCGCCCGCGGCCGTGCCCGCCTTGGCGCAGGTGGTGGTCCCGCTCGGCGCCACGCTCCAGCCGTTGCTGGTCAGCAGCGCCTTCGCCTTGGCCGGGTTGTACGGGAACGTCACGCCCTTCTTGCTCTGCGACGACAGCCACGAGGTCGCCGGATAGCTGCCCACCGGCCCGTTCTGGGTCACGCCGTACCCCTTCAGCGGGCCTGAGAGATCCGCGGGCTGGTCCATCAGGTACGCCAGCGCCTGCCGGAAGTAGAGCTGCTTGAAGATCGCGGCGTGGTCTCCGATCGTGGACTGCTCGTTCAGCGTGTAATAACTGACTCCCCAGGTGATCTGCGGGGCCAGGTAGTACCCCGGCAGCGGGTTGCGGCCCACCGAAGCGTCGAGCGGCTTGGACGGAAGGTCCTCGGTCGGGATGTAGCCGACGGTGACGCTGCTGCTGCTGGTCGGCGCGCGCAGCACGTCGTACTCGGCCGCGTCGGTGGTGAACGGCACCTCCTTGAACGCCGACAGCTTCGGCTTCACCGGGCCCGAGTAAGACTTGTTCGGCACCATCGTCAGGTGGCCGTCGGGGTTGAACGCGCTCAGCTTCCACGGCCCGTCCACGACGCTCCACAGCGGCGACGTCGCGTAGGTGCTCAGGTCCGTGGACTGCTTGTTCAGGTAGCTGTACACCGCCGCACAGTCGCTGACCGTGGTGGCGCAGTTGCTGGGCCCGGACGCGGTCCGGTCCCAGGCCAGCGGCATCGGGGTGATCTGGCTCAGCTCGTTGTACAGGAACCAGTTGTGGCTGTAGGACTTGTCCATCGTCATCGTCAGCTCGGTCGGGCTGACCACCTTGATGTTGCTGACCACCGTGTTCGGGAATCCGGTGTAGGCGCCCCAGTCGAGCGAGCCGACCGCGGTCAGCATGTTCAGCCAGAACACCACGTCCTGCGCGGTCACCTGGGTGCCGTTGGACCACATGTACTTCTTGAGCGTGATCGTGACCTTGTTGCCGCTGAACGTCGGGGCGTAGGCCAGGCTCAGCGAGGTGTTCATCGTGGGCGCCGCGCCGGTGCCGAACCAGTACAGCGGCCGGTACATGAGGTACCCGAAGTCTTCCAGGTTGCTCACGCTGATGAACTCGGAGCTCGTGAACGGGAAGATGTAGTTGGGGATGTCCGACGGCAGCTCAGCCCACGTCGCGGTGCCGCCGCTGACCGGGGTGGTCCCGACAGCGGACGAACTGGTGCCGGCGCAGCCAGCCGCGACCATGGCCAGCGCGATCACGCCCGCTGCCATCGTTAGCGTCTTGCTGCGAAGCCTGGAGATACATCTACGTTGATGACCTTGCATAGGCCGCATGGCCAAGGCTCCTTCTCCTGCTGGTTTGCTGCCATAACGAAGCGGAGCAGCGACGCCCTGCCGTGCTCCTCCGGAGGTACTTCCCGCTGGTCACGCTACGACTGGGGCTATAGAGCGTCCAGCGCTACATGCGGGGCGAACCGACTTCGCGGCCGTACCGAGACATACCCGTAACAATATGACGACCATCCCGCGATCTTACGTTGCCTACCCAAATCCGGATTATCCGGCCGTGGCCGTCCCATCTCCGAGGCCAGCTTCCCGGGGCAGCGGCGCCGTGCGGTGTCGGGTCACGAGGGCGCCTGCCCGGAGGTGAACTGCTCGCGGAGCAGGAATTTCTGGACCTTGCCGGAGCCGGTCAGCGGGAAGGCATCGGTGAATACCCAGTGCCGCGGGGCCTTGTGGGCAGCCAGGTGCGCGCGGCAGTAGGCCGACAGTTCCGCCACGGTCGCGGGGTGCTCCGGCGCCGGCCGGATGAAGGCGGCCACCTGCTCGCCCCAGTGCTCGTCCGGCACACCCACCACGGCCACGTCGGCCACCGCCGGGTGGGCGAACAGGACCTGCTCGATCTCCCGCGGGTAGATGTTCTCGCCGCCGCGTATGATCATCTCCTTCAGCCGGCCCTCGATCCGGTAGTAGCCGCGCTCGTCGGCCGAGCCGAGGTCGCCGGTGTGCAGCCAGCCCGCGGCGTCGATCGCCTCGCCGGTCGCCGCGGGGTCGTCGAAGTACCCCGCCATCACGTGATAGCCGCGGGTGAGGATCTCCCCGATCTCGCCCGGCGGCACCGCCTCGCCGGTGACCGGGTCGGCGATCATGGTTTCGACGTGCGGGTGGGCCCGGCCGAGCGTCTCGGCGCGGTCCTCGGGCGAGTCGTCCAGCCGGGTCTGCGTGATGCACGGCGAGGCCTCGGTCTGGGCAAAGGTGATCGAGAACGGGACACCGAGCGCGGACTCGACCCGGCGGACCAGGTCTGGCGGGACCGTGGCGCCGCCGGACAATGCGCACCGGAGGCTGGACAGGTCCGTGCCGGCGAACGCGGGGTGATCCAGCAACGCGAGGATCATGGTCGGCACGCCCCCGAACATCGCTGAATGCTCGGACTCGATCAGGTCCAGCACCAGACCCGGCTCGAACCCGGGCACCAGCACGTGGGTGAACCTGCCCTGCACCGGCCCCAGCGTCAGCAGCACGCACCCCGCGGTGTGGAACAGCGGCATCGGGTTGACCCACACGTCACCCGGCGCCGCCTGCACGACCTGTGCGCAGAACCGGGCGTTGTTGGTGATTCCCCGGTGCCGCAGCACGGCGCCCTTCGGGAACCCCGTGGTCCCGGACGTGTACTGGATCTGCGCCGCGTCATCCGGGCTCACTTCGGGCAGCCGCTCGGCGGGCGAGCCCGAGCCGGCGAAGCCGTCCCAGTCCGCGAGCGAGATCACCTCGCGCAGGCCCGGCAGCCCCCCGCGGACCTGCGCCAGTATTCCGGCCAGGTCAGCGCCGCGGTAGGACGGCGCGAGCACGACGCCATCCGCGCGCGACTGGCCAAGCACGTGCTGCACCTCGCGGGCCCGCAGCGCCGGGTTCACCGTCACCAGCGTCAGCCCGGCCAGCGCGGCTCCGAACTCCAGCAGCACCCATTCCGGGCAGTTCGGCGCCCACACCGCGACCCGCTCACCAGGAGCGAACCGGCCCAGCAGGGCACGGGCCACCCGCTCGGCATCCGCCAGCAACTCGGTATAGCTCCATCGGCGGCGCTCCCGGCGATCGGCCGTGCCCTCCACCAAGGCAATCGTCCCCGCGGCGCGCTCCGCCGCGTCCCGCAACACCCCGCCTACCGTGGTCTCGAGCACCGGCCCGTACGGCCCAGTCCAGTTACCATCCGCAACAGGAGCCATCTCCGTCATGTGCCCAGCATCTCCCCGCTGCGGCCAACGTGCCAGGAATGGAGTGACAAGTGAGGCCCAACCGATCCATTCCGCCCTGCACTGTCATCCCGGTGCTCGTCTACCCGGACGTGCGGCAGGCAGTGGCGTGGCTGACCGCGGCGTTCGGCTTCGCCGAGCGGACCCGGATCGGCGAGAGCCACCGGGCGCAGATGAGCATCGGCGAGGACGGCGCGATGATCGTCGCTGACGTCCGGGGTGAGCAGCAGCCGCCGCAACAGGGCATCGTGACCCACGTGATGAAGGTTCGGGTTGACAACGTCGAGGCCTGGTACCAGCGGGCCCGAGCCCATGGAGCCCGGGTGCCTGGGCGGCCACCGCTGGCAGTTCACCGAGACGGTCAAAGACGTGGCGCCCGAGGATTACGGCTGCCAGACCGTCGCGCCCTGGCCCTCGAGATGACGGTCAGCCCGCCACGCGATCGGCCCGTCCAGGGCCCGGAAAACCACCCGGGACCCCTCTAAATCAGAGGACGCGGCATCGTGGTTCAGCAATACCTGGGTACACAAGGTTTGTGAGGACCTATGAGTAAGCCACAGTCACCCATGTCATGGCTCGCTGACGTGGCAGACCACGACTACGACGCCGCGTTCAACTACCTGTCGCTGAAGCTGGGCAAGAAGCGCGCTACCGAGTCCGTGGACCGGATGAAGAAGGCCAAGCTGACCGCGCGCCGCGCTAATGACATTCTGCGCGCCGCCGACCTGCCTGCCCTGCCACTGACCGATCCCGGTGTCAAGAAAGACCTGCTCAAACTGCTCGGCGGCGAGAAGCTGTCACCGGTGCTCGTGTGCGACCGGAACCCAGGGGCCGACATAGCCGATGGATATCACCGTGTCAGCCTGGCCTATAACATCGACCCGTTCCTCCTCGTGCCATTGAGGCTGGGCTAGCCGACCTGGGCCACGGCCAACAGCAGAAGGAGGCACGGCATTGACGACATGGACGAGCGACGAGCTGGCACGAATCGGGTCAGCGGAAGAACTCCAGATCGCGCCGAGACGGCGTGACGGCTCGCTGGCCCCCGCGCGGACGATCTGGGTGGTCCGCGACGGCGACGACCTGTACGTCCGGTCGGTGAACGGGCGCACCTCCGCCTGGTTCCGCGGCACGCAGGTGAACCATGAGGCCCACATCCAGGCCGGTGGCGTCGGCAAGGATGTCACCCTCGCCGATCCCGGCGACGATATCGGCGATGACCTGGACGATGTCTACCGCGACAAATACCGCCGCTATGCGGCGAACATCGTCGACAGCATCATGACCCCGCAGGCACGGGCCGCGACGCTCAAGCTCGTGCCGAGCTGAGCGCGCCTCGATCCCCGGGCACTTCCTGTCCGGCCACTGTTTAGGCGAAGCCGGGCCGGGCAGTCCGGGGGGTAGCCGTCCAGGATTGAAGGCGATCAAAATGTGGTGGGAGGACATCCTCATCCCAGCCCTGCTGATCGTTGGGGTCTACGGCTTCGCGTCGCTTGTCGGCTTCAGGACGCGGATGCTGACGCACAAGACATCCCGCACCGCGGAAAGCATGTACCCCAACTACGCAGACCCGATCAAGAAGCAGCGCAGGTACGCCAGGGACCACGGCGGCACGTGGAAAGACGACGGGAGCAGCCCGTCTTAGCCGGCCGGGGTTCGGGCGGTGACCGTGACGGTCGTGTAGTGCATGGTGAAGCCGCCGCCCGCCGCGTCGATGGCGGCGCCGACGCCCGCCAGGATCTGCTGCATCGTGTCGGGCTGCAGCCGGGCCGCGAGGCCGCTGGTGGGCAGCTGTTCCAGCCACTCGTCGCGGGTGTAGGGCCGGTCCCAGTCGAACTGCCACTGCTCCGGGTCGCCGAACCCGCCGGTCTTCCGCATCCCGTCGGCCGCCTTGGCGCCGAGCCCCGAGTACGCATCCGCGCCAGACGTCGGGCGCTGGGAGAGCGGCGAATCGGGCAGCACCCGGCGGAACACCGCGGCAAAGGCCTCCGCCAGGTCGGGCGGGGGCTGGGACGCGTTCCAGAACACCGCGATCCGGCCGCCGGGCCGCAGCGCCTGCGCCGCCCTGGCGGCGCCGGCGACCGGGTCGACCCAGTGCCAGACCTGGCCCGCGACGACCGCGTCGAATGCCCGGCCGGCCGGGTCCCAGTCCTCGAACTTCGCCACCTCGACCTCGAGCCCGCGCTGCCGCGCCTGGCCGGCCATGCGCGCGTCCGGTTCGACCCCGAGCACGGTGCACCCGGCGGCCTGGAACTGGCGGGCGACGATGCCGGTGCCGCAGCCCACGTCGAGCACCTCGCGCCCGGGGATCGTGGCGATGACCCGGTCGACCAGAGCGGCCGGATAGCTCGGACGGGCACGGTCGTAACGTTCAGGATCTGATCCGAATGACTCGGCCATGTCCCGGGCCCGATGGGACTCGCCTTCAAAACGGACGGGCTGCTGCGGCGGTAGAGTGGCCATGCGCCCACCTTAAGTGGGCATGCGCCCACTTAAGGCTTGGTTTCGCGTACAGCGAAAGAAGGGACGACGGTGCCGACAGGGGTGGCCCTCCGCGACGCCCGCGAGCAGCTGTTCGGCGCGGCCGAGCGGGTCCTGCTCCGGGACGGGCCGGGCGCGCTGACCAGCCGGTCGGTCACCGCGGAGGCGGGCGTGGCCAAGGGCGTCCTGCACCGGCACTTCGCCGACTTCGACGCGTTCCTCGCCGAGTTCGTGCTGGACCGTATCGGGCGGATGGACAGCCAGGCCGCCGCCTTGCGCGACGCCGCCGGGACCGGCACCGTCATCGACAACCTCACCGGCGCGCTCACCGCCCTGTTCGGCTCGGCCGCGGTGGCGATGGTCCCGCTGGTCAGCTCGCGGGACAGCCTGCGGGCCCGGCTGCGCGAGGCCTGGCCGGCCGGCGTGCCGGTGCTGACCGAGGCGATCGAAATGGTCACCTCCTACCTGGCCGCCGAGCGCGAGCTCGGCCGTCTCGAGTCCAATGCCGACGTCGACATGCTCGCGCCGATGCTGATCGGCACCGTCCACCTGCTGTGGGCCAGCCGGGACAACACCCCGCCGGAGGCCGAAGCGGTACGCAGGGTCGTGACCACGGCCATCGCCCGTGGCGTGCGACGGCCAAGGCTATGACAGGGTTCTCGGCGGCGGGCCGACGCCGAGGCGTGCTAGGGAAACGGCGGATGGACGGCCGACCAGTCCGCGGCCATGTCGATCACGGTCCACTTGTGCTCGGCGGCGGCGGCCAGGATCTGCTCGTTGCCGCTTCCCAGGATGGGATCGACGTCATAGGCGTATTCGCGCTCACCGTCGGTATGACGCACGACCAGCTGCAGGGTCCGGCGCGGGCCGGCCGCGGTCCACTCGAGCATCGCCAGGTCACCGTCGGTGTTCCCGGCGGCCAGCATCGGTCGCTGGCCGACGTGGGTATGGATGGACCCGGGCTTTTGCGGCCCGTCGTTGATGACCTGAACGGCAGCGCTCTTGACGAGCTCGGGGCCGCGCTGGCCAATCCTGAATTCGGTGGCGCCCACGCTGCCGATGACCCGGTGTGGCGGCAGGCCGTAGACGTCGGCCGCCCAGGACCGCATGAAATCGGTGCCGCCGCCGGAGAAGATCCAGCAGCTGAAGCCGTTGCGGGCCAGCACGGCGAGCAGCTCGAGCATCGGCTGGTAGACGACCGCCGGGTAGGGACGGGCGAAGCGCGGGTGCCGGGCCGAGGCGAGCCAGCGCCGGCACACGGTGTCGAACTCATCGGTGGTAACACCGGCATGGGTGAGCTTGACCAGGTCGAGCACGGCCGGCACGCCCGCGGAACGAAGCTGATCCAGAGTCGTCGGATGACCCAGCTCGGCCGCCCGGTCCAGTGCGAAAGCCAGCTGGGCGTACACGGGCTGTTCGGTCCACAGCGTGCCGTCGTTGTCGAACACCGCGATCCGCTCCGGCTCCGGAGCGAAGTCGGCCGAGTCGGCGTCGGTCACGGCCGCGACGAACTCCACGATCGCCTGCCTGGCAGCCGTCTCACGCCAGCTCGGTAGCTGATCTAGGGCCATGGCATCAGGCTGCCTGACGTCCGGCGGCCAAAAATCACCCGGCATGGATGAGCCGAAGGTCGGCGCCGGGCGCTAGCCCGCCAGCGAGCTGATCGCGTCTCCGATCAGCTTGGCCGCGATGATCAGGCACAGCACGGTCATGATGACGGCGTTGTGCCGGCTCATCCAGTCCTTCACCTCGCCGAGCAGCCGCTGCGAGCGTTTGCCCAGCGCGAAGTAGATCAGCACGGGGATGCCAACGCCGAGCGTGCCGATGAGAGCGAAGACCAGATAGGCGATCGCCTGCTGCCCGCCGGAGATACCGGTCTGCGCGATCGCGGCGCCGCCGCCCACGGCCAGCAGCAGGTTCTTGGGGTTGGCGCCGGACAGCACCGCGGCAAGACCGAGCGCGGCGAGCGGGGTGGTCTCGTCGATCCTCGCCATCCACTTGGGCATCTGCGGCTGTTCGTCGCCGCGGGGCCGGCCGCGGAACTGCCGCACCGCGACCAGCAACAGCAGGACGCCGAGCACGATCTTGACCCAGCTCAGCCAGGCGGCCGGGGAGCCGGACGTGCTGGCCTGGGCCGGCCCCGCGATCGACAGCACAATCGCGCCGACGATCCCCAGGCCGATCAGCCAGCCAAGGACGAAGACCGGGCCGTTGACCCTGGCCTTGCGGCTGGTGAGCATCAGCACCACCGCGATGATCGGGATCGGGCTGAGCGCGATCCCGACCGCCAGCGGAAGCGATCCGCCGATCGCCTTACCCATCACTCCTCCTCACGGAGACTCGCCGGCGACCGGCGTGGGCGGTCCGGCCTGGGCCGCCCGGACGGCTTCGGGCACCGTCCGGCGGTGCTCCGGCGTGCCGTCGTGGCCGCTGGCCGCGGCGAGCATGTCGCGGACCTGGCCGATCTCACCGGCCAGCACCAGCCGCACCCCCCGGGTCCGCAGGTCGCCGGCCAGCTGGCTGAGCATCCGGGCCGCGGTCACGTCGACGGACGGCATGGTCTCGCAGTCCAGCACCACCGCCGAGATGCCGTCGGCTGCGGCGGCGCGCTCGATCGCGTCGCGCACGTAGTCGGCGTTGGCGAAAAACAGCCCCGACTCGACCCGCAGCACGGCCACCCCGTGAGCGGTCCGGTCGCCAGGGTGGTGATCCACGTCGGCCCACTGGCCGCCGCTGCCGGGGATCTCCCCGAGCACCGCGACATGCGGCCGGGACACCCGGTACAGCAGCAGCAGGAGCGAGTCCGCCACCCCGATGACCAGCCCGGGCAGGGTGTCGAAGACCAGCACCCCGAGCATCGCGGCGACCGCGGCGATGAAATCCGCCCGGGCGGCGATGCCGTAGATCTTCCCGAGACGCGCGCTGGACGACCGGTACAGCGTCCGCAGCGCGGCGAAGTCCACCAGCTCGATCAGCGCCGCGATCACCACCGCGGCCAGCGTCGCCTCGGGCAGGTCCTCGAACAGGCCGGTGAGGAACAGCAGCGTCAGCACCGTCAGCACGGCGACGATCAGGCCGGACGCCTGCGTCCTGGCCCCGGCCGAGCCATTCACCGCGGTCTTCGACAGCGACCCGTTGACCACCATGCCGCTGGACAGCCCGGACGCCAGGTTCGCCGCGGCGAGGCCGATCAGCTCGCGGTTCGGCGAGATCTGGTAACCGTCGCGGGCCGCGTAGGTCTTGGCCGCGCCCAGGCCTTCGGCGAAGCCGACGAGCATCACGCCTGCGGCCGATCCGGTGAGCTTGAGGTAGTCCGCCGCTGGCACGTGCGGCAGGCCGAACGACGGCAGCCCGCCGGTGATGTGGCCGACGATATCCAGCCCGTGGGCGTCTAACCCGAACGTGTGCACCGCGATGATCCCGAGGAGCACCGCCGCCAGCGGGGCGGGCACGAGCGGCACGAACCGGCGCAGCACCAGCACCACGGCCAGCGAAGCGAGGCCGACGACGACCGTCAGCCATTTCGCGTCGCCGAGGTGCGCCAGCAGGTACCACAGCTGATCGAAGAAGTCCCCCGATCCCTTTCCCACGCCGAGCAGCTTGGGCACCTGGCCCACGATGATGGTCAGCGCCAGGCCGACGATGAACCCCTTCAGCACCGGCTCGGAAATGAAGTTCGCGACGAACCCCAGCCGCAGCAGCCCCGCGATCAGCGCGACCAGTCCGGTGGTGAGCGCCAGCGTCACGGTCAGGACCGCGAACTGCCCGGAGTGGCCGGCCGCCACCTCCCCCACAGCCGCGGCGGACAGGGCGGCCGTGGCCGCCATCGGGCCGACGACCAGGTGCCGTGAACTGCCGAACGCGGCGTAGAAGATCAGCGCGCCCGGTGCCGCGTAGAGGCCGACGACCGGCGACACTCCGGCGATGGACGCGTACGCCAGCGCCTCGGGCACCAGCACCGCCCACACGGTCAGGCCCGCGACAAGGTCGCCGCGTGCCCATCCGGGCCGGTAGCCGTGCAGCGAGGTGAAGACCGGAAGGCGCGACCACAGCATCGCCGTTCCCCTTAGCCGGCGCTTGCCCCGGCGGTCACGGTGTGACGATCGGGAAGGCGGGGTCGGGGGTATCGAGCAGGGCCAGCAGCCTGCTCAGCACCGCGGGATCGCCGGTGTGCCCGATCCCGTCCAGGCCGCGTCCGGCCAGCAGGCCGAGCAGTTGCGGCTTGGTGAGGCTCAGCGTCAGGTCGGCCTTGACCCGGGTCTTCGGGTTCACGGTCGGGATCAGCGCGCCGTTGGACAGGGTGAGCCGGACCTCGGTGCCGGTGTCGGTGAACCGCCACTCGATCACCAGCGAATCGGCGGCGGCGCGCGGCCCATTGACCCGGATCGCCAGTGTCTCGAGGAGCTGCTCGATGGTGAGCGCACCGCCCATGTCCGCACCAAGGTCACCGAGCGGGGACGGCTTGGGACCGTCGCGGAGCTCCAGCGCGCCGGTGAGGTAGAAGCCGCGCCAGGTCGCGTTCTCCGATCCGTAGCCGAGCCTCTCATAGATCCCGGCCAGCGCCTCCCGTGCGTCCGTGTCGCCCGGGTCGGCGAACACCGCGTGCTTGAGCAGCTCGGCCGCGAAGCGCAGGTCGCCTGCGTCCGCGTAGCACAGCGCCTTGTCCCGCACGGCCTGCTGGCCGCCGATGACGTCGACGTAGCGGGTGGCCGCTGCCTGCGGCGGGTGCGCCCACAGCGAGCTCGGGTGCCCGTCGAACCAGCCCAGGTACCGCTGGTAGATGGCCTTGACGTTGTGGCTGACCGACCCGTAGTAGCCGCGTGCGTGCCACGCGGACTCCAGCTCCGGCGGCAGCCGGATCTCCTCGGCGATCTCCGTTCCGGTGGCCCCGTTGTTCAGCAACCGCAGCGTCTGGTCGTGCAGGTAGGCGTACAGGTCGCGCTGCTGGGACAGGTACCGGACGAGGTTCTCGGTGCCCCAGGTCGGCCAGTGGTGCGACGCGAACGCCACGTCGGAGTCGGCGCCGAACAGCTCGATGGCCTGGTCCAGGTAGCGGGACCAGACCCGAGGGTCGCGGACCAGGGCGCCGCGCAGGGTCAGCAGGTTGTGCAGGTTGTGGGTGGCGTTCTCGGCCATGCACAGCGCGCGGCGGCCCGGGAAGTGGAAGTTCATCTCGGCCGGCGCCTCGGTGCCGGGCGTGATCTGGAACACGATCCGCACCCCGTCGATGGTCTCCTCCTGCCCGGTGCGGGTGATGTCCACGGTCGGGGCGATCAGGCCCACCGTGCCCTCCGAGGTCGCGATCCCCAGGCCGGTGCTGACCTGTCCGGTGGGGCTGCGGTCCAGCAGGTCGCCGTACATGTAGAGCGCCCGGCGGGTCATCGCCCCGCCCGCGTAGACGTTCTCCGATACCGCGTGTTCCAGGAAGCCTTCCGGGGCCAGGATCGGGGCGTCCCCGGCTCCGCCGGGCAGCACGCCTTTCACGCCACCGAAATGATCCACGTGTGAGTGGGTGTAGATCACGCCGGTCACCGGGCGGTCGCCGCGGTTCTTCCGGTACAGGGCGAGGGCGGCCGCGGCGGTCTCGGCGGAGATCAGCGGGTCGATCACGATCACGCCCGTGTCGCCCTCGACGATCGTCATGTTCGACAGGTCGAGGCCTCGGACCTGGTAGATCCCGGAAGTCACCTCGAACAGGCCGTGCTTCGCGCAGAGCTGCGCCTGCCGCCACAGGCTTGGGTGCACGGTGGGCGGGCAGTCGCCATCCAGGTACCGGTACGCCTCCAGGTCCCACACCACCCGGCCGTCGGCGGCGTTGACCACGCACGGGTCGAGCGCATCAACGAATCCCCGCTCTGCGTTCTCGAAGTCTGTCTGGTCCGCAAACGGCAGATCGCTCATCGCGCCCCTCGCTGCACAGCATCCGGAGCGCCGGGCGGCGGCCGTCCAGCTCGCAAGGCAGGCAAACCCGGCGCTATCTCGCGTATGCAGCAAGCATCGGCCGGGACCGGCCCGGCTGCCTCACCCCACACGGGTGAGGCGGCACCGGGTCCGCCAGCCGCTCCGGCTCCGCTATCCCTGGCCCCGTCGCGGCTGCGAGGTGTTCGCCCGCGGCGATGCTGGTTGTCCCGGCCGGCCCGGCAGCGCATCCGGGTAGTTCTGCTGCAGGAACGTGACGAGCCGTTCCCGCACCTCCCGGCACAGCGGCGCGACCGCGTCGCCATCCACGGCGGTCACCACGGCGGCCAGCCGCACCGACGGGCCAACCGCTTCCTCGACGTGCACGGCACCGCCCTGTCCGGCCGCCAGCGGCGAGTCCGCAAGGATCCGGCCGAGTTCCGCGCGCACGCCGTCAAGGAGCGGATCGAGCGGCGCGCGGGCGTCGACACCGATCTCCACGACCCCGCTGATCCGGGCGGCCTTGTGCGTCCAGTTCTGGAACGGGGTGGTGGTGAAGTACGTGCACGGCAGGATGCTCGTTGTGTTGTCCCAGGCGCGCACCGCCACGTAGGTGAGCGTGATCTCCTCGATGCGGCCGCGCTGCCCCTGCACGACCACGATGTCGTCGATCCGGATCGCGTCGGTGAAGGCGATCTGCAGGCCGGCGAACAGATTTCCCAGCGTGGTCTGCGCGGCCAGCCCGACGATCACGCCCACCAGCCCAGCCGAGGCGAGGAGGCCGGCGCCCACGTCGCGCAGGGCCGGGACCGTCCACAACATCGCGCCGACGGTGACCGCGACGACCAGCGCCTGGGTAGCCCGGGCCGCCAGGATGATCTTCGTACGGACGTGGCGAGAGCGGCGGTCCTCGAGCCCCGCGTCGGGATGGCGCGCCAGCAGTGCCCGCTCGATCGCGAGCACCACGACCGTGAGCAGCCACCCGCCGATGGCGATCGCAGCCAGGCCGAGCACATAGCAGACGCGACCGGCCCAGGGGCGTTGCGTAACGGCCCCTAGCAGGACCGCGCGAACCGCCAGGACGACAATCAGCAGCGTCAGCGGTGCCCTCCAGACCGGCCGTCGATCCACGCGCACATGATGGCGCCGGGCGAACCTCCTGATCACCGCCGTGGCCGCGACGCCCACGATGAACGCGAGGACGCCCGCGACGACGCAGGCGACGACCAGTGCGGAGGTCGACGCGTGGCTCAGGTCCGGCATCGGCGGGTCACTGGTCTTTCCGTATCAGCGAATGCTTGGTGAGCCGGATGTCCTCTTCGTCGTAGCCGAGCGCCCGGTACAGGCTCCGCGCGGCGTGGTTGGCCGCGCCGGTCTCCAGCGTGACGCAGGACAGGCGGCGGTCGGCCGCCCACTTCTCGGCCACGCTCATCAGCGTGCTGCCGATGCCGCGCCGTTCCATCCCGGCCTGCACGGCCAGCCAGCCGACGTAGGCCTCGCGCTCTCCGGTGAAACTGATCCGCTCGCTGACCGTCACGAGCCCGACGATGTCGTCGCCGGCCGTGGCCACGAACACGGCGTGGCCAGGCGTCCGGAACGAGTCGATCGCCCCGCGCACCGCGGCCTCGACCGCGCGCAGCGTGTCGGCCGGGTCCCGCCAGTAGGCGGCACCCTCGGTGAGTCTCGGCGCTAACAGCACCGCCCGGTCACGGTCGCCGGGACGGTACCGGCGGACGCGGATCTCTTGCCGGGGTCCCATGCGGCGAGTGTGGCACGAAAATCTACCGGGATAAATCACCCATAGCGCGTGTGCCGGACTTGATCGCGACGACCGCCACGTTCCTGGGCAGCACCACCCCGCCACCGCAGATCTCACGCACCTCACGGAGGTTGAGGCCGGCGTCCGTGATCGCGGCAAAGAACCCGGCCAGGGTCTTGTGGTGGAACCCGACCCGCCCCCCGAGGCCCGAGCCGTCGCCGGATCCGTGGTCGGCCCAGCCCACGTCGCCGTATCCCGGCATGAAGCGCAGGCCGAGATCCGCGGATTCGGTCATGCGGTTGACGAACGGCCCGAGGAAACAGGGATGCAGGCCGACGTAGATGAAGCGCCCTCCGGGGCGCAGGCACCGCGCCACATCCCGGACCACCGCGGCGAAGTCCGCGACGTCGGTGTGGAAGAACATCCCCAGCGCCAGGCCAACCGCCTCGTCCCGTACCGGGAGCAGGCTGGCGTCGGCCCGCACCGCGGCATGCATCCTGCGCCGGGCAAAACGCAGCTGATCTGCGGAAATGTCGAACCCGACGGCGCGGTAGCCCGCGTCGGCAACGGTCCGTGCGTGCAGGCCGGTGCCGCACGCCACGTCCAGGCAGATTTGGCCGTGGCCGACGCCGAGCCGGTCCCGCAGGAACGCCGTTTCCTCCTCGTAGGAGAAGGCGCCGAACCTCTCGTCGTACCACTCGGAGTGGCCGTCGTACCGGGCGCGCGCGGGCTTCACGACGACAGGCTAACCCGTTGACCGGCGCGGTCAGGGCACGAAAACCACGCGCCGCCCGCTGTCCGCTCGCGCCCACGCCTTCTCGACGTCGGCGAGCGGCACGCGGTCCACGTCGAGGGTGATCTCCCCGGCGGCCGCGAGCTTGAGCAGGCTCTCGTAGGCGGTCGCGGGCTCGGCGAGCCCGGCCCGGCCGCCGATCCCGCTGCCGAAAAGCTGGACCGGGGCCTTGCGCAGGGTGATCGCGGGCAGGCCGGCGACCTCGCCGGCGCTGATGCCGACCAGCACGTAGCGGATCCGCTCCGCCGCGCCGCCGGTGCCGGCCAGCGCCGCGAAGACCGCCTCGGCCGGGGCACCCCACAGGTAATCCACGATCAGGTCGTAGGGACCCTCGGCGGCGATCGCCGCGGCCAGCTCATCGCGCGGCCGGCCGACCCGGATCGCGGCGTCGGCCCCGCGGGCGCGCAGATCATCAAGAACCCGCTGGTTGCGTCCGGCCGCGACGACCCGCGCGCCCTGGCGCGTGGCGAGCTGCGCGGCGATCCGGCCCGACGTGCCGGTCGCGCCGAGCACCAGCACCGTCTGGCCGGCCGCCAGCTCGCCCTCCCAGACCAGCGCCTTCCAGGCGGCCAGGCCGGGGTTGAGGAACGCCGCGGCGGTGACATCATCCGCGCCGCCGGGAACGGGGAGCCACACACCGGCGCGCACCAGCGCCTGCTCGGCCATGCCGCCGTAGGGCTGCTGCGGGAGGAAGAACGCCACACGGGTGCCGTCCGCCAGGCGGCCCACCCCGTCGAGACCGGCCACCTGGGGGAAGTTGGCCGGGGCGTAGTGCACGCCGTTGGCCATGAGCCGGTCGGACGGCTTCAGCGCCGCCGCCGCAACGGTCACGACCGCCTCGCCGTCTCCGGCCACCGGTGCCGGGAACGGCTCGTAGCGCGGCGTCTGGCCGGTTCCGTGCAGCACGGCGGCGTGGATCAGCTGCGGGCCCATCGTGAACTCCTGCCCTCCGGCCGCAATTCCGTTCAGTATGAACGGAATATCGGGCACCGAGCTCACGCCGGAGGGTCACCGGGTGGTCCAGGCGGTCAACCAGGGCCGGCGCCGGCTGCTCGATGAGGCGCTGGCCGGCTGGAGCGAGCGCGACCGGGCAGCGCTCGCCCGGCTCACCCGCCGCTTCTCCGACGCGATGTTCGCCCTGGTCGAGGCCCACGACGCCGCGGCCGGCGGCTAGCAGTCAGCGACGCATGCTCGAGCAGCTGAACGTGGTCACGGGGGCCTTGCCGAACCAGGCGCCCGACGTCACAGTGATCGATTTGCCGGGGCCCTGCTGGCAGTCGTGCAGCCACGTGTTCACCGTCAGCGCCCAGGCGGGTCCCCTGTTGTGGCTCACCGGGTAGCGGAAGTCGCTGACCCAGCCGACCGCCAGCAGCGCCACCAGGGCGGTCACTGCGACCACGGTCCAGGGCCGGGCACCCCACCGGCGGGCACAGGCGTCTGCGGTCACGATCGCCCCGGCGTCAAACAGCAGGATGGGAACGGTTGAGTACCGGGCGCCAGGCTCCATCCCGAGAGTGACCGGCTGGCTCGGCAGCCAGGAGAGGGCCGCGGCGACGAACGCGAACACAAGGGCGGTTGCCGCGGCGGTTACCACGAACACCCTGCATCGCCTGGCCTGCGTGACCAGCGCAAGGCCCAGGATCACGGCGAGCAAGCCGCCGACGATCATCGTGGCGCCGCTCAGCCCGACTGCGGCGCGCAGCTGCCAGGCCAGATGCCAGCCGAGCGCCGGCAGGACCACGTCGTGGGCAAAGTATGTGACCGCGTAGGCAGGCACCGGGTGCGCGGTCCGCGATACCTGGCTCGTCAGGATGAACGGGATCTGCACCAGGCAGCCGATCGCCCAGCCGACGGTCACGGCATGCTCGCGGATCCGGCGCGGCACCACCAGGGCGCGGGCCACGAGCAGGGGCGCGAAGAGGAAGGCCAGGGGGCTGGAGGCAACCGTGGCGAACCCGACGATCGCGGCGACAGACGCACCGGCCCACGAGCGCGGGCGCCACAGTACCGCCCAGAACAGCGCGATCAGCAGGTAGAACGGGGTATTGACGCCGTTGTCGGCAATCTCGAGCTGCGCAACAGGCAGCAGCAGGACAGAGAGGCCGAGCAGGACGCGGAACCAACGGGAGCTGATCAGCGCCGCGCTGGCGTCGTAAGCGAATAACCCGCACCCGGATGCGATCAGGGCACCGCCCACCGCGAACCCGGCCGCCGCGTACCGGATCGGCAGCAGCGAGACGATCTGGCCGATCAGCCGCGGGACCAGCTCGAGGTATCCCCCGTACGACTGCAGCTGCCAGGGGTGCGCGAGAGCCTGGGCCAGGAAGACGTCGACGTCCTCCGCGTTGATGCCGTCCCAGGCTGGCCTGCCGGAAATGCGGACCAGCAGCAGGAGCGTCCCGGCGGCGATCGCCGCGAGCCGGATCGCGAGAGACGCCCAGCGCGCGGCGACGGCCGGCCGGGCTGGCGGCCCGGCCGGCACCGGGAAGAGCTCGGCGAGCAGCGCCCGAACGCTGCGGCCGGAGGCTTGCCCGGGCAGCGCGGGCCCGGCAATCCCGGGCGCGCGGAGTTGATCGGCGGACACGAGCGGAATTTAGCTTTTTGCCATACCAAACTGCCCGCGGAATCGAGCCGATATTACGTCCAGCAGGGAACCTCATTGCCTGGCGCCAGATCCGGGTTATCCAGGGCCGCGCGGCCCGCCTCCCTTGGGCTGGGGTTCAGTTATCGAGAACGGCGAGCAGCCGGCCGGCCTGGCGATGCAGCGTGTCCGCGCGATTCCCGGGCTGGCCGAGGAGCCTGAGCAGCCAGTAGAACGCGAACCCCCGGCGGAAGAAAAGTACCCGCGCGCGCTCCGCCCCGGTGAGCTCGAACCGGCCGAGCAGCGGGCCGGTCTCG
The DNA here is from genome assembly GCA_030041195.1 of Streptosporangiaceae bacterium. Next base: position 4,058 of record JASHOI010000144.1, on the reverse strand, counting down.
ACCCCGGCGTCGTGCCAGACCGACACGTGCTCGGCGAACGCCGCGAGCTCGTAGGCCCTGTCGCTGCGGCCCGAGTCCTCGAAGTCGACCAGGCGCACCCGCTCGCCGTCCCACAGGTAGTTGGCCAGGTTCCCGTCGCCCTGGCCGAACACGACGCTGGCCGGCTCGGGCCGCGGGTCCGCGGCCTGGCCGAGCCAGCGCATCCCCGCGCCGAACGCGGCGCTCGGCAGGTCGTCGCCCCCGGCCGCCCGCCTCCCGGCAACGATGGACCGCATCCGGTTGACCGCACCAGCGGCAAGCCAGGGCTGCGGCCGCAGGCCGGCCAGCACGTCCCGGGGAACCGCGGCATGCAGCCGGCCGATCGCGGCGGCCACCGCGTCCAGGTGGCCGGGCGTGACCGTCTGTCCGTCCAGCGGCCGTCCCGCGACGCGGGACATCCGGACGCACGGCGGGACCGACGTCAGCTCGGCGCCCAGCGGCGCGGGCGCCAGGTCCGGCGCATACCTGGCCAGCAGCGTCAGGGCCTGCCATTCGCGCAGGTGCTCGCCGCGGTCCCAGGAGCGGAATCGCTTGACCACCTCGCCGTCGCCGATGTCGACAACGTGCGTGGTGAAGGAGGCCCGCTGCGTCATTCCAGGAGCTCAGACTCGTACCTGCGGTAGATCGCCGGGTGCTCGGCTGGCTCGGACTCATGCAGCCTGGTGATCAGCTCGTCCAGCCGCGCGGGCAGGATGATTATGTACCGCGACGGCTCCGGCCCGGCGTTGCCGAACGTGTGCGCGACACCGGCCGGCACGAGCACGGTCGAACCTGCCGGGGCGGTGATCACCTCGTCGGCGAACCGGAACCGCAGCGCCCCGGAGATGACGTGCCACGCCTCATCGTCGGAGCGATGCACGTGCAGGGGCGCGACCTCATGTGCCTCTCCCCCAGCCGACCAGTTCTGGATGACGAGGGCCGCGCCCCGTATCCCCACGCCGGGCGCCCCGGCGGCTTGCGGCGGAATGATCATCGGTGCAGGCGCCATGTCCCGACGGTACTCCGACCGCCGGGCTGTCAGGGGCTCTGCTCCGAGGAGCCCTGGTCATTCACGCCGGCCGCGACCAGCTCACTGAGGTCGAGCGGCTGCAGCAGCGGCGCCACCGCAGTCCGGAGTTGCGCGATCGCGTCGTTGAGCCGGGTGTCCGGCGCCTTCGGCGCGTGCTCGGAGCCGTGCGCCCTGGCCATCGTGGTCAGCACGCGAGCCATCTCACCGCCGAGACGCTGGGCCTGCTCCAGGAAGGTCCGGGAGACCCGCCCGTCGATCAGCACCGGCGCACCGACCAGCAGCATCATCATGTAGGTCCGGAGCTCGTCGGACGCGCTGTCGCGGTTGCCCGAACCGTCGAGCGCGGACGACACCGCGCTGGACGCCCGGTTCGCCTGGGCCATCATGATCGCCGCCTGCGCCGCGACCGCCTGCGACCTGTCTTTGATCTGGCGCCTGCGGACCACCTGGTTCACCACCTGGAGCGTGATCAGCAGCACGAGCAGGCCGGACACGGTATCGGTGGTCAGCGCGTGACCGGACCACCAGTGCCGCAGCCCGCCGTCGTCGATGTCGGCGACCACCAGCCCGGTGGTCACCAGCGTGGCCGCGATCGCCGCGAGCCAGCCTCGCCACTGTGCCTCCGTCAAAACGATCCTCCCCACCCGTGACCGCGGCCTCGCCCTGATTGTGCCCGACCGGGCCGGCAATGGCGGCTTGAGCTGCCTGGCGCCGCGGTAAGAGTGAGCATTGCCCGACGTGATTGGCCAAGTCCCGATTGCCGCGGCGAATGATGCGCTACTCTTCGTGACTGCCCGATTACGCAAGGGATTCTGGAGAGATCGTGAGCCTCGTCGCACCTGCGGTGGAATCAGCCCGGGTCGGTGACCGACCACGCCAGAGGGCCGGAACGCTGACCCCGTGGCTGATCGCGTCCTGTTACTTACTCGGCGCAGTGGCCGTGACCTGGCGGCTGTGGGTCGACCCGGCCGGGCGGGCCCAGGTCGGCGACGCCCAGGACGTCAACCTGTTCGCCTGGTTCATGCGCTACGAGGCGACCGCGATTGCCCATGGCAGGCTCCCGGCGCTGACCACGGCGGCGATGAACGCGCCGCACGGCGTCAGCATGATGTGGAACACGTCGCTGCTGCTGCCCGGAGTGCTGCTGGCCCCGGTCACGCTGCTGGCCGGGCCGCAGACCACCCTGACCCTGCTGCTCACGCTGGGGTTCGCCGGGTCCGCGGCCAGCCTGTTCCTAGTACTGCGCCGGTGGGGCGTCAGCACGACGGCAGCCGCCATCGGCGGCGCGGTCTACGGCTTCTCCCCGGCGCTGCTGAACTCCGGCATCGGCCACTACAACGTGCAGTTCGCGGTGCTGCCGCCGCTGATTATCGACGCCGTGGCGCGAATCGTCACCGGGCGCGGCAACGCCGTGCGCGCCGGTGCCTGGCTCGGCCTGCTGGCCGCAGCCCAGCTGTTCACCGGCGAGGAGATGCTGTCCGACACCGCGCTGGCCGGCCTGATCTTGGTGCTGGTGCTGGTGGCCAATCAGCCACGGGGCGTCAGCGTTCGGGCCCGCGATACTGCGGCCGGCATCGCGGCCGGGGCCGCGGTCATGGTCCTGATCTGCGGGCATGCGCTGTGGGCGCAGTTCCGCGGCTCGCTCAGGGAGCGCTATGACCCCAGGTTCACGCATTACACGAGCTACCTCTCCACGCACCCCGCCGTGTTCGTGACCCCGCCAGGGGACCTGCTGTTCCACACGGCGGCCAGCGCCGCCGCCGCGGCCAGCTATCCCGCGCACATGACCGAGTACCTTGGCTACCTTGGCTGGCCGCTGCTCGCGGTGCTCGTGGCCGCGGCGATCCGCTACTGGCGGCACCTGCCGGTCCGGGTCATGGCCATGACCTTCGCGGCGCTCGAACTTGTCAGCATCGGCGACAGCTACCGGGTCGTCGGCCCGTTCCTGCCCTGGCACTGGCTGCAGGGCCTGCCGGTGCTCGGCCAGCTGATCCCGGACCGGCTCGCCGTCGTCGCCGACGGCGCCGCCGCGGCGGTGCTGGCGTTTTCCCTGGACCGGGCGCGCGAGGCGGCGGCGCGGTCCACGGACTGGCGCCGGGGGCACCTGGCGGTCGCGATCGCCGTGCTGGCGGTGCTGCCGCTTACCCCGCTGCCGTTCGCCGTGGCGCCGGCCAGCCCGGTTCCGGCCGGCTGGCAGGCGGCCTTTGCCCGGCTGCGGCTCGCGCCTGGCACGCGGGTGCTCGTCGTCCCGATTCCGGACGAGCACTTCACTCAGCCGATGCGCTGGCAGGCGGACACCGGCGAACCCGCCTCGCTGATCGGCGGGTACTTCCTCGGGCCGGACCGGGCTGGGCGGACCAGGGTCAGCCCGGGACCCGCCGGGGCCGACGCGAAGTACCTGGACCCGCTCTGGGCAGGGCGGGTGCCCTCGGCGCGCCGGTCCCTGGCGCAGCTACGGGCCGATCTCCGGTACTGGCGCCCGGCCGCGGTCATCGATGTCCTGCGGCGGCGGTCCCGGCTCGGGCCGGTGCTTTCCGAGTTGTTCGGCCGCCCGGCGTTCAGGGTCGGCCGGCTGCTGGTCTGGCGGCTGTAGCACCGCGCGCGACAAGATGAGGCCATGGCCATCGACCTGCACGGGTTCCAGCTCATCCTGCTGCGCACGCCCGATGACGCGCCGAGCTACGACGACGCGACCGCGGAGCGGATCCAGCGCGACCACCTGGCGTTCTACGCACGGATGCGCGAGGCGGGCCATGTTGTCAGCAACGGCCCCGTGCTCGACCAGCCGGACGAGGCACTGCGCGGGATAGCGATCTTCGCGACCGAGTCGGTCGGCCGGGCCAGGGATCTGGCCAACACCGACCCCGCTGTGCAGGCTGGCCGGCTGGAGGTTGAGGCCATGACCTGGCTGTGCCCGCCGGGCACCATGATCGCCGGCGGGATCCCGGTCACCCTCGACGGCTGAGCCGCGCCCTCCCCGTCGGCCCCGGCCCGCTCGGCTCCCCCGCCC